>NZ_CP049801.1:324640-649280 GCF_011578045.1 Acinetobacter shaoyimingii
TCCCAATAGAAAAATGGCGAGGTAGATAGGTTTAACTTTATAAATATTTTTCCAGTGGTTATAGGTCGGAAGTTTTATTCTTTCAATAGTTTGATAACTCAGATAACCGATTAAGATAGAAAGAGGAATTCCGTATAACCACCAATGTTCTATAGAGAAATACAGACCAAAAACCACCAAAGGCCAATGCCAGACATAAATAGAATATGACCATTTTCCAAGTGATCTAAATAAAAAATTATTGATTAAAATATTGTTCTGAACATTGGCTAAAACAATTAAATAGGCTCCAAATACTGGAAGCAGTGCCATATAGCCTGGCCAAGGGGTTTCTTCTGAAATGAAAATATATGAGCAGATGATTAAGCCTAATCCAAGCATTTGGGCGTAGATTCGAGATTTTGAATTCAATTGAACTGGAAACAGAAATGCCAAACCACCAAATAACATTTCCCAAGCGCGACTGCTTAATAAAAAGTAAGCTTTATTTTGATCTTGGTGGGTAGCGTAAAGACAATAACAAAAGCTTAAAAGGAAGAGCCCAAGAAAAAATTTCCGAATACCGCAAAACGTCAAATATTTTTTAATCAATACGATTAAAATTGGGAAAAAGATATAAAACTGCCATTCCACAGACAATGACCAAGTATGTAATAGCCATTTGGTTTTTTCATTGCTATCGAAATAGCCTCCGTCTTTTGCAAAGAGGATATTGGAGCTAAAGATTGAGCTTTGTTCAACTTGTTTAGCCAAATGACGATAATCATCGGGTGCTAAATAAAACCAGCCGAAAATGAACAAAGCACTCACCATTGCAGTTAAGACTGGAATAATACGGTTTGCACGTGCAGTGTAGAATTTAAAAAGATGAAAAGAATTCTTTTCGATTCCAGTGAAAATGATGGAAGTCATCAAAAAACCAGAAATTACAAAAAATACATCTACACCAGCAAAACCACCAGGTAACCAGTGGGGGTTAAAGTGAAAGATAACCACAGCCAAGACTGCAATGGCTCTTAATCCATTTATATCGTTTCGGAAAAGCATAGGGTTGAGATGTCGACTGACTTGAAATGCGATATATTTTATTGTTTTGAAAATAAAAAAATCATTTTTTATATGAATATTGTAATAAATTTAGAGATAATCTGTTTTCTTGATTGTTCTATATACGATAGGTCAAGTGTTATCTTTTCAGAATACCTAATGAAGGTGAATCATTTTTATTCAAATAGAATTAAAGTAAAAATACTAAAAAATTAAATAAATTACTTATCAGGAAATAACAAGACTAATTGCGGTTTATGAGTGAATTTCATATATTGATTACAATTTATGATGAATAAAATAGAGCTGATATGAAATTTCAGATGAAATCCATGATGGCTTCTGCTGTCTTGGCAGTGAGTTTTTTTACAGGAACGACAGCAGTTCAAGCTGCAGATCGTGAATTTTTAAATGTCTCTTACGATGCAACTCGTGAATTTTACGATGATTTTAACAAATCATTTGGAACATATTGGTCGAGCCGTACTGGTCAGAAAATTCATTTTAAACAATCGCACGGTGGTTCTGGTAAGCAGGCACGTTCGGTGGTTGATGGTTTAAAAGGTGATGTGGTCACACTGGCATTGGCGAATGATATTGAGGAAATTGTACGTTCAGGTCAAATTCGATCTGGATGGCAAAAAGAGTTTCCTCACAACTCAGCGCCATATACCTCAACTGTTGTATTTATGGTGCGAAAAGGCAATCCAAAACACATCAAAGATTGGTCAGATTTGGTCAAACCAGGTGTAGAAATTATTACCCCAAATCCAAAAACAGGTGGATTGCCACGTTGGGTTTACCTTTCAGCATGGGGTTATGCATTGAAACAACCAGGGGGTAGTGATGCTAAAGCCAAAGAATTTGTGGGCAAAATGTACCATAATGTCAAAGTGATGGATTCTGCTGCGCGAGCATCTATGACAACGTTTGCTGAACGCAATATTGGTGATGTTTTACTGACTTGGGAAAATGAAGCGCTCATTACTCAAAAAACCTTGGGCAAAAATAAGTTTGATATTGTTTATCCATCAATGTCTATTTTGACTGAACCTTCAGTTGCTATTGTCGATAAGACAGTTGAGAAAAATGGCAATAAATGGTTAGCGCAAGGTTATATCAATTATTTGTATTCTCCTTTAGGTCAGGATATGGCGGCGAAGCATTTTTATCGTCCTCGTAATGCCAAAGTTTTAGCCAAATATAAACAACAATTCCCAGCAATTAAGACATTTACCATTGATGATGTATTTGGTGGTTGGGCAAAAGCACAGCAAACCCATTTCGTGAATGGTGCAACGTTTGATCAGATTTATAACAATCGTAAATAAACTTGCATAGTAATTTTCAAAACAAAAGCCGATTCCAATGAATCGGCTTTTTTATCTTCAAGTGCAATATGTATGAAATTAAAAAAATAATTAATAACGATTAAAAACATTAGGTTATGAGCAAAATGGTTTCCATGGATTTGCAGCTAACTGAGTCATCAATGTATCCCGCGTTTTTTGTAAAGTTGTCTCTAGTGAAGCTTTATCTGCAGGTAGTCTTTCAGCAATACTCAGCGTTATAAGAGGTTTACATTGAGCAAATATTTTCTGAACATTAACTTCATATGTAGATGCCATTAAGTTTTTTGACTTCAAATCTGTCGGTAAATAAGTTACTGAAAGGTAAATTGCATCATGCTGAGAACTCAATTGAGGGTTTTGATTAAAACCAGCTTTTTGCAGTTGATTCATTTGTAAATTCGCGTATTGCTGAGCGCTAAGTTTTGAGTTTTTTAAAGCATGAATCGTCAATAATTTCGACCAGTTATTTACAGTTTCATTATGTGTTGTATATTCATAAGTCGCTTTTATTGTGTCAGAATTTTGAAAAATGAGCTGATAGTTTGAGTCTGAAAAAGTGAAATTTTTCGGTGCTTCAAATTTGGCTGTGGACTGAGTTGGAACAGGTTTTGTATTTGTACTATTTTGACAATGGCGTGCTTCATTTTTGACTTCAATATTCTGATCAAGATTGATGACTTTTATCGACGCATTAGGGTGTATCTGACACAACACGTTTTTTGCAGTATAGATGCCAGATCCTTGTGAAATCATACGAGGACCTTGAAGTTGAGTACCATTTTCATCGAATGCCTGAACTTCGTAATTCCCTGAAAGGGTTATACAACCTGTTAAACTGAATAAGCTTAGCGCAATGATCTTAATTTTTTTCATGCTGATTCCTTAAATTTTCTTCTTTAGTTGTTTTTATTTGTGATGAATAAAAGCTAAATGATACGAACATCATCTGCATTTAAATTTAATGCTTTTCAAATCAATATACGTAAACCATTTAAAAATTCAAATACAAAAAATAATGAATATTTTCAACTCAATATTCATTATTTAATTTATGTGAAATGATGTCATTAAAACGGACTGATAATTTCATTAATCCAAATGATCAAAACATTGACGATAGTCTTTTCGAGCAACTGCTTGTTGCTGTTCCGATAAAGCAAGAAATTGTTGAATCAACTCACGTGCATATGCATCATAAAATTTAGGTTTTTTGTAGGCATAGCTTGGGGTGCTGTTGCCATACATAAATTCAACTTGTTCGAAAATTTGATCTTCTTGTTTTAATTTTGGATTGTCTCTCATCACATTACACACGGTGGCTTTGTGCGACGCTTTTTCCTCTTGGTTTGGCATCTTCATCCAGACGGTGATGAGTAATATGCTAAAAATTATGACGGCAATGAGCAAAAAAGACAGTTTTTTCATATTGAAAGGAGGTGCAGCCGCTCAACATTTTTTGTGATGTTAAACATGGTGTGCATAGAGCAGAGGATCGGAGGTCTATGATAGCAAATAATAACTGGCGTAGACGCTACGTGATGGTTTAAATGCATCAGCTTTTACAATTTTTTAAAGCGTATTTTGAAAAATTGCAGTGGATTAGGGGCGAAATGATTCAGAATTAAAAAATAAAACGGTTTTTTCTATGAAAAGTAATATTTCAGTACAAAAAGTCGTTTGGAGCTTTGTTAAAACAAGGTAATAATGTGCAGTTAAATTTTCTTTGTTTTGAACCAATTCATATGTCACATATTTCTGTATTACTTCACGAAACTGTAGATGCCTTAGTGGCTGATCGCAATACAGGAATTTATGTTGATGGCACGTTTGGTCGTGGTGGACATACACGTTTGTTGCTTTCAAAATTAGATGAAAATGCGCGAGTTTATGCCTTTGATAAAGATCCACAAGCATTGGCTGTGGCGGCTGAATTAGAACAAGAAGATCCACGTTTTAAGATCATTCATGCAAGCTTTGCAGATTTAAAATCTGAACTGAATCAGATTGGTGTTGAAGAAGTTGATGGGATTATGGCAGATTTAGGTGTGTCATCTCCACAGCTTGATCAGGCTGAACGTGGTTTTAGCTTTATGAAAGATGGTCCACTTGATATGCGTATGGACAATTCACAAGGTCTAACCGCAGCAGAATGGTTGTTGGAAGTCGATGAAACGCATTTGGCGAATGTAATTTTTCAATATGGTGAAGAGCGTTATAGTCGTCGTATTGCCAAAGCCATTAAAGCAGCAGGGTTGATTGAAACGACTGCACAATTGGCTGAAATTGTTAAAGTAGCCCATCCAAAATGGGAAAAGAATAAACATGCCGCAACCCGTACTTTCCAAGCGATTCGTATTGAAATAAATAAAGAATTAGATGATGTTCATGCTTTTTTACCACAAGCTTTAGATTTGCTAAAATCGGGTGGACGTTTAGCAGTGATCAGTTTCCATTCTTTGGAAGATCGTATTATTAAACAATTTATTCAAAAAGAATCAACATTAGCAGAAGATACAGGTTGGGGCATGCCTCAAAAAGTAAAAGATACGAGAACCTTGAAAAAAATCGATCGTATCCGTGCAAGTGAAGCAGAAGTAAAAGAAAACCCACGGTCACGCAGTGCTTGGTTGCGTGTTGCAGAACGCTTAGACAAAAAAGGCGCAGAATGAAGCAAGACATTACAGAAGATAAAGTTACCCCTAAGCTTGCTAGAAAAAAAACCATAACGTATATGGTCTTAACGGCTTTTATTCTAATTAGCGCTTTTATGGTGGTCTATCAAGTGTATTTGTATCGCCATGATTTCCGTGAATATAATGCCCACATGCGTGAGCGTGAAGACATTAATGCGGAATGGGGGCGTTTGCTCATTGAGCAACAAACATTTGGTGCGACTGCACAAATCGGAACACGTGCAGTGACGCAACTAAGAATGTATTCACCACCGACAGCTCAGACGGTGGTCATTTCTTTACCTACTGAATCAAAGCAAAAGAAATAAGGCGTGCTGAATGTCCAATAAGCGAATAACAAAACCCACTCGGAAAAAACAGCATTCCATTACGGAAAAACCTACACTTGCTGTCGATATGTGGCGCTTTT
Source organism: Acinetobacter shaoyimingii (assembly GCF_011578045.1). Taxonomy (NCBI): domain Bacteria; kingdom Pseudomonadati; phylum Pseudomonadota; class Gammaproteobacteria; order Moraxellales; family Moraxellaceae; genus Acinetobacter; species Acinetobacter shaoyimingii. Next base: position 330,142 of record NZ_CP049801.1, read on the forward strand.
ACCTCATGTGGGGCTTTGTATTACTGTGTTTTGTTGGCTTAGTCACGCGTGCTTTTTTTGTACAAGTGGTGAATCGTGATTTCTTGCAAAATAAAGCCAATGCAAAAATTTTAAGAACTGAAAAACTTAAAGCAATGCGCGGTGTGATTAGCGACCGTAATGGTGTGCCTTTGGCTATTAGTACGCCCATTATGAAAGTGGTGATTGATCCTCAGAATTATTATGAGACCAAAGCGACCTACGAGAAAATTACTGAAGAGTTAAAGAAAACGCCGAATAGTTATAAGCTTAAAAATCAGTTACCGAAAGAAAATCTAAATTTAGATGAGTTGGCAGATGCGGTCGGTATTGATCGTGCCAAATTGAAAAAAGATGTAGAAGCACGTGCGCGTTCACGTTATTTGGTTTTGAAAAAAGAAGTACCACCGCCTCAAGCTGAAATAATCGTTAAACGTGATTTTGCTGGGGTCTATGCTGAAAAGTCCTACAAACGTTATTATCCGCAGCCTCAGCCAAATGCGCAGATTATTGGTTTAACCAATAGTGAAGGGGTTGGGATTGAAGGTTTAGAAATGCAATTAAATGCTCGTTTATCTGGTGTGGATGGCGAGCAGAAAATTGCACGTGATAAACATGGTAACCGTGTTAAAACTCCAGAAGTGATTAAAGAAGTCGAAGCGGGTGAAAATATTACCCTTAGTATCGACTCACGTTTACAGTACATCATGTATCGTGAATTAACCGCGGTCGGTGTGGCCAACAATGCACGATCTGCAACAGCGATTGCAATCGATGTCAAAACGGGTGAAATTTTAGCGATGACCAGTTGGCCGTCGTACAACCCAAATGACAAAAATGGAACGAAAAACAAAGACGCAATGCGTAACCGTGGTGCGATTGATATGTTTGAACCTGGTTCGACCATGAAACCATTGACCATTGCGATGGCATTGGAAACAGGAAAATTTGCACCAAATACGGTGGTCAATACTTCTCCAGGATCTATGCGTGTGGGTAACCATACCATCCGTGATACGCATAATTATGGTTCATTGACATTAGGTGGAATCATTCAAAAGTCATCGAACGTCGGTGTCTCAAAAATTGCACTTTCACTGCCATATTCTACCTTGCCAACTTTTTTAAAACGCATAGGTTTTGGTGAGCGTTCAGCGGTGAAATTCCCAGGTGAAAGTGCCGGTTTGATTTTGCCACCAAGCAAATGGAATGTATCAGAAGTGGCGACCATGTCGTATGGTTATGGTTTAAATGCCACTGTATTACAAATGGTTGATGCTTATGGAATGCTTGCAAACAAAGGCTTAAAAATGCCTCTAAGTCTCTATAAGCTCGATACCTTACCAAAAGGTCAGCAGATTATTGATCCAAAAATTGCAGATCAAGTGATGTTGATGATGGAGTCTGCAACGCAGCCAGGTGGTACGGCTACACGTGCAAATATCCCTGGCTATCGTGTCGCAGGTAAAACGGGTACAGCACATAAACTACGTCCAGACCGTAAAGGTTATTCTACGACAGAATATCGTGCATTATTTTCAGGTGTAGCGCCTGTGAGTGATCCGCGTTTAGCCATGTTTGTGGTTGTTGAGAACCCGAAAGGCGCTTATTACGGCGGTACGGTGTCTGCACCAGTTTTCGCACGTGTGATGCAAGAATCACTTCGTTTGCTCAATGTTCCTTTAGATAAACCTTTAGAAACTCAAAAAATCCAGTAATAGGTGTTGAATGTCCATTACATTTCAAGAACTGTATCCCGTTGAAAATATTGCTGGATGGATGAAACAACCATTCAATGGTTTTGTTCTGGATAGCCGTAAAGTCCAACAAGGGCAAATTTTTATTGCCCTAGATAGTTTTTCACAACCTGAAAAGACGATACAGTTCGCACGTATTGCCCTTGAAAAAGGGGCGATTGCAGTGGTGAGCGAATCTCAATTAGAGATTGAAAACAGTATTCAAGTGGCGACTGTTCGTCACTTAATGGGTACATGGCAGAAGCAATATTTAAAAGCGACTACCCAAGTTGAATTACCCCAAATTTTGGCAGTTACTGGAACCAATGGTAAAACCACGATTTCTCGTCTAGTAGCAGAATTGCTGATGTTACAAGGTCAAGCTTGTGCCGTGATGGGAACAACAGGGAATGGTATTTTACCGAATCTGGAAGCGTCTTCTCATACCACTTTAGATGCGCTACATCTGCAAAATGCTTTACATGAATATGCGGTTCAAGGCGCAAAATTTGCCTCAATTGAAGCCAGTTCACATGGTCTGGAACAAGGTCGTCTTGCGGGCTGCGATATTGAAATCGCAGCTTATAGTAATTTAAGTCGTGATCATTTGGATTATCACGGTACGCTTGAAGCATATGCTGAAGCGAAATCACGTCTATTCAAATTTGAATCTTTAAAAGTCGCAATCATCAATATTGATGATGCCCATGCCCATGTGATGATTGATGCGGCGAAGTGCAATCCTGCACAACCTCAAATTTTAACCTATTCAACCACGCAAAAAGCAGATTACCAAGTTCAAGATATTCAATACAGTTTAAGTGGCGTGCATTTCAGACTGATCACTAAAAACGGTGATTTTACCGTGCACAGCCCATTGCTTGGACATTTCAATATTGAAAATCTGGTTGCGAGCTTAATTATGGCTGAGCAAGCAGGCTTTGATTTGGAGCAACTCATTGACATTGCTCCACAGCTAAAAGGTGCACCTGGACGCATGCAGGTGATTCGCGATGGCGAGCGTTTATTCGTTGTGGATTATGCGCATACCCCTGATGCATTGATTCAAGTCTTAACGACCTTAAAACGCCACGTGTCTCAAGACTTATGGGCGGTATTTGGTTGTGGTGGAGATCGTGATCGGGGTAAACGACCTTTGATGACGCAAGCGGCGTTAGATTATTCTGATATTGTCTTGTTAACTTCGGATAATCCGCGTACTGAAAATCCTGAACAAATTTTTGCAGATATGAAAGCAGGCATTCATTTTGACGGTAAAAATGTTCATGAAATTCATGATCGCCGTGAAGCCATTAAATTTGCAGTACAACAAGCCAAGTCTGGTGATATTGTCGTCATTGCAGGTAAAGGACATGAAAACTATCAGGAGATCGATGGGGTTCGCCATTGGTTTGATGATGTGGTTGAAGTGCAAGCAGCAATTGATGCTCAACATCATGATTTAGATTCAGCTTATCCTGCACAATAAGGACATTCATATGCATACATCAACGACCAGTACTGTGCCTTTAGAACCGTGGACAGTCGAACAATTACAACAAGCGACTCAAGGTCAATGGCATAATAATCGAGTTCCAAAAGGTCAAATTAAACGAATTTTGACTGATTCACGACATGCTGAACAAGGTGATGTCTTTCTTGCGTTGAAGGGTGAGCGTTTCAATGCGCATGATTTTATCAAGCAAGTTGCGGAACAAGGGTGTGAAATTGCAATCGTCAGCCATCCTGTCGATGCTGATATTGCACAGTTGGTGGTTGAAGACACACGTCTTGCATTGGGGCATTTAGGGGCTTATCGCCGCCAACAAAATACCCAATTGAAAGTGATTGCCTTGACTGGAAGTAGTGGTAAAACCACCACCAAGGAAATGTTAGGCAGTATTCTCAATCGACTTGCGCCGACCCTTATCACCCGTGGTAACTTAAATAATGATTTAGGTGTGCCCATGATGTTGCTCGAACTTCGTTCAGAACATCAATATGCTGTGATGGAATTGGGTGCGAGTCATCAGGGTGAAATTGCCTATACTTCGAGTCTTGTTCAACCCCATGTCGCAGGAATTATTAATATTGGTACTGCACATTTGGGTGAATTTGGTGGCAGAGATGGAATTTGTCGCGCCAAATCTGAAATATATGCAAATATTCTCAAATCTGGAACATCGATAGTTCCTGCTGCGGATGATTATGCAGAAACGATTCGTCAAGCAGTTGTGACTGATCAGCAACTCAGTTTTGGTGAAAGTGGTGAAGTCTTTGCTACTGAAATTGAGTTACATCCACAATCTTCTTCGTTTGTATTGAACACACCGCAAGGACATAGCCATGTTCATTTGCCATTTGCAGGTGAACATAATGTTCAGAATGCAATGGCTGCAACGGCATTTGCACTGGCCATTGGGGTTTCATTACAAGATATTGTCGCTGGACTGGAACAAGCCGAAGGGGCAAAAGGTCGTTTGAACTTTATCAAACACAAAGATTTTTTATTTATTGATGATACTTATAATGCGAATCCATCATCGATGCGAGCTGCAGGGGAAGTGCTTGCTCAGCAGGAAGGTATTCGTGTTATGGTGATTGGTGATATTGGTGAATTGGGTGCAAGTGCTGCTCAAGAACACTACAAATTGGGACGAGATTTGGTTTCAATTAAAGGACTCAATTTTGTTGTTGCTGTTGGTGAGTTTTCACCCGCGGCTCAAGAAGGTGCAAGAAGCACGCAATATGGTAAAAAACTACAAGCATTCCTGACTCAGGAACAAGCACTTCCATTTTTAATAAGTTTAGTCGAAACACACCATCCACAGTCTATGAGTTTCCTCTTTAAGGGTTCTCGTTATACTCATATGGAAACGTTGATGGCGGAATTGATGGAGAAACTCTAAATGCTGTTATGGTTATTTGAACAACTGTCGGGTTACCACAGTTCGTTCCAAGTTGTTCGTTATTTAACATTAAGAGCTCTGCTCAGCGTTTTGACAGCAATGACGATTGGTTTGGTGCTTGGACCGATCATGATCCGTAAACTGCAGGCTTTGAAATACGGCCAAGCAGTCAGTTCTTTCGCGCCAGAAAACCATGCAAAAAAGATGGGGACACCAACAATGGGTGGGCTCTTAATCTTATTGTCTATTGGTATTTCAACCTTACTTTGGGCAGATTTATCTAATCCATATGTATGGATTGTTCTGGCTGTCATGGTGATTTTCGGTGCTGTAGGATGGGCGGATGACTGGATTAAAATTCGCTATAAAGACAATGCAGGATTACCAGCACGTAAGAAATTCTTCTGGACATCGGTAGGTTCATTGGGTGCAGGTATTGCACTGTATGTAATTGCCCAGCAACAGGCAAACCCTATTCATACAGCCAATATGTTGGATTTGCTTATTCCATTCCTGAAAAACTTTAGTATTCCGCTTTCCATTATTCCATTTGGTATTGGCTTTATTGCATTTACTTATCTGGTGATTAATGGTGCGTCAAACGCTGTAAATCTTACAGATGGTTTAGATGGTTTGGCGATTATGCCAATCGTACTTGTTGCAGCTGGTCTAGGCGTTTTTGCTTACTTGGCTGGTGATGCACGTTTTGCGACTTATCTGCATGTGCCTTATGTGAAATATGCATCTGAATTGGTTGTGATCTGTGCCGCGATGATTGGTGCAGGTTTGGCATTCCTTTGGTATAACGCTCACCCTGCTCAAGTCTTTATGGGTGATGTTGGTGCGCTATCTTTAGGTGCAATGCTTGGAACGATTGCGGTGATGGTTCGTCAAGAAATCGTGTTTGCTATTATGGCAGGTGTGTTCTTGGTTGAAGCTGTATCTGTATTCTTGCAAATTGGTTCTCTGCGTATGCGTAATAAGCGTGTGTTTTTAATGGCACCATTGCACCATCACTATGAGAAAAAAGGCTGGAGAGAAACTCAGGTGGTGATTCGTTTCTGGATTATCACAATTATGCTGGTAGTTTTAGGTCTAATGACTTTAAAATTACGTTAAGCAGATCTTTTTTGAAAAAGTCGGCATGCGCCGGCTTTTTTTATGCTGTGTAATTTGTTTTGGAGAAAATGATGAATTTGCTCATGTGTCCAGTGTGTCGTGAGAGTTTAAAGCTAACAGAAAGAACGTGGAGATGTGGCAATCATCATAGTTATGACGTGGCTAAACAAGGCTATGTCAATTTACATGTCGTACAACATAAGCATAGTAAAAACCCTGGAGATACGCCTGAGTCGGTTCAAGCCCGTCGCGCCTTTTTGAGTGGTGGTTTCTATGCGCCGTTACAGCAAGCCGTGGTGTCCAAAATTCGTCAATTGCGTATTGAAAATCTATTAGATATAGGTTGTGGTGAAGGCTATTATACCAATGCGATGCAAGCTGAAGTACTGCAATGTGTTGGGGTAGATATCGCCAAAAACGCGATTCAGGTAGCCGCAAAATTAAATAAGGACGTGACTTGGGTGGTTGGTACGGGTGCAACTTTGCCTGTAATGGATCATTCAATTGACTTGTGTACCAGCCTATTTAGTCCGATTCCTGAACAGGAAATTCTCCGTGTATTAAAATCTGAAGGTTATTTGTTGGTTGCTACGCCAGCTACGGAGCATTTACTTGCGATGCGTGAAGCATTATTTGAAGAAGTGAATCCACACGATTCACATAAATTTGTAGATCAGTTGGCTGGAAACTTTGACTTGGTCGATGCACAAGTGATCGATGCTCCTATGTGTTTGGAACAGCAAGATTTAAAAAATCTAATTGCAATGACGCCTTATGCGTATAAAGCGAAGCCAGAACGTCGTTTGGCCTTGGAGCAAGAACAACAGTTTGAACTCAATGCGCAGTTTCAAATTTATGTCTTTAAAAAGAAAGAATCTACGTAAACATGAGCAATGCTATAGCCAATAAAAAAGCCCTCAAATGAGGGCTTTTTTATTATTGAACTCGATTGATGAGATCTTCAATGGCATCTTGCTGTTTAGTTTCTTTCTTCGGACTTAGACTTGGTGGAGGTGCATCTGAAGGTTGCAAGGGTTGTTCCTCACCTGGTAAATCATCAAAGTCATTCGATACATCTGGCTTTGGTGTTACAGGTGACGCACGATAAATTGGGCGAGCCAAAGGTGGTTTACCATCATCATCGGTTTCTTCATGTTCAATGGTATTTTTGGTACGATGATCACGTGAAATAGGGGCTTTGGCATTTTTGTCTAAAGTGACCCAAGCTGGCGGTGTCCCTTCAAGCGACTTCTGCATGAAGTTACTCCATATCGGAAGGGCTGCAATACCGCCATACTCACGACGACCGAGTGTAGAAGGTTGGTCAAAGCCAACCCAAGTAATCGCCACCAACTTACCATTAAAGCCTGCAAACCAAGCATCTTTAGCGTCGTTGGTTGTACCTGTTTTACCACCAATATCTGGACGACCAATTTTTAATGCTGCACGACCCGTACCGTGTTGGATCACGTCTTTTAGAATATTGGCCATGTCAAATGCTGAGCTTGATTTTAATATGCGCTGAGCTTGACGATATTTACTTTTTTCTTCAGCGGTTAATGGTTCTAAATCTTGTTCGTTATCAGATTGGTTAGTGACTTCAATCACTTCATCATCAGGGGTAACGGTTTCATTTTTTTCTGGTTGTTTATTCTCACGAATACACTTAATACATGCATATTCAGGATTTGCTTGATAAATCACTTTACCGTAAGCATCTTCAATACGACTGATAAAATGCGGTTGTACACGGAAACCACCATTGGCAATCGCAGAGTAGCCTGTTGCCATTTGTACGGGTAAGACTTGAGGTGTTCCTAAAGCAATGGTGTAGTTACGAGGAATTTGGTCTTCTTGTAAACCAAAATCCATAAACAACTGACGAGTACGTTCAATGCCAACCGTTTGTAATAAGCGGACTGAAACGGTGTTACGTGATAAATAAAGTGCACGACGCAAAGGAATCATGCCTAAGTAGCGACCATCGGAGTTTTTAGGTGACCATTTTCCAATGGTGATGGGATTATCATTGACCATTGAATAAGGTGTCATGCCACGTTCAAGTGCCAATGCATACACAAAAGGTTTAATGGTTGAACCAGGTTGACGCCAGCCTTGAAGGGCGCGGTTAAACTTAGATTGATAGAAATTATAACCACCGACGACAGCGATGATTGAACCATCATTTGGATTTAAAGCAATGAGTTGACCTTGTACTTTTGGAATTTGTACCAGTGCCCAAGAGGTTTTGTTTTCATTTGGTCTTAAGCGAACGATATCTTTTACTTTGACAATTTGCGATGCTTTGCTTGGTGCACCACCTACACTGTCAGCACTTCGGTAGGGGCGAGCCCATGACATTCCAGACCAAGGTACAGTCACAGTTTCGCCATTTTGCATCAATGCTTCAAACGAATTGGTATTGACCTGAGTCACTTCGGCTGGGTAGGTGTTTGCATAAGCAATAAAATTCTTTAAAGGTTGATCATGTGCTTCTGCTCCGCGCCAACCATGACGACGGTCATAATCTTCCAATCCTCTTCGAACAGCATCCTCGGCATATGCTTGACGTTTGCTGTCGATGGTGGTGTAAACCTTATAGCCAGAGTCTACTGCAAGCTCACCAAATTTATTGACCAGTTCTGAACGAACCATTTCACCGACATAGGGAAACTTATTGCTTACGCCGCGATTGGGCATATTTAAAACCACAGGTTCAGCAACGGCCTCGTTATATTGTTTTTGATTGATATAACCAAGTTGCAGCATTCGCCCTAAAATCCAGTTGCGTCGTTCTAAAGCACGTTCAGGATTGGCAACAGGGTTATATTTTGAAGGCGCTTTAGGAAGACCTGCGAGCATTGCCATTTGAGCAATACTGAGCTGATCTAAGCTTTTGTCATAATAAATTTTAGCTGCCGCAGCAATTCCATAGGCATTTTTACCTAAGAAAATTTTATTGACATATAACGTGAGAATGTCTTCTTTTGACAGATTTTGCTCAATCTTACGTGCTAGAAAAATTTCAGTGAGTTTGCGCTTAAGTGTACGATCAGAACTTAAATAATAGTTTTTAGCCACTTGCATGGTGATCGTGGAGCCACCTGTTTGTACATCTGAACCAGTGACCGATTCTGTTAACGCTCGCCCTAAACCCTTAAAACTAATACCACTATGCTCGAAAAAAGATGAATCTTCTGCAGCTAGAAAGGCATGAATAAACTGTTCTGGAATCTGTTCATATTCTACAGGTACAGAAAGCTTACCTCCATACTCTGCAATCAGCTGATTATCTGCCGTATACACTTGTAGTGGCTTAAGTAGAGGAGCCTTCTTGAGCGAGCTCATTTCAGGTAAAGACGGAGCGATATATAGGTACATTCCGTAAAAACCCATAGGAATTGCCATTAAAGCAATGATAATTAGCAAAAAAAATGGGTGAATGTTTCCACAACAAGATAGCTTTTTCATAACAAGTAAGTTTTAATAGTGCTAAGGCAAACTAATTAATGGTCAGTATAGCTTCACATTTGATGGATTGTTAGTTAAGTTATTATATCCATCAAGAAATTAATGGCATTTTCATAGTTTGTAAATTGTTGGGGAAAGAAAAATAATAGGAATTTCATCGTGCTTAGACTATATCGTAAGCCAAATAAGGGGTTAATAGGAGTAGACATTAGTTCGACTTCTGTAAAGATATTAGAGTTATCTGTTAAAAACGGTCGCTATTGGGTGGAGAGCTATGGTTTAAGTCCACTCGTTGATGGAAGTGTAGTCGAAAAAAATATATTAAATACTGAGGCAGTTGCTGAAGCTTTAGAACGAGCAATCAATATAGCTAACCCACAATCGTTGAATGCGGCATTTGCTATTCCGACGTCCATGGTTATTCATAAAATAATAGAAATGGACAAAGATATGAATGACGATGAGCGTGAGGTGCAGATCCGTATGGAGGCGGAGCAGTATATTCCCTTTCCATTAGATGAAGTCAGCTTAGACTTTGAGGTCTTGCCAGATAAGTTGTCAGATGCAGATCGTGTCAATGTGCTTTTGGTCGCGACAAGAACAGAAAATATTGACTCTAGGGTAGAAGTGATTGGCGTCAGTGGCTTAACGCCAAAAGTGGCCGATGTAGAAAGTTATGCTTTAGAGCGTAGTTTCGAAGTGTTTGGAGATACTTTACCTATTGGTGTCAATCTGGTGGGTATTTTAGACATTGGCCATACCATGACAACCTTGTCAGTCATGCAAAATGGTAAAATTATTTATACCCGTGAGCAGGTGTTTGGTGGGAAACAGCTGACGCAAGATATTCAAAATCGATATGGATTATCGTTTGATGAAGCAGGAAGAGCGAAAAAAGATCAAACATTGCCCGATGATTATGATTCAGAAGTGCTATTACCTTTCCTAGAAGCTGTGGTTCAACAGGCTGCAAGATCATTACAATTCTTTTTCTCATCTTCGCAGTTTAGTGAGTTAGATCATATTTTGTTGGCAGGGGGTAATGCAAATATCCCTGGTTTATCCAAACTCATGCAACAAAAGCTAGGTTATCGGGTCACGATTGCAAATCCATTTGTGCAAATGGGTTTTTCACCTCAAATTGACTTAAAAAAATTAGAAAATGATGCGCCGTCACTGTTGGTAGCATGTGGCTTAGCAATGAGGAGTTTTGATTAATGGCAAAAATTAACTTACTCCCTTGGCGTGAAGAGCGACGAGAAGAGCGAAAAAAACAATTTATCCTTTTTTGTGTGCTGAGTGCGGTATTGGCTGCAGTAATGGTGTTAGCAACATGGTTCTTTTTAAATCAAAAACTGAATGACCATGAACAAGCAAATCAGTTGGTAAGTAGTACAAACCAAACTTTAGATGAACAACTTAAAACCTTGGATGGACTTGAAGAACAACGTCAAGCAGTCATTGATCGAATGAAATTAATTCAAGGTCTAGAAGGTCAACGTCCAGTGACTGTACGTTTGATTGATGAGCTTGTACGCGTTATGCCTGCAAATGCATATGTGACTAAATTTACACGACTAGGTGATAAATTTACCATTGAGGGTCGTGCAGAAAGTCCAAATACAGTTGCAGAGTTACTTCGTAATTTAGAAGCTTCAGAATGGTATAGAAATGCATTCATGAACTCATTCCTTGCAGTTGAGGAAAAGAAAGAGGCTCCCCAATCTTCTATAGTCCCAAGAATTGAAGAATCCTATGGCACTTTTTTTGTTACAGTCGATATTGGTGAAATTGCAATGCAAGACACTGATTCGGCGAATGATAAAAACAAAAAAAATAAAGGAGGTCCTAAATGAGTCAGGATGATTTAGACAATCTAGACTTGGACAAACAAGCAGCCAAAAATAAACAAATGACGGTTGAGCGCTTTGTTCAACAATTTAATACACTAGATCCTAATAATATGGGTAGTTGGCCTTTATCAGTCAAAATTACCTTCTGGATTATTATTTTTGTTGTTGTGTGCCTACTCGGATATTTTTTGGCTATTAAACCAAAACTAGATTCAATTGATCAGGCAAAAGCCCAGCAACAAAGCCTATTAGAAGACTTTAAAAAGAAGGATTCTGATCTTCGTAATCTTAAGCTTTATCAAGCTCAACTCAATCAAATGGAAGAGAATTTTAATCAGCAACTGCAACAATTACCGAAAGAAACAGAAATTCCAAGTTTAGTTGAAGATATTAACTTAACTGGCGTGAATTCAGGATTGAAATTCAAAAATATCAAGCTAGAATCGGAAGTTGCTCAGGAGTTTTTTATAGAACAACCTATTTCGATTGAAGCTACTGGTGATTATCACTCTTTTGGTAATTTTGTTAGTGGTATAGCTGCACTAGCTCGAATTGTGACTTTACATGATTTTAATATTAGTGCTGAGCTACAAAAGGACAAAAAATCTGATATTCCAAAAATTGATTATTTAATTCAAGCAAAGACATATCGTTATGTTGCTGGTAATGCTCAGCCAAAAGATAGTAAGCAACCACCTGCGAAAAAGAAATCGGGGGGTGAAAAATAATGAAAAAATTAAAATATATGATCGGGGCTGTAGTGGGTATCAGTCTAGTTGGGTGTAGTTCACAAATCGATGTGGTGAACCAGGAAATGGCAAGAATTAGGAGTGAACCTACTCAAAAAATTAAACCAGCGCCAGAATTTCCACCAGTACCAACTTTTGCATATTCTGCTCAGCAATTAAGGAATCCTTTCTACCCAAGTTCATTGGCCAATGAGCTAAAAGTGTTGTCTGGGAAAAAAGTTTATCCAAATCTTTCTCGAGAACCGCAACCGCTCGAGGGATACGCTCTAGAAACTTTATACTTTAAAGGCAGTATGAAGGGCAAAAGTGGGGCGATCATTGGGCTCATTCAAACGCCAGATCGTGAGATTGAGCGTGTTCAAGTGGGGAGTTATCTAGGGCTGAATCAGGGTAGAATTATAAATATAAATCCGACACGAATTGATCTATTGGAAATTGTTCCTGATGGCAGTGATGGCTATATCGAAAGACCACGCAGTTTGGTTTTACTCGGCCCTATAGATTGAAATATACATAAGGAATAAAAATGAAGAACAGTTTTAATTTTTTTTGGGGTGGGGATAGACCGATGATAAATAACACTCTTCGTCAGTTTTCAATGGCAACGGTTGCTATTGCTGTAATGCAGACGGCAGTTGCTCAAGTCACGATGACGGACGTTTTGCCCATGCAAGTTGCTGGCCAGGGCACTGAAATCCGCGTCATGTTCGATGGTATTCCACCTCAGCCAAAAGCTTATCAGTTGTCAAATCCAAGTAAACTCATTCTTGACTTTGAGCAAGCCAAACAAAAAGTTGCCAAAAAATCCATTCCAGTAGCAACGGATGAAGCGACATCTGTGGACGTATCATCAGATGATCAACGTTCAAGATTGACCGTAAATTTAAAAAAATCAGGCAATTATACGACCCGTATAGAGGGCAATACGTTTATTTTAAAAGTTAATAATGATGCTAAAACTATCGTGCCTGTTACAAATCCTATTCAGGCGCCAATTAAGCAGCAACAAGGGCTTGCAGATATTGGATTTCAGCGCGGTAGTAATGGTGAAGGCCAAGTTGTCTTACGATTGTTAAATATCAATACGCCAGTCGATGTACAGCAACAGGGGAGTAAGGTTGTTGTTCGCTTCTTAGGAAATAAGATACCTGCGCATTTGATTCGTCGACTCAATGTGAATGATTTCGCAACACCAGTTTCGACTGTTGACGCTTATAATGAAGGTTCCAATGGTATTGTAACAATCCAATCAACGGGGAATTATGAATACATGGCATTTCAGGCTGAAGATAAACTCACTTTAAGTTTAAAACGACCTGAAGAAACTCAAAATACGCGAAATATATCTGCACCGAATCGCTATACAGGCAATAAAATCTCTTTAGATTTCCAAGATATTGAAGTGCGTCGTGTTTTACAGCTGCTCGCAGATTTTACGGGCATCAATATGGTTACACCTGATTCAGTACAAGGCAATATTACCTTGCGTTTGAAAGATGTGCCTTGGGATCAAGCACTCGATATTATCTTAAAGACCAAAAATTTGGATAAACGTCGTAATGGAAATGTCATTTGGATCGCGCCAGTTTCAGAACTTGCTAAAGCAGAAGATGAAGAAGCAAAAGCACTTGCACAAAGTATTAAACTTGCGCCGATTCAGACTGAATATATTAAACTCAGTTATGCGAAAGCTGAAGATATTTTCAAAATCATTCAAGATTCAAGAGATCAAAAAGCCTCAACTTCGAATCGTACCACGGGTGGAGAATCACTGGCTTTAGAGGGGCTGCTTAGTGCACGAGGGAGTATGGTTGCCGATCCTCGAACCAACACCTTGATTATCAATGACACAGCACAAAATATTGATAAAATTCGAAAAATGACTGACTTGTTGGATGTATCTATTAAACAGGTCATGATTGAAGCACGTATTGTTCGTGCAACGACAGATTTCACCAAAGAAATGGGTGTGAAATGGGGTGTTACAGGTATTACAGCGAATAACAAGTTGGTTATTGGCGGAAGTGAAGATACGGTATGGGATATAAGAGATCCTGATGATGAGGGAAGAGTAACTATTACTCGGCCAAATAACTTGAACGTTGATTTAGGTATTACAGATGCGGCAGGTAAAATCGCTTTTGGTTTAATCAATATGTCAAACTTTATGCTTGATTTAGAGTTGTCGGCATTACAATCTGATGGCTATGGTGAGGTAATTTCTACACCAAAAGTTTTAACTGCAGACAAACAAAATGCGAAAGTTGCGTCTGGTACACAAATTCCTTATCAGTCTTCTGAAGGTACTGGAGCAGGTGCTGTAGCTAAAACAGAATTTGTTGATGCAACTTTAAGTTTAGATGTCACTCCAAGTATCACTCCAGACAATAAGATTCTGATGCAGTTGAATATTACTAGTGATTCCCCTGGACAAGCGACGCCAACGGGTCAAATTACCATTAATAAAAATGAAATCGTCACGAATGTATTGGTTGATAATGGTGAAACTGTTGTATTGGGGGGGATTTTTGAGCAAGAAACTCGAAATACAGTAACCAAAGTGCCATTCTTAGGAGACTTACCATATATCGGTCATCTGTTCCGTAAAGATGCAAAATCTGATGCGAAACGTGAGTTATTAATCTTCGTGACACCGAGAATTGTTAATGACAGTCAAACTAGAAATCATTAATATACTTTCAATGAAAGCAATTCAATAGGTGACTCCTTGCAAAGCAATGAGTTTGAATCCCTACCAAATATTTATTTGGTGGGGCCAATGGGAGCTGGGAAAACAACAGTAGGTCGACATCTTGCAGATTTGCTCAATCGAGAGTTTCTTGATAGCGATCATGAAATAGAAAGAAAGACAGGTGCGACCATCCCATGGATTTTTGAAAAAGAGGGTGAGCAAGGATTCCGTACTCGTGAATCACTTGTTATTAATGAATTAACAAATAAAAAAAATTTAGTCCTTGCAACTGGTGGCGGTGCTGTGACACAAACAGTGAATCGTGAATACCTTAAGCATCGTGGCATTGTCATTTATTTGTACACACCTGTAGAAATTCAATTACAACGCACTTATCGTGATAAGAATAGACCGCTATTACAAGTTGAAAATCCTGAACAAAAGTTAAAGGATTTACTCGCAATTCGTGATCCTTTATATCGTGATGTGGCACACTATATTATTGAAACCAATCAGGGTGCTGCACGAGATTTGGCACAAAAAATTTTGCAGGTTATAGTGTCTCAAGTATTGAACTAAATGAGATTGATGTCAGCACATTGCTGACATCAATCATTCCAATATTACCGCTTTGAAAATTTGACTCTTAAATCATGCAAACTTTACACGTAGAACTAGGCGATCGCCGTTATCCGATTTTTATTGGAAGCCACTTAAATCCAAAAACACTTCTTGAACCCTATATTCATGGTCGTCAAGTGATGGTTGTGACCAACACGACAGTCAAACCACTATATCTAGATCATTATGTTCAAGCCTTAGAAACCTTGGGTAAAACAGTGAAAACTTGTGTTTTACCTGATGGTGAAAAATATAAAAATATTGAACATTTAAACCTGATTTTTGATGCGCTTTTGCAAGCAGGCTTTAACCGAGATTGTACAGTTCTAGCGCTAGGTGGTGGTGTGATTGGGGATATGGCAGGGTTTGCGTCTGCTTGCTTCCAGCGTGGTGTGTATTTTATTCAAGTGCCAACGACATTACTTTCTCAAGTCGATTCAAGTGTGGGCGGTAAAACAGGAATTAATCATCCACTGGGTAAAAATATGATTGGGGCATTCCAGCAACCACAAGTCGTGTTGGCGGATATGGCTCAACTGAAGTCATTACCTCCACGTGAGTTATCAGCTGGATTGTCTGAAGTCATCAAATATGCATTGTTAGGTGATGTTGATTTCTTGGTATGGTTAGAGATGCATATGGAGCGACTGGTTGCTGGAGATGCTGAGTTATTGGCAGAAGCGGTATATCGTTCTTGCGCACATAAAGCGCGTATTGTTGCCAATGATGAGACTGAAAAAGGTGAGCGTGCCTTATTGAATCTCGGACATACGTTTGGTCATGCTATTGAGTCATATTTGGGTTACGGCGTCTGGTTACATGGCGAAGCTGTTGCAACAGGTATGGTGATGGCGGCTGATTTATCACAGCGAATGGGCTGGATTTCACTTGAGGATGTTGAGCGTACAAAAAACATCATTCAACGTGCGAATTTACCGATAAAATGTCCAAAAATTCCATTAGATGAATTTTTGGGGTATATGTCTCACGACAAAAAAGTGCTGAATGGTCAATTACGTTTAATTCTGATGAAACAATTAGGTCAAGCAGTCATCACCAATGATTTTGATGTAGAGTTGATGAAAAAAGCAATTTTGAATAATCAACTGTCGTAGAAAGGTAAGTTTATGTCAACAAAACAATCAAATTGGCAAAATATTCAACTTTACGTGTGGTTGAGTGGTGGTTTGCTTTGTTTTGTTGTCGCATTGATTTTTTGGGCAGTCACTGATACCAAGGATCTGGTTTCTGAAACCAAAAAAATTGAAGAAACTCAATCGATGATCCAGCCTGAAAAAGTGGCTGCAACAACAAATTTGGGTGGATTAACAGATGAGGTACGCCCACTACAACTCACAACTCGAGTGGTCGCTGTAGGTCATCATTTATCAGAATTCCGTGGGACGAAATATCTACAGGAAAATCAAAAGAAATGGATTGTTGAATTATTTCGTGCCAGAAGTGAAGATGTCGTTAAAAGTTATTTGCTTAAACAAACAAGCCGCAAAGGTTTAATTTATTTTAGATTGAGTGGTGAAGATCAAGTCGAGCAATATGTTTTGGCTTATGGTCCAGTCGATTCTGAGGGAGATGCAAAACAAGCCCTAAATCAACTTCCATATAATTTACCCGCATCTGTGAAGCCAAAAATTCAAAAAATAGATCAGTTTGTCCCTCTAGTGAATGACTTGGGTTCGGATGAATTGATTGGTAACAATAAAATGTATGCTGTCAATTTGAAGTCAGCACCATTGCCGATAATTGATGAAACAATCATTGCACAACAGAAAGCATTGTTGGCTTTAAATAATCAAATTAAAACAACGACTAGAACAACAGTTACTCGAAAAGATGCTCAAGGTAATGTCATTGATGTGCAACGTTCGCAATCTACAAATGAATTACCAAAAAGTAATCGTTCAGTTGATAATCAAATTACCGATCCGTTTAATTGATATTGGTTCTAAAATAGCGCAATTTGATGTATAAGAATAATAAGTCGCATCTTTTTGGTGCGAAAAAAATGCATTAAATCTGGCTAAAAATACAGCATCAGTAATATTTATCAATCAGTTGAATCTATAAACCTAAAATATATTTTTTTGGCATATTTATTGCATTAATGGTGCAAGAGCGAATGTTTTGTCACTGTTTTAGAGCGAAACATTCCATTCAGAGTGCGATTCACATTGGTTAATCTGCTATAAATAAGTGCAAAGATGGTCAAATATTTGTGTGCTTGAAACAGAGTAAACTAAGCAAAATCAAGATTATGAATGAAGTCTTGATCTCTACAGAATGAAATCGTAAGTGAAATATTGAATAAGTTTTGCCCCTACGGGCCATGTTGAAAAGAAGGGTACGCTATGCACATGCCATCGCCTAATACTGTAGCTCCCGCTAAAGGTTTATACCAACCGGATGAGTTTAAAGATAACTGTGGTTTCGGATTAATCGCCCATATGCAAGGCGATGCGAGTCATGACTTAGTCAAGACCGCGATTCATAGTTTAAGTTGTATGACGCACCGTGGTGGTATTGCTGCAGATGGTAAGACTGGGGATGGATGCGGCCTTCTTTTGGCTATGCCAAAACAATTCTTTCGTGAGGAAGCAAAACGACTCAGTGACATTACGTTGAGTGAAGTGTTTGCTGTAGGAACTGTGTTCCTCAACTTAGACCCAGCAATCGCTGCACATTCAAAACAAATATTAGTTAAAGAAATCGAATCTGAAGGTTGCAAAGTACTGGCTTGGCGTCCAATACCTACCAATGTCGATGCATTAGGTCCAATTGCACTACAGTCTATGCCTGCATTTGAACAGATCATCGTAAATTGTCCAATGGGTGTGACTGAAGCTGAGTTTAACCGTAAGTTGTTTTTAGCACGTCGTCGTGCAGAACAGCAGTTGGTCAATGACACTTCTTTCTATGTAACGACCTTATGCTCTACTGTCATCAGCTATAAAGGCTTGATGATGCCTGAAGCCATTGCAGATTTTTATACCGATCTTGCTGATGAGCGTTTAACTTCACATATTGTGGTGTTCCATCAGCGCTTTTCAACCAACACATTGCCTCGTTGGCCATTGGCTCAGCCATTCCGTTACTTGGCGCATAATGGTGAAATCAATACCATTACCGCGAACCGTAACTGGGCAATGGCACGTACACCAAAATTTGAAAACCCGTTATTGCCAGGCCTAACTGAGCTAAATCCAATTGTAAATCGTACAGGTTCAGATTCTTCAAGCTTAGATAATATGCTTGAGATTTTAGTCGGTGGTGGTATGGATTTGTTCCGTGCGCTACGTATGCTCGTTCCACCAGCTTGGCAAAATGTTGAAACTTTAGATGCTGACTTACGTGCATTCTATGAATTTAACTCGAAACATATGGAGGCTTGGGATGGTCCTGCAGGCCTTGTGATTCAAGATGGTCGCCATGCGATTTGTATGCTCGATCGTAATGGCTTACGTCCTGCGCGTTGGGTGATCACAAAGAATGGTTATATTACCTTGGCATCTGAAATTGGTGTTTGGGGCTATGAGCCAGAAGATGTTGTCTCTAAAGGTCGTGTAGGACCAGGTCAGATTCTGGTGATTGATACACTGACAGGTAAAATGCTCGACACCAAAGACGTCAGCAATCATCTGAAAAATATGCGTCCTTACCGTCAATGGTTACGTGAAAATTCAGTTCGTGTTCAAGGTAGCGCAGA
The DNA here is from genome assembly GCF_011578045.1 of Acinetobacter shaoyimingii. Classification (NCBI taxonomy): domain Bacteria; kingdom Pseudomonadati; phylum Pseudomonadota; class Gammaproteobacteria; order Moraxellales; family Moraxellaceae; genus Acinetobacter; species Acinetobacter shaoyimingii. Next base: position 349,031 of record NZ_CP049801.1, read on the forward strand.
ACTTGAAGAATATTTATGTGAACAAGGTCTAAAAGGCGATGCATTAAAATCTGCACAAAAAATGTTTATGGTCACCTTTGAAGAACGTGATCAATTGCTTCGTCCAATTGCTGAAAGTGGTCAGGAAGCAGTGGGCTCAATGGGTGATGATACCCCAATGGCGGTGTTGTCACGTCAAGTTCGTCATGTGTCTGATTACTTCCGCCAGCAGTTTGCACAGGTGACTAACCCGCCAATCGATCCATTACGTGAATCTATTGTCATGTCATTGGAAACCTGTATTGGTCGTGAGCAGAATGTCTTTGAGCAAGGTCCAGAACATGCAGATCGTTTGATTGTTTCGAGTCCTGTGCTTTCAAACTCAAAAATGCATCAGATTCGTACATCAGGTCGTAAAGGCTATGAAATTGCTGATATCGATTTGAACTATGCTGAATCTGAAGGCTTAGAAGCTGCAATCGCACGTATTTGTGAAGAGTCTGCTCAAGCGATTCGTGATGGCAAAACCATCTTAGTGCTCACAGATAAGAAAATCCGTGAAGGTTTCTTACCTGCAAATGCTTTAATGGCAACAGGTGCGGTCCATCATTATCTGATTGATGTAGGTCTGCGTACGGATGCCAATATTATTGTAGAAACTGGTTTTGCACGTGATCCGCATCAATTTGCCGTGATCTTAGGTTTTGGTGCAACAGCGATTTATCCATATCTTGCTTATGACGTGATCAATGATTTAATCGCCAAAGGTGAGTTATTGGGTGACCCAATTCATGCACAGGCGAATTTCCGTAAAGGTATTGAAAAAGGCTTACTCAAAGTCCTTTCAAAAATGGGTATTTCTACAGTTGCGTCTTATCGTGGCGGTCAGTTATTTGAAGCTGTTGGGCTATCGACAGAAGTGGTTCAAAAATGCTTCAAAGGCGTTCCAAGTCGTATCAAAGGTGCAACATTTGTTGATCTTGAAAATGACCAGAAAAAACTGGCTGATATTGCGTGGAAAACACGTAAGCCAATTGATCAAGGTGGTTTGCTGAAATTTGTCTTTGATAAGGAATATCATGCATTTAACCCTGATGTAATCAATGCCTTACATAAGTCAGTGCGTTCAGGTCAATACGCAGATTTTAAAGAATATGCGGAATTGGTAAATAACCGTCCAGTGGCAACGATTCGTGATTTGTTAAAACTTAAAACGGATAATTCAATTGCATTAGATCAGGTTGAATCAGTTGAGGAAATCCTGCCACGTTTTGACTCTGCTGGAATGTCACTCGGTGCATTATCTCCAGAAGCACATGAAGCGATTGCGATTGCCATGAACACCATTGGTGGTCGTTCAAACTCAGGTGAAGGCGGTGAAGACCCAGCACGTTATGGCACAATCCGTAACTCGAAAATTAAACAAATTGCATCAGGTCGTTTTGGTGTAACACCTGCATATTTAACATCGGCAGAAGTGCTTCAAATTAAAGTGGCACAAGGCGCTAAACCAGGTGAAGGTGGTCAGTTACCTGGGGGTAAAGTGAATGGCTTAATTGCACGTTTACGTTACTCAGTACCAGGTGTAACCCTGATTTCACCTCCACCGCATCATGACATTTACTCGATTGAAGATTTATCGCAATTGATCTTTGACTTAAAACAAGTCAACCCAAAAGCGATGGTGTCAGTAAAATTGGTGTCTGAGCCGGGTGTCGGTACGATTGCAGCAGGTGTTGCAAAAGCCTATGCCGACTTTATTACCATTTCAGGTTATGACGGCGGTACTGCAGCTTCTCCACTTTCTTCAATTCATCATGCGGGTTCACCGTGGGAATTGGGTCTAAGTGAGGCGCATCAAGCACTTCGTGTCAACGATCTGCGTGGCAAAGTTCGTGTACAAACTGATGGTGGTTTGAAAACAGGTCTAGATGTAGTCAAAGCTGCCATTCTAGGTGCGGAAAGTTTTGGTTTTGGTTCTACACCAATGATTGCTTTGGGTTGTAAATATCTGCGCATTTGCCACTTAAACAACTGTGCGACTGGTGTGGCAACTCAACAAGATCATTTACGTCAGGAACACTATATTGGTGAACCTGAAATGCTCATCAACTTCTTCCACTTCATTGCAGAAGAAACACGTGAATGGTTGGCAGCACTTGGTGTATCGAGCTTGAAAGATTTGATTGGTCGTACTGATTTACTTGAAATGCTTCCAGGTGAAACAGATAAACACGCACATCTAGACCTAAGTGCATTGTTAGAGTCGCATCCATTTGCTGAAGGTAAGGCACAGTACTGTCAAGTTGAAGGCAATGCGCCATTCGACAAAGGTATTCTGGCTGAGAAAATGGTTGAGCAAATGTTACCAGCCATTGAAGCAGGCACAGGTGGTGAATATAGCTTCAGCATTGGTAACTGTGACCGTTCGATTGGTGCACGTATTTCAGGTGAAATTGCTCGTCGATATGGCAACCTCAGCATGGAAGCACATCCAGTCAAAGTGAAATTGACGGGTACTGCAGGTCAGTCATTGGGTGTATGGAATGCAGGTGGTTTGCATATTAGCCTTGAAGGTGATGCAAATGACTATGTGGGTAAAGGTATGGCAGGTGGTCGTGTATCCATCTTCCCACCAAAAGGTTCGCCTTTCCAAACTCAAGAAACTGCGATCATTGGGAATACATGTTTATACGGTGCGACAGGCGGTAAACTCTTCGCTGCAGGTACTGCGGGCGAGCGTTTTGCAGTTCGTAACTCTGGCGCATTTGCCGTGATTGAAGGTGCCGGCGATCACTGCTGTGAATACATGACAGGCGGTATAGTGACTGTGTTAGGTCGTGTTGGTCATAACTTTGGTGCAGGTATGACGGGCGGTTTCGCTTATGTGCTTGATTTGGATAATGACTTTGTAGATCATTACAACCACGAGCTGATTGAGCTAAACCGTATTTCAACTGAAGCGATGGAAGAACATCAAGCATTCTTACTCCGCATTTTAGATGAACACATTAAAGAAACAGGTAGTGCTTGGGCGTACAAGATTCGCAATGAGTTCGATTTCTATAGCCGCAAATTCTGGCTTGTGAAACCTAAAGCTGCTAACTTGCAGACTTTATTAAAAACTACTCAAGCTGATCCACAATAATTCCACTACTGCAGATATATAGGCAGGTGCAGCTGATAAATAAACAGACTGTGCCTACCCACGGAGAGAGACATGGCAGAGCGCCTAAATAATGACTTTCAGTTCCTGGATGTAGAACGCCAAGATCCAGAGAAAAAAGATCTCGTTGTCCGCAAAGCAGAGTTTGTGGAAATTTATAAACCGTTTACAACAGAAGTGGCTGCTAACCAAAGCCATCGTTGTTTAGGGTGTGGTAACCCGTATTGTGAATGGAAATGTCCAGTACATAACTACATTCCTAACTGGTTAAAACTGATTGCAGAAGGTCGCATTTTCCAAGCGGCTGAACTTTGTCATCAAACTAATACTTTGCCAGAAGTATGTGGTCGTGTTTGTCCACAAGACCGTCTTTGTGAGGGCGCGTGTACTTTGAATGATGGTTTTGGTGCAGTAACGATTGGTAATGCTGAAAAATATATCAACGACACAGCCTTCGCTTTAGGCTGGCGTCCTGATATGTCACAAGTGAAATGGACAGATAAAAAAGTTGCGATCATTGGTGCAGGTCCTGCGGGTCTAGGCTGTGCAGATATTTTGGTGCGCGCTGGGGTAAAGCCAGTCGTATTTGATAAGCGTCCTGAAATTGGTGGTCTACTGACCTTTGGTATTCCAGAATTCAAAATGGAAAAAGATGTCATGAAACGTCGCCGTGAAATTTTCACAGGCATGGGTGTTGAATTCCGTTTAAATACTGAAATTGGTACAGATATCACCATTGACCAACTTCTTGCTGAATACGATGCCGTATTTATGGGTATGGGAACATATACCTATATGAAAGGTGGGTTTGCAGGCGAAGATCTTGATGGTGTTTATGATGCCTTAGATTTCTTGATTGCCAATGTAAACCGTACCCAAGGTTGGGAGAAAGATCCATCAGAATACATCAGTGTAGAAGGTAAAAAAGTGGTCGTTCTTGGCGGTGGTGATACCGCAATGGATTGTAACCGTACTTCAATTCGTCAAGCTGCTGAATCTGTATTGTGTGCGTATCGTCGTGATGAAGAAAATATGCCAGGTTCACGTCGTGAAGTGAAAAATGCCCGTGAAGAAGGGGTGAATTTTGCTTTTAATCGTCAGCCAATCGAAATAGTCGGTGAAAATGGAAAAGTAACAGGCGTGAAAGTTGTGACTACGCAATTGGGTGAGCCAGATAGCCGTGGTCGTCGTAGCCCTGAGCCAATTCCAGGTTCTGAAGAAATCTTACCCGCAGATGTTGTGTTGCTTGCCTTCGGTTTTCGTACCAGTCCAGCGGATTGGTTCACGGGTGCAAATATTGGTCTAGATGGTTCTGGTCGTGTGATTGCTGCTGAAAAGCAAGAATATAAATTCCAAACATCGAATCCTAAAATTTTCGCAGGCGGAGATATGGTGCGTGGTTCTGACCTAGTTGTTACAGCAATTTGGGAAGGTCGCCAAGCAGCAGAAGGGATTTTAGACTATCTTGATGTGTGAGCTTGATCTTGATATGAAAGTGCGACTGTTAGATTTGCATTGAATATTGAACATCGAGAGTCGCAACTCTAAACCCACTTCGGTGGGTTTTTTATTATTTTATGTTTTATGTCAGACAATAGTATATTGAACCATATATAAAAATAATTATTCAAATATTTGAATTTTAATGATTAATTTTGAATAAAAATAAAATATCTAACATAAGTTGGCAAAAGTGCTTATTCGCCGTTTATCCTGTCTATTTGTGCAATATACAAAGCTTTTGACTATGACAATATGTTGAATAAATAAACAGTCAGTGCAGGGTATAACGATGACAGTTGCTCAAGTGACACCAGAAAAAAACTACCGAAATCGTCCTAAAGCATTGGGGATTAAGGTTCGTCGACTGACGTTCAATCCTAAAGCGATTCGTCGTCATTATTTTGCCGATTCTCCCGTGATGTCACATTTATTAACGGCATTGTCTTCCACTTTTCCAATTGGAGAGCAGTTCTTCGTACATAGCGTGCGTAATGTGCGTGATAAAGTGAAAGATGATCAACTCCAAGCACAAATCGCGGCATTTATTGGTCAAGAAGCCATGCACTCAAAAGCACATGCTGAGTTTAATGATGCATGGCGTAGAGACGATTACCAACTGGATAGCTTCCAAGCATGGCTCGGTCGTCGTGATGAATTTATTCGTACTGTTCATCCTAAGCTACAGCTTGCAATCACCTGTGCATTTGAACATTTCACTGCATTGCTTGGGGGCTATATTCTTCGACATCCCGAAGTTTTAAATACCCTAGATGAAGATGCCATTAAACTTTGGGTCTGGCATGCGATTGAAGAAATTGAGCATCGTGCTGTGGCATTTGATACTTATCAGGCAGTCTATAAGGATGATAAAGTTCGTCGAAGCATTATGCGTAGCGTCACCACCGGATTTGCAAGTTTAACGTTTTATTCGGCAAGTCGATTGTTTATGCAAGATTGGAAAAAAAGCCTGCCGAAAGTGACAGGAAATTTATATGGTTTTTACTTGATTTCTAAAATGTTGATTTCTTTGATTCCAGAATATTTGTCATATTACAAAGCAGATTTTCACCCCTCTGAAATTGATTACACAGAGCTTGTTGCCTACTGGAAATCACGTCTTGCAGATGAATATCAAGTTGAAGGGTTTCAAGAGCAAGAAGATACTCAAGGCATGTTATACAGTTAATTTCGCTTCTTATATATGTAAAAAAGCCAATGTTTTATCATTGGCTTTTTATGAAGGATCGATATGAAATATAAAAATTGATCTTATTTTTCGTTTAATCGTTCATGAATGCTTTCTAAAGTGTCCACCATTGTGCGCGTCATTTGATCAATTTCATAATTGAGTTTGCCACCTGCTTTGGCATATTTGAATGTGGTTAGGCGCAATGTTTCTGGAATTAAATCGACTGAAATTTCATGTGTTTTACGGTCTACTCGGTTGACGGTTAGACTGCATCCTTGAAGTCCAATAAAGCCTTTTTTGAAAAAGTATTTGATGTTATCTTCTGGAATTACGATATCTAAATGTACCGTATCGCCTGTATGTTCAACATGTTTAATCGTCGCCATACCTTCAATATGCCCAAAAAGATTATGTCCACCATTTTCCATACCCGCTTTAATAGAGCGTTCAACATTGACTTCATCACCAATGTTTAAAAATTGTAAGGTGGTTAACGAAGTGGTGAGTGCTGAAACATCAAAAGAGACAATATTTTTTTCGGTATCAAAATGTGTTGCAGTTAGGCAAGTACCATCAATGGCAACACTTGCACCCACAAAAACATCAGCAAATAAATTCAAAGTGTTCGAAATAAACAGTGTGGTAAAGTTATTGCCTTGTTGAATATCAACCACTTTTTCTAAACCTTGAACAATACCGGTATACATTTTTTATCTCATTTATTTAAGTTTAAAAACAGATTGATTGTACCGCATCTCAATATGGATCAAATCCATTCAATCAGCACAATCTTTCATATGAACATTGAATCATTTGATATACTTTGTTCAATCTTCAATCTTCAATCTTCAATCTTCAATCTTCAATCTTCAATCTTCAATCTTCAAAGTTTTTCGTCTTTAAATTGTTTAATCACACGCTGTCTTTGCCAAGGCAATGGTCGATCTAAAGATTCAGGAACATCACCTGAATGAGAGCGTAAGCGTAAGTGAATGGCTGCTTGTGCAATTAAATTTGCTGAAACAGGTGCTGTAATAAAAGCCAAGAGGGTAATAATAATTTCAGCAAAACCTAAACGATGATTAAATGCGGCGTAAATCATCCCAGCAATTAAAAAGCTCCCTAGGCCTAAAGTACTGGACTTCGTGGGTGCATGTAGACGCATAAATAAGTCAGGCAATTTCACCATGCCTATACCACCCACTAAAGTAAAAAAAGCACCAATAATCAGGAAGATTGATACGATAATTTCCATAAACATTTGCATAGTCGTATCTCCTAATCAATCACATGGCCAGTGGTGAAGTAGCGCGCCAATGCTACCGTAGAAACAAAGCCAAGCATGGCAACCAATAGTGCACCTTCAAAGAGAGATGTTGTCGCCCAATAAATGCCAAGAATGACCACCAAGCAGGTTGCATTTAAAAATAGTGTATCTAGGGCTAAGAGACGGTCAACGATAGATGGACCCATGACTAAACGCGTTAAGCAAAGTGCCATCGAAATGGTCACAGCAATCAAACAAATGCCTAAAGCATAAGGTAAAATGGTCATACCAGATCTCCTTGATTGACGCTAAAAATAGCCATCAGAGGCGCTTCATAACGGTTTTTAATCTCTTGAATATCCGCTTCTGGGTCGTCTGTACTGAGTGAGTGAACCAAAATATCACCACGTTCTTGATCGATACCTGCACTGACTGTACCAGGGGTCGTGGTAATAATCATTGCCAATAGGGAATTCACTTGTTCATGATCAGATTCTAATGGTACACGATACCATTTAGGATGCAGATTTTTGGTCGGTCCAAGAACCTGTTTCGCTACTTTTACGTTGCAAAGAATAATATCCCAGATCACTATGAACATGAGTTTAATCGCAAGTATCCAATGAATATTTGGCGTGCGCACAATAAATGGCTGAATTAACTTCGGGATAACAATTGCCAAAATAAATGCCACAATAAAATCAAATGCTTCAGCACTATGACCCAGCATCAACCAACTTAAAGCCACAATCACAGAGACAAATGGATGTGGAAAAACACGATCAAGAATTGAATTTTTCTGCTCCATTTATGGCTCCATTGGCTTTAATTGATCGTCATCAATTTGATGATCTATCGTATTTTTTTGATCTTGAATCTGTTGCTGTTTATACGGGGAAATATGTTCACCTTCCAAAGTTTTCGGGCTAATCATATAAGGAATGAAATGTGCATTGGCATCATTGTTTTCACCACCGTATTTGGTTTCAGGAATATATGCTGGATCAAAAGGTTGAACGCTAATGACTTCTTTATTTTCATCCGTCTTTAAAATGTGCTGTTGATATAATAATGCATCATTTAACTGTGCAGTGGTTTTCTGCATATAATTCAGAATTTGCGGTGCGCAAACCACATAGAGGCTTAAGCCAATTAAGAATAAATAAATGGTGAGATCATTACGTGGTGGTGCAATTTCAGGAATTTTGGCATATTCATCAAAAGCTTTCTCATTCGGATTATTTTCAGGGGTAGTTGCACGCCAGAACAGAATTAGACCGACACGTGTAAACGCCAAAATACTCAGTAAACTGGTCACGAGTACTATGACAATAATCAAAATTTGATAACTTGATGTTGCTGTGGTTTGTAAAATGAGGACTTTGCCTAAGAAACCACTAAACGGTGGAAGACCTGCCATCATCAGAGCAATAACGAAGAAACACACAGAAATGACCGTATTTTGTTTCATCTTAGGCGCAACTTTTATATGGTCTTTATATTCACCGCGTTGTGATGTGATCCAACCACAAAGTAAATATAATGATGCTGCAATAATTGTACTATGCACCATGTAGTACAAGCCTGCCGACCAAGCATCTTGCGTCATTAAAGACAGCGCGATAATGATGGTTCCCACAGATGATAGCACCATAAAACCCACAAAGCGTCTTAAGCGTTCTGCGCCAATTGCGCCAATTGCACCATAAAGTGTCGTGATTAAACCAACAAGTAATAGGCAATTGCTGAGAATAGTTTGTGCAAAATCATCATTAAAAACTGTACCGTTGACCCGTAGAATTGCATAGATCCCGACTTTGGTCATGATAGTAAAGAATGCGGCGACTGGCGTTGTTGCGACAGCATAGGTTTTAGGGAGCCAAAAACCGACAGGTAAAATCGCGGCTTTAATTGCAAAGACCACAAATAACAACAATCCACCTGCAACAGCTAGCTTGTGCTGATCTGGTTCCAGCAAAGGTAATAGACGGTTAACATCCGCCATATTTAAGCTACCCACACTCCCATAGATCATGCCTAATCCAATCAGGAATAGGGCAGAGGCTAGGAGGTTAATGGTGACGTAGTGGATACCCAGTTGAAAGCGTGCTCGACCTTGTCCGTGTAATAGCAGCACATAAGATGCCATAAGCAAAATTTCAAAGAACACGAACAGGTTAAATAAGTCACCGGTTAGGAATGCACCACACAAGCCCATGAGTAAGAAATGACTCATCGCATGGAAATATCGTCCACGAGCATCCCATTGTTTACTGGCAAACCAAATCAAAGGCGTTGCGAGTACATAAGTGAGTACAAGCATCAATGCAGATAAGCGATCTAAGACCAAGACAATCCCAAAAGGTGCTGTCCATTCGCTGAGTTGATAGACCTGAATCGCACCCGTGTTGGCGTGGAGTAAATAACTGATTGCTGTCGCAAGTCCAAGCACAGCAGATACTAAGCTAATTCCACGGCGCCAAGGCTGTCTCCAATCATGTGATAGAGAGCCTGCTCCTGGGTTGCCTAAAATGACCAAAATAAATGCTGTAAATGCAGGAATTAAAATACTCATGATTGGTGCATGAGCGTGCCAAAAATCTAAAAAGTTCATCATTAAGGCTCGTCCTCACGTGGATCACTATTGATGATGTCTTCTTTAGAGTCGACGTGATCGGTTCCTGATTCATAACGGCTACGCAGTGCCAACTGTACAATAAAGGCTGTGGTTGCAAAGCCAATCACAATGGCTGTTAATACTAAGGCTTGTGGCAAAGGATCAGTCACATGGCTGGTATTGGTGAGTACTGCAGGTGCATTGACTTGCACACGACCCATGGCAAATAAAAATAAATTGACGGCATAACCAATCATGGCAAGACCCAAAACCACAGGGAATGTACGACCTCGTAGAATGAGGTAAATGCCAGTAGCGACTAATAATCCAATACCTGAAGCCAGTAAAAATTCTAAACTAATCATCTTTTACCCCTTTGGCACTGGACCAGTCATGCTGGTATTTCTAGAGTCACCCAGTACTGAAATCAGTAGCATGGTTGCACCTACAACAGTTAAATACACACCAAGGTCAAATGCAGCAGCAGACGCTAAATGCATTTTTCCAAGAATAACGGGTTCAATATAAATGTGTGCGCTGGTCAAGAAAGGACGCCCCCATAACCATGCTGCTAGACCTGTAATACCAGCAATCACTAAACCAAAACCTATCCAAATCTCGTATAAGCGTCCAGATTTCGCTTTCAGCATTTGTTCAGCTTGATCTTGTCCTAGTGCAATATATTGAATGACCAAGGCCATAGACGTGATCAGACCTGCAATAAATCCACCACCAGGTAAATTATGACCACGAAGGAATATATATAAACTCACCACAAGGGCGATCGGAAGTACCCAAGATGCCGTAATACGGAACATGAGTGGAGAAGGATTAAAACGGTATGTTAAGCCTTGGGTCATGACCGTGCCGTGGGCACGCATACCATCCATCATACAGAGCGCACCAATGGCTGCGATGCCTAAAACTGTAATCTCACCAAAGGTATCAAATCCACGGAAATCAACCAAAATCACGTTGACCACGTTTGATCCACCGCCCAATGGCAACGATTGTTGAATAAAGAACCAAGAAATTGAATTGTGATCACGGGTTAAGATAAGCCAAGCAATCCAGCCAACACCTAGCCCTCCTCCAATAGCAATCACTGCATCTCGCCAACGACGCGTTTGTGATGATTCGTACGGAGTCAATTGTGGCAGGAGTGACAAGCTCATTAGCAATAATACGGTGGTCACCACATCGACTGTAATTTGTGTTAAAGCTAAGTCTGGTGCAGACAAGGTGACAAAGACTAGGGTAACCACTAAGCCGACTGCGCCACTAATCAGTACCGCTTTAATGCGTTCATGATGGAACCACAGCATCATCCAACATGCAGAGAACAACAATAACCACAGCACAATTGCTAATATTGGCGCATGGCTAAGTTCACGTGTTCCCGTAAAAATACCATTGCCATACAGTGGAATGGTGACCATCACAATTGAGAAAATCACAATCCAGAGTAAATAATTTTGTAATGAACCTGTTTCTGTCGCGCGTTTAATTTTGCGAGAGTACGTCAGCAAGTACTTTAAGAAATCTTCAAAGAGTAATTTGCCTTGTAGTTTTCCGAGTAAAGGATCTAAATCAATGTCACGGATCTTACCGCCTTTAGCGAGAGCAAAGTAGAAAATGATTCCACCTATGAGCGCAATCGCACTCATCAATAGCGGTAAATTAAATCCATGCCAAATGGCTAAATGCACACCTTCAAATTCAGGTTGATTAATGCTGGCACGCGTTCCTGCATTGACAAAATTTTGCACCAAAAGCGCAGGTAAAATACCGACAGCAATGCACAGTGTTGCCAAAAATATAGCGGGTGCGCGCATGCCAATAGGCGGCTCATGGGCATTTTTTTTCGGTACGTCTCGTCCGATATCACCATCGAAAAATACACCGTGAACCAAGCGGGCAGAGTATGCCACCGCAAACAGTCCTGCCATGGTCGCGACAAAAGCCGCAAATACCGCTAAACCGCCAGATAGATTTGCCAAGAGTTCAGTGAAGAACATTTCTTTGGACAGGAAACCGTTGGTTAGTGGTACGCCTGCCATAGCAGCTGCAGTAATCATGGTTAATGTTGCAGTAAAAGGCAGCAGTTGCCAAACACCACTGAGCTTTCTTAAATCACGTGTTCCTGTTTCATGATCAATAATACCCGCAATCATAAACAGGGCGGCTTTGAAGGTTGCGTGGTTAATAATATGGAAAATGGCTGCGGCAACTGCAAGAGGTGAACCTAAACCAAGTAAACATACAATCAAGCCTAAATGACTGATGGTTGAGTAAGCCAATAAGCCTTTTAAATCTTCTTTAAAAATAGCGAAGAATGCGGCCATACATAGCGTTAGCAGACCAATACTGGTGACTAAGCCGTGATACAGCGCAGAGCCAACAAAAATAGGCATTAAACGTGCGAGTAAAAATATCCCCGCTTTGACCATAGTCGCGGAGTGTAAATATGCCGAGACAGGCGTTGGTGCAGCCATGGCATTGGGTAACCAGAAGTGAAAAGGAAATTGCGCACTTTTGGTGAAGGCACCCAATAAAACCAAAATTAAAACGGGAATAAAGAGAGAACTGGACTGAATGGTGTCAGTCATAGTCACAATCTGGTCAATCTCGTAAGTATTGGTAATCTGCCCCAACAGAATAAAACCACCGAGCATGGCAAGACCACCCATACCGGTAATGGTCAGTGCCATGCGTGCGCCACGCTGCGCAGCATCATAATTATTCCAATACCCCACCAATAGAAAGGAAGAAATACTGGTCAATTCCCAGAACACTAATAAAATGATTAAGTTATTACTGAGAGAAATCCCCAACATTGCTGCCATAAACAGCATGAGTAGGGCATAAAGTTTATTGAGAGAATTTCGAGGATTTAAATAATAATATGCATAAATGTAGATGAGTGTGCCAATACCCGTGATGAGTAAAGCAAAAATTAAACCGAGTGCATCTAAACGAAAACTAAAATTAATACCCAGTTGAGGAAGCCACGACCACTGCTCTGAGAGAACAACACCATTGAGGACTTGCTTGGCTTGAGTCAGTAACAAAATGAAGCTTGTTAAACTGACTCCAATTGCCCCTAAAGCTGTTACCCCACGAGAGAATCTTTTCAGCCACAGGACCAGGAAAGTGCCAAGTATTAACGGTAATAATATAATAATCGGTAGCACACTTGTATCCATTGTATTGCATAGGTCGAAACCTATAATGAGTTTTATCTTTCAAAGATTTGAGGATACCAAAGAGTCATCCAAGTACTTAAATTTTGAAAGCCGAACTGTTTTAAATTCAAACAAAAAAAAGTTGTGTTGCGCAACTTGATATAAATACTAAAAAAATGAATGCAAAAAACATGACATTTTTGCAAGATTGAATAGGTTTTTGACATTTTACAAAGGTTAGCGAGTAAATTTTTTGTTCCCGAAGGATAATTGCTAAAACAGTCCTAAATTTCGTTATGAATCATAACAAAGGAAATCGCCTTTATTTTCGTTTCATGACTGATTTGAGTTTGTTTTAGCCGATAACGCAACGCATGGCTAGAATGTCAATTTAACCGATAAACATCTTATTACATGAACAAAATAACATCAACTTTTTTGGTGATAAAACTCACATTTTTAATCATTTTAATTGATGCTAATACATAAGAAAATTCAATTAAATTTCATATCATTTTTTTGGTCTTGTATAGCCAGTGGGGCAGTTAAATCATCTTGGTTGAGATATTGTCATCACCCACTATGAGTTGAATAAATTCATGTTGTTGTTCTGGGCTAAGATACTGAAATTGTTCATAAGTTGATTGGACTGCATCGGGCACAGCTTGAGGTTCAATAAGTGCATCTATACTTGGGCTTATTTCATGCAACAAATCTTGATAAATATCATTTAAATTTGTGCGATGTTCAGCTAAAGAGACGTCATGAATCATTTTATGATCTAATTTTAAATACTGATATGTATCAGCAAATTCGAGTAGATCTTCACTTTGACCCGTGACAATGATTTGTAATTGAGGAAAGGCCTGATGCAAACGTTCTAAGATGTTTTGACGCATGGTTTGATCCAACTGCGTATCGATATTGTCTATCAGTAAAACGCCTTCACCCTCTAAGCTTGGATAGAGGCTATTTGGATTTAATAAACAGAGTCTGCGTACGACATCGCCCACTAAAGCTATCCAATTACGCATTGAACTTGATAGCTGTTGAAAAGGAACAGCTTGGTCCTTATAGGTCACCATCAACTGTAATTTCGGTAAATAATCCAAATACAAATCTGTAATTTCAGGGAAAATAATGTTTAAAGATTTTTTCAGCGCCAATATACACGGTGAATGCAGTTGAGGTTGATGATTTGAAAACGTCTGTTGTAAATCATTTTTTTCGCCATCTTCAGCTTCATTTTTGAGGTTATGATCTTTTAAAATTTGCTGAAATAGCTGCGCCGTTTGAGCATTTTCAATGTCAGATATTTCACGGAACCATTCAAAAAAACGAGCAAAAGTTGTGTAGGGGATGGCGACCAATTCGTAAGCTGAATGATTTAAGAAAACGCTTGGGTTGTTTTTACTCAGTAAATTAATTTCACTGACGAAACGATCGCTAGGAAAGTACGCAATCATGGGCAAGCCTTGTAATGGATCTTGTTGTATCGCTTTTAAGTACAGATGAACCAATTGTTCCAGTTGATCAGCATCGACTTTACTATGTCCAATACCACTGGTATTTAAGGTTTTATACAGTTGCCAAGATGCCAGTGAAAGATCTGTTTCTTGTGTCGATGTACTTTCTTTGAGTTGACCAATTTCAGCATTAAACTCGACTTGAATTTCAATTTTTGATTGCACTTTGTCACGCATAATGTCTGAGTCAAGCATCACCACACCTGCGGTACGCATGTCTTTTAAGCGAGAAGAAAACCAAGTCAAAGATTGATAAATATTTTTAATAATAGCTGTCTTACCAGAGGCTTGGTCACCTAAAATCACGGTAATGGGTTTATCGTGATATTTAAAATCAATTTTTAAATCTGCAAAGTGGTAGCAATGACGTAAACGTAGAGAATGAATTTTCATGATACACCTGCAGATTCTGTTTGTATTTTTAGTGATCAGCAGTTGGATTATGCACTCATTGGACTTTTTACGGTGCTTTTCAGTTTCAATTGCTGAACTAAATCGTAGATATGGTGAATATTTAAACTTAGTTTAGCACGAGTACAAGCGACGTATAATAATCTTAATTCTTCATCTGTAATTTTATGTTCAAGACCATTGATCTTAAACTGATAGTCATCTTCCAGATGCACACGATTCCATTCTAAACCTTTGGCTTTATGCGCCGTTGAAATGACATAGTCTGCCTGTTCAATTGGGGTGATTTTTGCCAAAGCTTTTTTCAATGGGGCTGTACCATGATCATCAACCAATTTCACCAAAGGTTTAATGTCACTACCGTCATTGGTTTCGCAATATTCATGGACATCATGCCAAGAGTTAAACCAAGCGAGTTCAGGCACATCGACCACACGTTTACCTTGTTTCAGTAGACTGGCTGCATCGACAAAACGGTTTAACTTGGCATGGTCAGCTTGTAAGCTGACTTTATCGCCTTGAACCAAGCCAGAGAGTAAAAGCTCCATCGCACGGGCATTGGTACGACATAAAATCGCATCTCGCTGTTTGGTATGTGGTTTATTAACCACTTTGGAATTCATTTCCGCATTGCCAATCAAAGGCACGGTTTCATCCAATGCACCTAAAATACGATTGGCGACATCAGCAATGGCATCGCCAAAACGAAACGAGGTCGTTAAGCGTGATTCTGGTAAAGGCATTTGTTGCATGGCATTGACTGCTCCACGCCAAGCATAAATTTGTTGATGTGCATCGCCCACATAAATCACTTGGGTACTGCGCTGTTTCAGTAAAATTCCAAGCATCAGTGGATCAGCATCTTGCGCTTCGTCAAACAGCACATAATCGGCAGGAATAAAAGGATCGGACAACGCCCAAAGTTTCAGATAAATATCATGACCGATACCTGCCTGATGATTTGGATCAATTGACTCTAGCCAACGACGTTCAACCGCAGGGTATAAGTGCTTTTGTAAGTGTTCGATATCGTCTGCATGTAACCAGCTTGGCGCCTGGATATGTCGTGGAGCAGGGTACTGCGAACTGGTTGAGCAGAAATAGCTCACCGCATTGGCGACTAAACTTGCCAATCGACTCGGCATGAGCGCATATTTTTCATAACGACCACCCATTAAACGACGCAGTGTAATGGGTTCTAAACGATATTCTTTAGCAATAAAACTAGGACTTAAACGAGGTAAACGTAGTTTGTCTGTTACACCGCGGGGCACACTGCGAAAAGCAAGTGAGTGAAAGGTACGACAGTCGACATTTTGATGGAATTTATTTTGTGCTTCAGACGCAATCGCTTTATTGAAAGCCAAATACATACCACGACGGTTTTGCATCGCATCACTGACAAGTTTCAGTGTGGTGGTTTTTCCTGTACCTGCATAAGCGATAACTTTAAAAGATTCACCTTTACGAGCCTGCTCGATGGCAAATTGTTGTTCTAATGTCGCTTGAATAAGTTCTGGCACAGTCGTTTAAAGTCTTTAAGTTGAGTCAAAATTGATCAGCTAGTATAGCAAGAATTTAGTCTCTAGATGCTGATAAATTCAGACGAAACGACGTCATTTGTCTTTTTATGCAAATGGATATCGTGCGTAAATTGCAAGTCGCGTTGATTGTGAAGAATTTTAAAAAGCCACGTAAAACGTGGCTTTATTGTGTCATTCTTTTTTATGACAAGATTAGTGCTGACGATTTGCTTTTTCCACTAAACCCGAAAGACCTTGGCGACGTGCCAATTCGTTTAATACCAATTGAATATCGAGGTCGAAATAACCCAACATCACGATGGTGTGGAACCACACATCAGCAACTTCATAGATCAAATCGTTTTTATTGTCTTCATTGGCTTCAGTTTTGAAATCTTTCGCAGCAATCACCGTTTCAAAACTTTCTTCACCAATTTTTTCCAAGATTTTATTTAAACCTTTATGGTAAAGCTTCGCCACGTAAGATGAATCAGGATCAGCCGACTTACGCTCTGCCATCATTTGACCCAAATAGCTCAACACATCGACTTGTTCAGCTTGTGCAGTTGAGGCATTCATCGCTTGAGTGTGTGCATTACCTGATTTCTCACCGTAGATTTGATTTGGATCTTTCAGCTGAGCATCGACAATTTCCCAGCCATTTGGGGTGAGTTTGCGATAGAAGCAAGATTCACGACCCGTATGGCAGGCAATGCCACCGTGCTGTTCAATTTGCAGTACGATCACGTCTGCATCACAGTCTAAACGGATTTCATAGACAGTTTGAAAATGTCCTGATTCTTCTCCTTTGTGCCAAAGTTTGTTGCGGGAGCGTGAGAAATAAACCGCCTGATTTTTTTCAGCAGTTAAAGCCAAAGCTTCGCGGTTCATCCAAGCCACCATCAAAATCCGACCTGTTTGATGATGTTGTGCAATAGCAGGAATAAGACCTTGTTCGTTAAATTTTACTTCATCGAGCCATTGCAAATTGTACATAGGATTTCACCAAATAGAGGATTAAAAAAAGCGCCACAAAAAAATGCAGCGCTTTAGTTTAAGCGATTTCCATGCATAGAGGAAAATTTTCACTCGATTTTCACAGATTCGCTGACAGAAACTTTGGTTGCTATGTTTTGATTCGACGCAATATCTTGATATTGCATATGCGTGAACATCCCCGATTTTAAACCCGATACCGTCAGCGCCATTTCTTTACGGAAATAGGGAATGCGATACATCCAGCCAAAGGAGAAGTCTCGTAGAGGACCTGTCCACCAACGTTCTGATTGATATAAAGGCGTCAGCAAACGACTTAAAAACTGATAGAAATTGGTCGAACTTTGACGGTGTTGATGGTAAGTCTGCCAAAGCTTTGGCCAATCAATGTTTTCATTGTTTCGAGCGGATTCAACAGATTTGGACAATGCCCAAGCATCAAGGAGTGCCATATTTGCACCTTGTCCGA
This sequence comes from Acinetobacter shaoyimingii, assembly GCF_011578045.1. Lineage (NCBI taxonomy): Bacteria > Pseudomonadati > Pseudomonadota > Gammaproteobacteria > Moraxellales > Moraxellaceae > Acinetobacter > Acinetobacter shaoyimingii. Next base: position 366,862 of record NZ_CP049801.1, read on the forward strand.
GTTGTGGACTCATGGCATGCGCTGCATCTCCCAAAACGCCCACTCGTCCAGAACCCAATTTGGACATCACCACATCTCGATAATGTGCAGACAGCCATTCGCCCTGATGGTGTGGATGGACGACATGTTGTTTAAGCCAGTGTGCAAGGTCGGGCCATTTCTGTGCTATATGATCAATCCAAGCAGGATGATCTTCGTTGCGTCTGAGGAACTGATCAAGGTGAGGGGTAGGCATGCTCCAGAACACACTGGATAATCTTTTGTGGGGTTCATTCGGAACAGCACCTGTGGGTAAAACGCCCAACATCAACTTTGAGCCTTCATGGAATTGGTGCAAAATTTCGGTATCAAGATCGCAACATTCAGGTACGATGGTCCATTTTGCGCCCCAAGGGTAAGCTTGATCGAACTTGACCCAAGACTGTGGTCGAAGCTGACTGCGTGCACCATTGGCAATTAAAATCGCATCAAAAGCCTGATCAAAACTTTGACCTGCAATGTTTCCATAAAGGCGAACTTCATGATGCTGTTCATCATAACGTTCAATTTCGGTATTCATTTGCCACGTAATCAATTCAGGATATTCACGGGCTTTGTGTTCGAGGACATGACATAAAGTGGCACGGTGAATGCCTAAACCATAAAAGTCGGGATGTGCCTGTTGGTAATGGCTATTGACCAATAATTGCTGATTTGGCAGTCGACCTTCTAAGCCTCTGACTTTTGCCCCTAAGGTTATGGCATGATCTAAAATGCCTAAATGTTCAAAAACGGCCAAGCCAGCAGGTTGTAAAAGCAGTCCTGCACCCACGGGTTCAAGGGTAGACACTTTTTCAAATAAAGTGACTCGAATATTTTGTCTGGCGAGTAGGATGGCTGCAGCTATTCCTGCAGTGCCCGCACCGACAATGGCGAAGTGGGGTGTTTTCATTATTATAAAAGTGCAGAAATGATTATTATCTTGATCACTAATTTATCAAAAAAAAGTGATCTAAGATATTTATATTCAAAAGACGAATAGAGTTCATTAGAGATAGATTCTGTTTTTACAAATCCAACATCACATCAGCAAAATTCTGCTTTTCTACCAGTTCTAAAAACTCATCACCCAAACGCTGACTTTCTTGAATACTTTGCTTCCAAAGCTGAATACGTTTTTGTTGATCCAAACCTTTTAAAGTAAAGTCTTTACGGTCAGGCAAGCGCCCTAAGGGTAAAGTTTTTAAATACGCTTCAGATGGTGAAATCAAAACCGTACGTGCTTGGTTTTCAGGATTCGATTTGCGAGATTTAAACATTTTATCGAACCAACCTGGGGTAATGCTGTCGGTAAAATGCGGATACAGCACAAGACCTTGGCTCTGAAAAGGCAGGTCAATGTGATAGTCAATCAAACCACCATCCCGATAAGCGTCTTTGGGTGCATCGGCAATATTACGTACCGCTGGAACAGCAACAGGAATCGATGCAGAAGCCATTAACCAGTCTTCAAGGTTATTCGGATTTAATGCGCAGTAATGGGTCTTAAAACCGTCATCAGAAATTTGGAATGGCTGTTCAGCTTCAGACTGTGCAATCACACGTTGCATAAACAGTTTCATCTTTGAGCGAGAGATGGCATTGCTGGTCACAATACCAAGTACTGAAGCTAATAAAGGAAGGGTGTGATCGCTGTTAAATATATGTTCAGACTTCACCGCTAAAACAGCCAAGTGATAATCAGGATGCTCAATAATCTGTTGTTCTTTGTTTTGAATCAGCTCATGTAACATGGCACGACAGACTTCACCGACCTCATTTCGCTTCATTTTTTTATGAAATTCTAAATGGGTATAGAGATCTGCCAGAAGATGAGTGCCTTTTTCAGCACCATGCGCTGCAATACTGGCAAAACGCCAACTGCCAATCGATGAACCAATTAAGGTTCTACGTTGCTTTGCTTGCGGAAGAAAATGACCGAAAATTGCCTGATCTAAACCATGAATACCAATGCCTTTAGGTCCACCAGCTGCACCTGGAATAATATCGACATGATGTGCTTGTAAACCTTCATTTAAAATCAGTTGGCGAGCATCACGTCCGACACGAATGGTCAGTGCAGGGGATTTCTTTTCAAGGATGTGCATAAGCGTTGATTATTGATATTCAAGTCAAAAACACTTTAAAAGCATTGGTTTTTTTCAGCAATGACGATTTAGATCAAGTATTGACTGTAGAGTCACAATGTAATTTTGGTGTCATTTAAATCCAATACGATGGGAATAAAAAAACCTGCTTTTATCAAACAGGCTTTTTTAACATCATACTTTTACATTATTTCGCAACACGCCAAATGGCAATCACGCTTGAAAGCACAATCAGAATAATCGACACATACCACGGTGCAATAATTGCAATAGACAACAAGATTGCCATTAAGCTGCCAAAAATCCAACTACGTTTTTGCTGATGCTCCATCTGCAAACGCATACTTTGTAATTCATTGAGCTGTTTGGCATGCCAAGCTGACTGATTTTTTAAACCATTTAAGCTGTCAATCATCAATGTTGGCAAGTCTTGCGCACCGAGCAATAAATCTGGAATTTTCTGACCCAATTCTTTCAGATTTTTTTGCGGGTTCATTTGCGCTTTAATCCAATCGGTCAAAATTGGTTTCGCCAGTTTCCAAATATCCAATTCTGGATATAAATCTGTGCCTAAACCTTCCACATGTACCAATGTTTTTAGCAGTAACATCAGTTGCGGTGGGATTTCTAAGTGGAAACGACGAGCAATATCCATGACTTGAATTAAAATGCCTGCAAAGTCCAACTCATGCATCGGTTTAGAGACCATTGGGCCGACGGTGCGACGCATCTCACGAGCAAGCGCATCTTGGTCTGTACCTGGTGGAATCCAACCCGCTTGATGCACGATTTGAATCAGTTGCATAAAGTCGCTGTTCATCACCGCTAGCAACATTCGAGCAACCGTCATCTGGTCATGCTTAGACAACTCACCCATAATCGCACAGTCGAGTGCAATATAACGAGGCTGATTTGGATTAATGGTCTCGACGAAGACATTGCCTGGATGCATGTCGGCATGGAAGAAATTGTCACGGAACACTTGGGTAAAGAAAATGGTCAAGCCTTTTTCTGCCAAATCTGCACGGTTCATACCGAGTTTGTCGAAAGTCGCTGTATCAGAAATTGGCACACCCGTAATGCGCTCTGCCACCATGACATCTTTACTGTCCATATAGACTTCAGGCACGTACATCATGCTTGAGCCTGTAAAGTAATGACGCATACGGCGCGTATTATCGGCCTCTAAAGTCAAATCCAATTCATTTAAAATAATTTGACGATAGTCTTGAATAATTTCAGACAAATGTAATGCACGAGCAGCTTCTAAGCGTTTTTCAAGGGCATTACCGAGCCATTCTAAAATTTCAAAATCTTGAAGAATTTGTGCACGAATATTTGGACGAGTGACTTTAACAACAACTTCACGACCATCATGCAGGGCAGCAGTATGTACCTGTGCAATTGAAGCGGCTGCAAGCGGTTGTTCGTCGAAGCGAGCAAATAAGGTATTTACATCAGCCTTGAGAGATTCTTGAATTCGCATCTTTGCGACATCAGAACCAAAGGGTTTGACCTGATCTTGTAACAACACCAATTGCTTTAATAGTTCAGGTGGAATCAAGTCACGGCGTGTCGATAACAACTGACCCAGTTTAATCGCCAAAGGTCCCATGTCTTCTAAAGCTTCTTTGAGCTTAAGTGGGTTTTTGCGTTCACGACTTGACCATGCAGCAGGATGCATGTGGATGAGTTTCAGAATCGGGCGGACTTTTGCAGGAATATCTTCCGCAGGAACTAACGTGTCGAGTCTATAGTGCGCGGCGATGCGCCAGAGGTCGATTAAACGTCTAATGTGCGGAATCATATGTGCAATTACCTAGTTCTTTGTCGAGTTAAACTGTTGTTGAAGTTGTTGGATTTTCGCTTCAAGACGGTCAATGTTTTGATTGAGCTGGCGTGTGTCTTGATTTAAGTCATCCATTTGCCAACGTGATGCAAATAAGCCACTGTCTTCTTTGAGAAAATCCTCTGCAAAGAATAAATGACTATCGAGGGATTTGAAAAGCTGTTTTGGAGCCAGTTGAATTTTAGCAATTTGACTGGCCAAATTCGGTCCAATCCAAGGACTTAATTGTGAGGCCAAATCAGGCTCAGCCTGCTGGATAATACGTTGAATATTCTGCAAAAGGTGATAATCGCCTTGTAGCGGAATATTGCCCACATCATCTGCCACCAAAAGTTTGATCAGTTCAACCACATTGGCGACATGCAAGGTTGCATTCGCCTCTGTAACGGTTTGCACTTGATCAAATGGGCGTTGTTCAAAAATAGAGGGGGTCGTACTATGACCAGTCACTGTCGGTTCAAGGCGAATCTTTTCATGATCAAAGAATACATCAACTGAAAGTTGCGGAGCATCAATGACGACTCGTAGCATTTTGCCTTGCAATTCATTGAATTGGATGCGAGTAATCGCATCTAAATTGATATATTGATGAATTAAGCGTTCAACTGCACCGAGTGCAAGAATCGACCACATACTGAAACCTTATGCTCTGATTTTAAAGTTTAAAACCACGGTGAACGGCCACAATACCCGCAGTGAGGTTATGATAATCACAGTTTTGGAAGCCTGCATTTTCCATCATGCCTTTTAAGGTACGTTGGTCTGGGTGCATACGAATCGATTCAGCCAAATATTTATAACTCTCTGAATCATTGGCAATAATTTTACCCATGATTGGAAGTGCTGTGAATGAATACAGGTCATACAATTTTGAGAATGGTTCAAACACAGGTTTAGAGAATTCTAGAATAAGTAAACGACCACCTGGCTTAAGTACACGGTACATTGCAGCTAATGCAGCATCTTTATCAGTCACGTTACGTAGACCAAAAGAAATGGTCAACAAATCAAAACTGTTGTCTTCAAATGGTTCTAAAGTTTCAGCATTGGCAAGCACAAAGTCGACATTGGTACAACCTGCATCGATCAAACGATCACGACCCACATTGAGCATCGATTCATTAATGTCAGATAAAACAACGTGACCTGTAGGACCGACTTCACGGCTGAATACTTTTGCTAAGTCACCTGTACCACCCGCAATATCAAGAACGCGTTGACCACGACGTACACCTGACATATTAATGGCAAAACGTTTCCATAAACGGTGAATACCAAATGACATAAGGTCATTCATAATGTCGTATTTAGCTGCGACTGAATGGAACACTTCAGCAACTTTTTGTGCTTTTTCTTCACTATTTACAGTTTGATAGCCAAAATGTGTTGTTGGTCCGACATTACCTGTATTTGCACCACGAGGAAGGTTGTACTTCGGTACAGAACCTGTCACTGGTGTATCTGTCAGTTTTTGTTCTAAAGATTGTTGCTGACCTTGTGGTGTACCTTGCGGTAAAGGTTCAGTTAAGAATGGACTCACTTTGTCTGTTTCTTTTGCCGACTGAGTTTCAGCGGTAGGCTGTTGATTTTCGTTAGACATTCGAGTCACTCCTGAACACTAAAAATAGTAAATCTTGCTGGTATTGCATGATGACAGATTCTGTCATTTTTTTCAGTGTCGATCATGCAATTGATATGAAAAATAAACAGAAAAAACAAAAAACCATTTCTGCTGGATATTTCTGATCTACATTGGACTAAATGCTAAAATCTTATCGTATGCACAATCGAAATACCTAAAATATTGAACGACCTTATCATACTCTAAAAGGATTTGGTTTTCCTGAATGCACATTATCCACAATGATAAGTTCAATTTGCGTAAAACTTTGAATAAACGTTGCTGCAGATTTCATTGGTTTCATGGCGGTAAAACCTTCACCAATGAAATCATACATCAATTCAAAATGATATTTTTTAGCAGTGCCTTTACACATTTTAAAGGCCGTATGCATAATGAAAGATCGCATGTATTTATCTAAGCTCACACCAAGTTCATCAAGCAAATCGAGCTGTTTTTTTCGCTCCTGTTCTTGATTTAATTTGACCAAGGTTACACGCATCATTTCATCATCAATCGGTTGAGTGGCTGGATAGTCTTTAAGGAGTTGTTTCGCCACCTGTTCATCTAGCTCCATCGCATAGACAGCCAGTCCTACCGATTTTAAACCTGTTCGAATGGCATTTTCAGGAATAATTTTTTCTGCTTTGTGCGCGTAGTTGAGTAGTCGTTCGATTTGAATGGCCAAATCATCAAACTCAGGGCCACCATATAAACGGTTAATAAAATATTTTGCCATCAGTTGATTTTTAGGTTCATTAAATAAATCTTGATGGGTGGCTTGAATGCGTGTTTTAAGCCAAGCTTGTGCATCATTTAAACGTTGTTTTAGCACAGCATCACGATGGTAATCTAATTGTTTATATTGTTCTAAAAGTTGATCGAGTGCAGTAAGTTTGGACATGATGGAGCTCATTGATATTTCTGCGCAAAAGCATAATTGCACTGGCTTAAAAGTGCTATGACAAATGTGCAACAGAATGCCTAAAATTAAGTCATTATCACAATAAGCGCATGAAGAAAATACGAATTGACAGAAAAACTACAGCAAGACGAAGTCAAATGCTGACAGTTCGGTATACTGAACAAAATAAAAGCATTTGGAAAAATCCATGAGTGAAAATAAAACAGAAATAAAGCTCGATACGCCAGAAGATTTGAGCTTGCAACTCATTGAAGCACAATATGGTCTAAAAGATACGCGCGGCAAAAAAAATGCCAAAAGTGTGGTGATTTTGGTGAGTGGTATAGAACTTGCGGGCAAAGGCGAAGCAGTGAAACAGCTACGTGAATGGGTTGATCCACGCTATTTAAAAGTGAAGGCTGATCCTCCAAATTTAATTGAGCCAACGACGCCGTTTTGGCAACCCTATGCCAAATTTATACCTGCAGAAGGGCAAATGATTGTGCTGTTTGGCAATTGGTATAGTGATCTACTCAATACTGCACTGCATGTCTCAAAACCTTTTGATGACACGATGTTTGATGCTTATTTGGAACAGATGCAAGCCTTTGAGCAGGATCTCAAAAATAACCATGTCGATGTCGTCAAAGTTTGGTTTGATTTGTCATGGAAGTCATTACAAAAACGTTTGGATAAAATGGATGAATCTGAGCAACGTTGGCATAAATTGCACGGTTTGGATTGGCGTAATAAAAAACAATATGACAATGTGCAACGCTTACGCCAGCGTTTTACCAATGACTGGTTGGTGGTTGACTGTGAAGATGAAGCCAATCGTGATCAAATGTTTGCGCAACATATTTTAAAACACCTAAAACATTTGCCAAATCATCCTGTCAAAGTTCGAAGTAAATGGCAGCAAGCAATCATTCCTGATGCGTTATTACGACCTGATGAAACAGCTTTAGAGAAAGACGAATACAAAGCGGAACTCAAAAAACTCACCAAGAAGGTCGCCAATGCCTTGCGTGTAGAGGGTCGTCAAACCATTATTGTGTTTGAAGGCATGGATGCAGCGGGCAAAGGTGGTGCAATTAAGCGAATTGTGAAAAAACTTGATCCACGTGAATATGGCATCTACAACATTTCAGCGCCTGAAAAATATGAATTGGCACGACCGTATTTATGGCGTTTTTGGACAAAATTACTGGATGAAGAAACCATCTCAATTTTTGACCGCTCGTGGTATGGGCGTGTTTTGGTGGAGCGTGTGGAAGGTTTTGCCTCCGATGTGGAGTGGAAACGTGCTTATGATGAAATTAATCGTTTTGAAAAAGATTTATCCGACACTCAGACTGTTGTGGTGAAGTTTTGGCTTGCAATTAGTAAAGATGAACAGGAACAACGCTTTAAAGCACGTGAAGAAACACCACACAAGCGTTTTAAAATCACCGAAGAGGATTGGCGAAATCGTGGACGATGGGATGATTATTTAAACGCAGCCGCAGATATGCTTCAGCGTACCAGTACTGATTATGCCCCATGGCATGTGATTGCAACCAACGATAAATACAGTGCTCGTATTCAAATTTTAAAAGCCTTGCTTAAGCAATTGAAAGCAGATTGAAAATATTCTTCATAGGGTGTGTTGACATTTTAGCCATGCGTTGCGTTATAGACTAAAACAACACAAATTAGACATGAATTGATGACAACTATTCCATTGTCGTGATCCTGATAAAAAAAGCGACTATCAATAGTCGCTTTTTCTGATTGTATTTCGAGTTAGTTAACTGACGACCTTAGCACTTTGTTTTTGTTGAATGCTTTTTGCCAATTTGTAGCTTTCTTCCACGTGGGCTTCAGCGACTTTTTTCATCACGATATAGCCCAAGCTTGCAGCCACAATCGAACCGCCTAGCGGAATAAATTTAGTGACTTGTTTGGTGAGGACTTTTGCTGCAATGTTGTTGAGAGATGCTTTAGCCGCAGTACGTGCCACCACTAGACCTGAAAATTCAAAGCCACGTTTACGCAATTCGCTCCAATGCACTTTTTTAGTAGCTGGGTCAAATACACTCACTTGTTCAGGTGCTAAACCAAATTTGGCGTTAATTTCTGGAATCAGAACTGACAGAATACCAACATCAATAACGACATCTAGGAACGGTACAGGAATCACGGCTGCACCTGCAGATACGTATGAGCGTTTTTTTACCAGCTCCAAACAGTCTTCACGGACTTGTTCTAAATTTAAATTGGGGTCAATTGAATCTGGAATTTTATCAATTTTCATATCATATCACCTGAAGCATCTATCTGATTTTTCAATATTAAAAGCAGGATAGCACCTGATTTTTAGAAAGTTTTGTTTATGTCTATATAATAAAAGTGACATACTCGGTTTAAGATGTATAGTAATTTATGTTTATGATTTTGTGCATATATGAACATGAATCATTGATTGAAATATGTAAGAGGGTGTATGGGGATTCATGTTATTCAAAGTCAGCAAATTGACGTGTTGGTGCAAGGCGTACTTCTGCGTACGCAAAAGCCATCCAAACATCCATTTGCGGTATTGAAAACAGAGCATTTTGTGGTCCCAAGTCCTGCCATTGAAACATGGCTTACGCAAACGCTAGCAGAACAGCAAGGCATTAGCGCCAATAGTCAGTTTCATCAGCGTATTCGTGGTTTCCAGTGGTACTGCTATCAACAAGTTTTAGATGATAAAGACCATGTGCGCCGTGCCAATATTCCACGCTTGATGATGAAGTGGCGCATTTATCAGTCTTTGAAATCCTTTATTGAAATGCCAGAAAATCCACTCGATCAGGATCATCCACTGTACGGGATTATTCATCGGATTTACGACAGCGCAGCACAACTTGAACATGGCGTCGAAAAACAATTAAAAAAACAAAGTATGCTGTATTGGGTGTCTGAACAAGTCTCTAAACTATTTAGTAATTACATGATTTATCGTGGTTATTGCCAAAAAGGCTGTGGCGATCAATGCCATTGCCCGACTAACTGGTTAAATGTTTGGGGACAGAATCAGAGTTTGGATTTGGAGAATTTATTTCAAAAAAATCCAGATCAAGATGTCTCCTTTAAATTTGCCCAAGCACAAGAACTAGAAAGCTGGCAACGTTGGTTGTGGCAACACACCTTTCATGATGATTTTGTCGAAATGCAAGGCATTGATATTGAGTTTTGGCAAGTTTTAGATGATCCTGAGCAGCGAGAACAGGCGTTAAAAAAACTGCCAAGTCAAGCCATTATTTTTACGGTACTGGATTTACCGCCATCACAATTACAATTTTTACGTCGTCTGGGGCAGTACATTGATGTGCTGATTTTGCATTACAACCCATCGCAAGAATATTGGGCAGATAGTGTCGATCCCAATTGGAAAAAACGTTATGACTTAAGCGTTAAAGAGCGCTTCATTGCTAAACATCCGCAAGCGACTGATGAACAAATTGAGCAATTTTTCCAAGCATTCACGTTAAATTTTAATGCTGAAGTCCGTGAATCTCGTCATCCTTTATTGACGCGTTTTGGTAAGCAAGCGCGTGACCATTTTTCCATTTTGTCGCATTTATCTTCAGGTGAAGAAGGACAATGGGTCGATGCCTTTGTCGATGAATTTCCAGCACACCTATTAGGTAAATTACAGTCCGATATTTTATATCTGGTCGAGCCAGAACAAGGCGGCTATGTCTTAAATGAACAAGATGATTCGATTCAAATTCATGTCTGTCATTCAGCTTTAAGACAGCTCGAAGTTTTAAAAGAGCAACTCATTCATTGGTTGTCACAAGGCACAGCTGAACAGCCTAGACGGCCAAGTGATATTTTGGTGATTGCGCCAGATTTAAAACAAATTGAGCCTTTAATCCGTAGTGTTTTTCCACAAAGTAGCCATCAGGATGGTATGTTTTTACCTGTGAAAATTGCAGGGGTGACTCAAATTGATGTCAACAATGCATGGCGTGCGGTTTTAGGTCGTATTCAATGGGTCAACGGACGTTTTAGTATTGAAGATTTTGCTGACTGGCTAAATTTAAGTGCTACCCAAATGCGTTATGGTCTGGACTTGAACATGACAGAACGCATGATTGAACTGTTGATTCAAGCTGGTTTTAAACGTGGCCTAGACGAAGCCCATTTACAACAGAGTTTAAGTCAGGATGATACCGATTATCGCTTTAGTTTTAAATTTGCATTAGATCGTTTGGCTTTAGGCATCGCCATTCCTGAACATGCTATTTTTGCAGATACTTTAAGCTATGCACGTGTATTGCCGAGTGATTTCGAATTGATTGCACGCTTAATTGAGATCTATGAAGATTTTGCCAAACGCCGTGACTGGATGCTTGAGCATGAACAGCAAAATTTGGATTTCACACAAGCTGATCAAATCCCATCAGCACCTAAAAAGCGGGTTGAACAGTGGTTAGAAATCCTAAAAAAGGAAATTGAAGAGTTTCAGTCCGCAGGCGTTGATGCTTTACAGACGGTGTATCAGATCGTGTCGAAACAATACACCATGCTGACCTTGTCTTATAACTATGCCAAAGATACGCCAGAGCACCATGAATTACAGGATATGCAACTGCCTTTGCCTTATCTGATTCAGGAAATTCAGGACACACTCGACAATCAGATTGAGCAAGCGCTACCGACAGGGCAAATCACCTTTAGTCAGATTGGGCATATTCGTCCTGTGCCGTATGCATTGGTCGTGGTGCTTAATCTGGACAGCGGAAAATTTCCAAATCGCAATACGCAATTGCCCTTCGATTTAATGAGTTTGCTTAGACCGCAATTGGGGGATCGTTCTCGCCTGGAAGATGATCAAGGTGCTTTTCTCGATGCCTTGTTACTGGCACGTGAGAATTTATGGCTGTTTTATAATGGTTTTGATGTCAGTGATGGAGAGGTGCGTGATCCATCCAGTGTATTACAGGAACTCATTAGCCATTTAGCATTTATCTGTGCACCGAAAATACCTCAGGATGAATTATCTGTGCATCGTATGGTGTCATTCAACGGTATTGAAGTGCCTGAACAGATTCAGCAGTTATATCATGTACATCCATTACAACCGTTTGATCCAATGGGCTTTGTCGCATCGGCGCAATCGGAGTCATCAGCATCATCTGTGTCAGATGAACCGTCATTCTCCAATCTCGTGCGTTATCAAGACCAGTGGTTTGAAGTTGCAAGTCAAATTCGCCATGCCACAGGACAACGTGAACCTTGGGTCAATCAAGAACTGCCAAATCAAGAACATGATGTGCAAGTGCTTGATGCAGGTCAATGGATTCAGGATGTGACTTTCCCAGCACGTTTATATTTAAAAACATTGGGGGTGGAAAATTTAAAACCTGAAGATCTCCCTGCGGATGAAGAACCACTGATTTTAGATGGTTTAGGTCGTTATCAGATTCGTGAATTTTTACAACAACAGGAACAGCTTGAAGATCTGGATTTTAATCTATTACAAGATCAGATGCCTGTTGGAAAGGTTCAGCAGAGTAGTTTGCAGATCAGTCTGGCAGAACAGCATAGTTTAAGACAGCGTTTACAACGTTATGCTGATACTGTGACTCAAACCACGCAGCGTCAGTGGCGTATACGTCCAGATTTGGTCATGAACCTGATTGTGCCCCAGCAATTGACTGAGCAATGGGTGAGTTTAGATGCGTCCAGTGCGCGTGCTAAACGCCGAGTCAAAGTCTGGCTGGAATATTTGCTTTGGCTGTGTTATCTCAAATCTTGTCATCCTGATATTAGCGATGAAAAAACCGCACAGTTGCAACGCATTGCCATCTTTAGTGATGCCACGCTTATCAATACTGGGGTAACGGCGACTCAAGCCCAGGCTTATGTTCAGTCCTGGTTACAGACCTATGCCTATGCCCAAACGCAGCCTTTGGTGTTGCCCGCGGCCTTGCTCGGTCTATTGGCAGAAAAAGGTAAAGAACTTGAATGGGAAAGTGATGAGTTTGGACGAAACACACTGGCGAATTTTAAAGAGCTGCAAAAAGAATGGGAAAAAAGCGATTCATTTTTACCCTTTTCATTAAATGATATGGAATGGAGTAAGCAGCATCGAGATTGGCAATTTATTTTGCAAGAACAAGATACTACCGCACTACTTAAACATGCATGCGATCAATTTGCCTATGCGCTGTATCAACCGTTTTATCAATACCAAACAGTGGTTGAGGAATAAGAGATGAACACAGCAAAAATCTCTACGCAACCCATTGTGGATATGCAGTTTAGCGGACTGCATTGGATTGAAGCTTCTGCAGGTACGGGGAAAACCTATACACTGTCCAGTTTAATGGTGCGCATTTTACTGGAAAAACATTTACCCAATCAGGTCATTGCCACCACATTCACTCGCAAGGCAGCAGCGGAATTAAAGAGTCGGGTTCGAAGTCGACTACAAGATACACAGCGGTATTTTGAAGCCTGTCGTGAATTGACTGAACAGCAAATACTTGCCAAAGCAGAACAGGAATCAGACCCTTTATTTGCTGTGTTACTCAAGACGTTTTCAACCCAGATTGGCTATGCTTGTGAACGTTTAAAACTGGTGATTGATCAACTGGATGAGCTGTTTGTCGGCACTTTAGATAGTTTTAGTCAAAAGCTCCTGCGTGAGTTTGCCTTTGAAAGTGGCAAAATCGAATATGCCCAAATTACCGATGATGCAAAGAAATATAGCCGACAATTAATCCACGATATTTTACGTGAATGGATTCAACAGCAACCACAACAAATAGTCGATAGTTTGATGTTCGCAGGTGAGTTGCATGATGCAGATTATTATGTGTCGACTGTTGAACAAAGTCTAAATTTTGCATCAGCCATCTTCGCCGAGCCAAAATTTTCTTCTGTAGATGCAGAAAATTTTCAACGTGCAATTGGTGCATTGGTACAAATATCAGCTGAACAATTACATCGTTTAGAGGCTTATTATTTGTTGGATGGGGAACATTATAAGCACATCAATGGAACAAAATTTCGAAGTGGTCGCTTCAATCGAATCTTTGCCAAAAGTTTACCGAAGCTGATTGAAACCATAAAAGGGCAAGATGCGAATCTCTACTTAAGTTCCAGTTTAAATGCAGAAAAAGATGATTTTGCAACCTTAATAAAAGTTTTGCGAGAAGAACAAATCTTTAAAAAATCGGCTGCTGAAAGTATTCAGTCAGATTTCTATCAGCATCCAGTGATTCAACAGTTATTGCAAATTTATTTAGAAATAGAAATTTTTGAAGTGCAACTGCAAGGGACAGATAGTTATCTAAAATACTATTTGGCACATCAAGTCAAAATTCGTTTACCGCAAGTCTTACAACAAAAAGGTGAGACGACTTTTGCTCAGCAAATTCGAACGCTAGCCAGTGCCTTACAAGGCACACAGGGGCAACGTTTTGCAGCTTATGTACATGCACGTTATCCACTGATTTTGGTCGATGAATTCCAAGACACTAACCAAGATCAAGACGATATGCTGGCGCAAATTTGGCGTCATTCGAATCGGGTCAAACAAGGCTGTATGATTATGGTCGGTGACCGTAAGCAAGCAATTTACGGTTTCCGTGGCGGCGACATGCTGACCTTCTTAAAAGCCCATCAGGATGTGTTTGGTAAAGACGGACATGCCTATAACCTCGTTTATAACCACCGTTCTGTGCAGCCTTTGGTTGAGGTGGTCGATGCACTATTTCAGCGACAGATCGATTTTGGCGAAGCGGTGTTTTATACCCCTGTACAAGCAGGCAGCCGACCACATCCTGCCTTAATTGAGGATCATCAAGCCAATCCTGCACCATTACGTTGGATGCAACTGGAAGATAAAGAAAAAGAAGCCGAACAAGTCGCATGGAAAATTCGAGATTTGCTGAATCAGGGCATTGCGGGCAAGCTTTTTGTACAAGATCAACAAGCTCCGCAAGCAATTCAAGAACGTGATATTGCGGTACTCTCGAAAAATCATAATGGTTTAGATCAAGTTCAAAGCGCTTTGGAGTTTCTTGGGATTCAGGTCAATCGACCTTCGAAAAAAAGCGTCTTTGAAAGTCAGATTGCACGTGATGTAGGTGCATTACTTACCGCAATTTTACATCCCTATGACGAAGCAAAAGTGAAACGGGCATTGGTGTCACGTTTACTAGGTTTTAATCTGCAAAAGCTGATTCAATTGGAACTTCAAGCGGATGGCTTAAGCAGTTACATTGAGCAGTTTGATCAGATTCGTGAGATGTGGCTGAACCAAGGTTTTTTAACTGCGTGGCAATATGTATTGGCGCAGTTCAAAGTCTGGAAAACTTTGGTAGAAAAACAAAGCCGTGATAATGAGCGGGTAGTGGTGAATTTACGTCATCTCACTGAAGTCCTCAGTCAACACAGCGAAGTTTATCAGGGTGCACATAATCTCTATCACTGGTATTTAAAACAACTGACTCAGCCCATGGAACGTGAATGGGAAATGGAGCGTCAACTTTCCAATGATGCTGGTGTTCAGTTGATGACGATTCACCAATCTAAAGGTCTTGAATTTAAAATTGTCTTTTTACTCGGTGCAGATAAATCGGCAAATGAGCAAAACAAGACGCTGAATTTTTCCAAGCTTGAGCAGTTAAATCCAGTCACAGGAAAGGTAGAAGAACAGCGTGTTGTGGCAATTAATGATAAGCAAAATATAGAACCACAAGCTTTAGCACAACATGAAGAACGCGTTTTGGCGGAGCATCGCCGTTTATGGTATGTGGCACTGACTCGTGCAAGCCATCGGGTCTATGCCATGCTGAGTGATGTCAAAGGAACATCAACTACAGGTTTAGCATTTTGGCGTGGGCAGGGCGCAGATGCCTTTCAACATCCATTTAGTGTCAATGAGCCTTTGTTGTTGGAACGCCCAAAAGCTTTGCAATCATCGCAAAATCAGCAACACCAACCTTTACACGCTTTGGATTTTCCAAGTCAGCGCTTTTATCCTCGTGGGAAAACCAGTTTTAGTTATTTGGCGCAACATTTAACACGGCAACAAATTCAGGATGCAATGGCTGTTGCGGAGCCTGAAATTGGCATTGCAGATGATGAAAAGCATCAATCCATTGATTCGATGCATTTAGCCTTACAGATTGATATCGAACAGTCTCAGCAACAAGATCAGCCCTTGGCATGGATCAAAAGCAATTTTCCAATGGGGACTTTTGCAGGAAGCTTCTTGCACAAGATTTTTGAACATATCGATTTTAAAAACCAGCACAACTGGGGACTGGAAATTCGTCGCCGTTTTAAAAATGACAATGCACAACTTTGGAATGAAGTGTTAGCTAAAGTTCAAACGGCATTTCCGCAAGAAGCGCAACATGAAGATTTTATTATTGAACAAGTTAAAATGTGGCTGAATGATGTTTTGTCGACGCCAATTTTAAATTCATTTTGCTTAAATCAACTTGAACCGCATGAGCATTTGGCGGAGTTTCCGTTTTATTTAGCGCTTTCTGATCGTGTCTTAGCAATACAACGCATTCATCAGTTATTTGCTGAATATGATATTCATATGCCTGAGTTTTTAGAGGCCAATTCTGCACGCTATTTGAAAGGTGAAATTGATTTGGTGTTCTTTGATGGACAACGTTATCACATCGCTGATTATAAAAGTAATTTCCTTGGAACACAGCAACAACATTATAATTCTGAGGCGATTCAAGAGAGTATGAGTCATGCCAGTTACTGGCTACAAGCCGCTTTATATTTGGTTGCGCTGCATCGTTACTTGAAAATTCAACTTGAGGACTATGAGATTTCACGTGATTTGGGTGGTGCAAGTTACCTCTATTTAAGAGGCATGAATGGGCAGGCAGGACAAGGTTATTTTTATTGGCAACCTGAAACTGAGTTTATTTTAAGACTTGATGCAATTTTAGGTCATTTTTCTGAGGATAAAAACAGCAAAATTGCATGACTTTTTCAATGATTTTAATTTTAAACAGTGTTTTAGCTTGTGGATAACAATGTTGAAAACTGGGTGGATAACTTTGAGGATAACTGTGTGGAAAATGTACAGGATTTGGAAAGTGAGATTCCTCAATGGATTAGCACATGGGCGAAATATCTGCTTAAAAGCGCATCTTTGGATATAAATTTAAATGAAGAATCAATTAAATTGGTCGAGCAAATTGTATTGGCCAATGCGCAAGGGGATAGTTGCTTAAGCAGACCTGAGCAATTTGACGTCATTTTTGAAAAATTAGCGATAGATGAGAAGCTAGCGACACAGCAAGTCTCCCCATTTGTCTATGACGATGAATATGTATATCTATATCGCTACTGGCAATTGGAGTATCGCTTAGCTCAGCAAATTCGGCGTTTAACACAACAAAAAATTCAATCAGTTGATGTACAAACTTTTGAGCATCTGTTGACGGATACACATCAAAAAGCGGCGTTGACCATGGTGGCTGATCATGCCTTCAATATCATTACAGGCGGGCCTGGGACAGGAAAAACCTACACTTTAGCGCGAATTATTGCGGTTTTGAGTCAAGCAATTCCAGATATTCGAATTGCGATGGCAGCACCAACAGGAAAAGCGGCACAGCGTATGAAAGAGGCGCTGCAAGGTTCCTTAAATGATGAAAAACTTAATGAACTGGGATTGGTTTCTGATGCTTTAAAAAATCAAGAGACTTTAACCATTCATCGACTTTTAGGCTTAGGAACACAATATCAGCCCCGTTTTCATTTAAAACAACCATTGCCTTACGATGTGATTGTCATTGATGAAGCTTCAATGTTGGATTTGAATTTAGCGACATTATTGTTTGAAGCAGTTCCAGATCAAAGTCGATTAATATTATTGGGAGATGCCAATCAATTGGCTTCGGTTGATGTGGGAGCGGTTTTGGCAGATTTACAACAAGTTCCACAACTTCAAGAAAACCATGTCAATTTAATCACCAGTCGTCGCTTTAGAGATGGCGCAAAAATTGGTGAAATGGCTCAATTTATCCAATCTCAAAATGATGCTGAGCAGTTGGTATCTAATGTTCTAAATAGATTTGAGCAAAAGATTGTACAGGCGAGCGAATTGCAAGCAGTCGATTTGTTTGAGGATATGGAAGATGTGGTACAGCTGGAATATCTGAAAGAGCAATTTTCTTCGATCGATTTAGATCAGTATTACCAAAAATTGAGTTGGGGATACCAAGGTTATTTTGAGGCACTGAAACAGTATGTTGAGTCTGACTATGCAGAAAATCTCATTGAAAAAGTCGTTCAATCATTTGACGAGTATCGAATTCTAACGGCAATTCGGCATGGTGAATTTGGCCTAGATGCGTTAAATGAACAGATGAAAAAGGCTTTACTTTCAACATTAAAGAATATTATTCCACAGGGGGATTGGTTTGTCGGTCGCCCCGTCATGATGAGTTATAACGACTATCAGCTGGGATTATCAAATGGTGATATTGGCCTATGTTTTAAGCATCGCTGTCAATTGGGTCAATTCGAGGTCTATTTTCCAAGTCTAAACAAATGGATACCAGCAACACGCTTGCCTAAGTCAATTCAGACTGCATTTGCATTGACTGTGCATAAATCACAAGGCTCAGAATTTAAACATACAGCTGTTGTATTAGATGATTCTGCCTCTAAGTTATTGAGTCAAGAGCTAATTTATACTGCAATTACGCGTGCAAAATCTGTTGTCAGCTTATTGGTCGCACCAAATGCGCTTAGACAAGCTTTTTGTGTAAAATCTGCGCGTTGTAGTGGAGTGGTGAAAAAAATTAATTCAATAAATTTAAATTGATAGGATTGTTTAACAATATAGGCGTTGTAAGCAATTGCTTACAAGGATTCAAGAAATTAGCGCATAGAGCTTCAGTGAAGTTTTTGAGATGATGAAACGCATAAAGGGTTCAACACGGAATGTTGAGCGATATCGCATAATAAGAATGATAAGAGTCGAGAGACTGCGAACTTACAAGAAGTAAGTATAAAAGAGGAAACTTACAGCCGCTAAGCCTTGTAGTTTTGGGAGAGACTACAGGGCTTTTTTATGTTTGTTTTATTTAATTTTTTTTAAATAAAATTACATGCTGTGAGATTATGCTTACATAAAGATACGAAAAATGCGACTCGTTTATCACTTTATTTGTGGCAAAATACAGTCATAGGGAATTGAAACCTTAAGAACAAGGACCGTATTAATAATAATGAGTGAGTTCATCACTTAGAAAAAAGTATAAATAAAACAATAACAATAACAACATAAGAATCTACAGCGCAAAAAAAAGCCCCTAAGTTACTTAGGGGCTTTTTTTCATTTCTTAAAACTTTACTTTTTTCATAATTAGTGTGTAAGCGTGTATTACCATTGGTTTACACTACGCTACAAGTCTATTTTTAAACCAGATTTGCTTCATGTTGATCCGATCCAAACAAAGAGCGTCGCTGTTCTTTCGCAATGATTGGACATTGAGCAGAAATTTGATACAGCAAATATCCGAGTGCAGGTAGGTGTGTACCTAGGACAGATTTACCCGTATTTAAGATGGAGACACTAATGTCCCTTTCTGGATCTGCCCAACATAAAATATTGGAAAATCCTAAATGCCCAAAAGCTTGACCTGAATTTGGACCAAAGAGTCCAACTGGATTTGTGCCTAGCATGGGTCCTAAAGCATAACGCATCGGTGCAAGTAAGCTTCGGTCAATGGTGGTATTGGATGTTGGCAATGTTGCTCTAAACACCGTTTCAGGTCGAATAATTTGCTTATCTTGGTATGAACCACCATTTAATAGCATTTCCATAAAACGATTGGCTTGTTCAGCACTGGTGTATATATTTCCTGCAGGACATACCGTGTCCATAAATCGCGTATCATTGGTCACATTGACCGCCAGTTCTAAACCACCACCCAGCACACGATTTAAATACACGTCACTGCCTAGACTTGGATGAATGCCTGTTGGATAATTCAATGCCACTTGATCTCTCAATTCGGGTTTTAAACCATAATTGAAGAAGGGCAGATCCATGGGTTTTTCGATATGTGTATGTAAAAAATCACGAATATCTTGCCCAGTAACACGCTCAATCAGTTCACCCAAGATATATCCTGCTGTCACCGCATGGTAAGACAATTGACTTCCTGCACGAGCCACGGGTTTTGCGACATAGAGCAGTTGCAATATTTTTTCACGATCAAACAGCAGTTCAGGCGTAACTTCAGTTTCAATTTTTGGAATGCCGCCACGGTGAGAAAGTAAATGAAAAATGGTCGCTCGTCTTTTTCCATTGGCCGCAAATTCAGGAATATAGCGACTAACAGGATCAAGTAAATTGATTTTACCTTGTTCATTAAGGATATGAACCAACATCGCACTGACCAATTTCGATGCTGAGAACAAACAAATGGGCGTATCTGGATTGGCAATAACTGCATCAGAGGAAAGCCCTGCCGCAGAATTACCTTGGCGATATCCAATACTTCGATTGATCATTATGTGTCCATGCCGTCTTATGCAGACACTGATTAAAGGGTGGTTACCTGATTTATAGAGTGTCTCTACGCTCGACCAAATTTTCTCAATTTGAGCGCCACTTAAACCACCCAATGCAGGATCAACTTCATTCTTAGATGTCGTGATTGAATTTAAATCACGAGGCACATAACAGGTATTGGTTGAAAATAATTTCATTTGTTTAGCCGCACTTCATATTTTTGTTATTGCGAACCAGTTTGCCTTGCTGGTTTTTCAAAGTCAGTGTCTATGCTGACGTTGATAGGCTAATAATCTGCAAATGTAAAAAAAAGCAACAATCTATTTTCTGTTAGTTCAAGTTTAAAATTCAGATTTGCGCTGGATAACTTTGCAATCTGAGGGTAGTTCCTTTAAAATAACCCACTGCTGTAGTGATGCACGGCAGTCAACCCAGTTTTGAAGAATGAAGTTGATTCGTATCAAATACTTAACATATAAGCATCTCGGAGAAATCGAATGGCTTTAACAAACGCAGATCGCGCAGAGATCATTGCTAAATTTGCTCGCGCTGAAAACGACACTGGTTCACCAGAAGTTCAAGTAGCTCTTTTAACATCTCAAATCAATGACTTACAAGGTCACTTCAAAGAGCACAAACACGACCATCATAGCCGTCGCGGTCTTATCCGTATGGTTAACCAACGTCGTAAGCTTCTTGATTACCTTAAAGGTAAAGATGCTACTCGTTACAGCGACTTGATTGCTGCTTTAGGTTTACGTCGTTAATTCGATTGAACTTTGTTTTTCGGGCTATTGCATGCTTAGTGCTATATTACTGAAAATTGAAGTATACCTAGCTTCGACTAGGTAATAGAGAAGGGGCGAATGTTTCGCTCCTTCTTTGTGTCTTAAATTCATATTTTACTCATTGTGAGTCATTAATTGTCTGGTGAGGTCGGCTTCTAAGCTTTGTCATTTTTCAATATTGATTGTGAATGCCAAACCTTAGGGGTCTCCACTAGAATAATTGTTCACAAGAACTAGGAAAAAATAGAACATGTCAATGTTTAATATTATTCGTAAAGAATTCCAATACGGTCAGCATAATGTAGTGCTTGAAACAGGTCGTGTTGCACGTCAAGCAAATACTGTTGTGATTACAATGGGTGGCGTTCAAGTATTGGTTGCTGTTGTTGCTCAACCAACTGCAAAAGCAGGTCAAGACTTCTTCCCATTGACTGTTAATTATCAAGAAAAACAATATGCAGCTGGTCGTATTCCAGGTGGTTACGGTAAGCGTGAAGGTCGTGCGTCTGAAGCTGAAACTTTAATTTCACGTTTGATTGACCGTCCAATTCGTCCGTTGTTCCCTGAAGGTTATTACAACGAAATCCAAGTGACTGCGACAGTAATCTCATCTGACAAAACAATGGATGCTGATATTGCTGCAATGTTGGGTACGTCTGCTGCACTTGCAATTGCAGGTACACCGTTCCGTGGTCCAATCGGTGGTGCACGTGTTGGTTTAATCAACGGTGAATACATCCTGAACCCGAACCACGAACAATTGAAAGAGTCTGATCTTGACCTTGTTGTTGCAGGTACAGAATCTGCAGTTCTTATGGTTGAATCAGAAGCGAAAGAACTTTCAGAAGACCAAATGCTTGGTGCTGTATTGTTCGGTCATGACGAAATGCAAATCGCAATTCAAGCGATTAAAGAGTTTGCAGCGGCTGCTGGTGCAACAGAGTCAACTTGGACTGCACCTGTTAAAAATGAAGCGCTTTTAACTCAATTAAAAGAAGCATTTGAAGCGAAAATCTCTGAAGCGTACACGATTGCTGTTAAGCAAGATCGTTATGCTGCACTTGACGCACTTCATGCAGAAGCAATTGCTCAGTTCGTTCCAGAAGGTGACGAAACAGGTATTGCAGATGAAGTTAACGAATTATTTGAAGATCTTAAATACCGCACAGTTCGTGACAATATCTTGTCTGGTAAACCACGTATTGATGGTCGTGATACCAAAACTGTTCGTGCAATCGACGTACAAGTGGGCGTGTTAGATCGTGCACACGGTTCTGCATTGTTTACTCGTGGTGAAACTCAAGCGTTAGTAACAACGACTTTAGGTAATACACGTGATGCGTTAATGGTGGATACGCTTGCAGGTACTAAAACTGACAACTTCATGCTTCACTACAACTTCCCTGCATACTCTGTAGGTGAAACTGGTCGTGAATCTGGTCCTAAACGTCGTGAAATTGGTCATGGTCGTTTGGCTCGCCGTGGTGTTCAAGCGGTTCTTCCTGCAGCTGACCGCTTCCCGTACGTAATTCGTATCGTATCTGATATTACTGAATCGAACGGTTCATCTTCTATGGCTTCTGTATGTGGTGCTTCATTATCACTTATGGATGCAGGTGTTCCACTTAAAGCGCCAGTTGCGGGTATCGCAATGGGTCTAGTGAAAGAAGGCGAGCGTTTTGCGGTACTTTCTGACATCTTAGGTGATGAAGATCACTTAGGTGATATGGACTTTAAAGTAGCTGGTTCTGCAAACGGTATTACTGCACTTCAAATGGATATCAAGATCGAAGGTATTACTGAAGAGATCATGGAAACTGCATTGAACCAAGCGTATGCTGGTCGTATGCACATTTTGAATGAAATGAATCAAGTGATTTCACGTGCTCGCCCTGAAATTTCTATGCATGCACCTACATTCCAAGTGATCAACATCAATCCTGACAAGATCCGTGATGTGATTGGTAAAGGTGGTGCGACAATTCGTGCGATCACTGAAGAAACCAAAGCTGCGATTGATATCGAAGATAACGGTACAGTTCGTGTGTTCGGTGAGACGAAAGCTGCTGCGATGGCTGCTGTTGCAAAAATCCAAGCGCTTACTGCTGAAATCGAACCGGGTACAATCTACACTGGTAAAGTGATTCGTATTGTTGAATTCGGTGCGTTTGTAAACATTCTTCCAGGTACTGATGGTTTACTTCATATTTCTCAAATCTCGAATGAACGAGTTGCTAACGTGACTGACATTCTTGCTGAAGGTCAAGAAATTAAAGTACAAGTTGCAGATGTCGACAACCGTGGTCGTATCAAATTGACAATGAAAGACATCGAACAAGCATAATTGTTCGAACTTTTCAGCTTTCTGCATAGGAAGCTGAAAGGAAAAAAGCCTTGGGTAAAGTCGAAGTTGATACTTTGACTTGCTCAAGGCTTTTTTTATGGCATGATGAAGATCAGGCGAATATCTAAAATGAAACATAACTGATCATTATGCAAAGCTACTATTTTTATTTACATCAATCGGAAAATTATTCTTACATCAGTAAAACACCCATTGAAAACCAAGAAGCTGAATTTATTTGGGTCGATTGCACACGGGATGATGTTGTCAATCATGCAGAACAATGGCAAAAAAACATTCAGGCTTTAACACAGCTGACTTTGAATGAATATCATGTTCGAGATATTTTAAATTTAGAACACCCATGTGTATTTGATGCGATGGATGATTATGATTTATTGATTTTTAGAAAACTCATTACGCCTGATGATCAGATTGGTATGGATGAGAATGCATTAGAAAAGCACGAAAGTGTGTTTGGACTCGCGACAACACCTATGAGTTTTATTATTACGCCTCAAATTTTGGTGACGATTCGTGAAATAGGCAATAAATCCATTGAAAATTATATTGCACGTACTGAAACCATCGTGTGTCGTCCAATAGAAGAACAAAATAAGCCTAGGAAGTTAGCATCTACCCCCATTGATTTGAGTCTTAGATTGCTCAATACCATGGTCGATGGTTATCTCGATTTGAGAGTACCCTTAACGCGTCGAGTTGAATATTGGCAGCAAGAGCTGTTACAGGGGCATCGTCGTTTTACCACATGGAATCAACTGTTACAGGAAAATATGTCTTTTCAACAAGTCGAAAACTTGTGTGAGGAACAAATCGATTGCTTACAGGAATTACGCGATGAGATTGTTGAAAATTACACTCATCTCAAAGGTAAAAAACGTGCAGATAAACAAGATCTTATGGTAGTGCGTGTAGATGATTTATCGAGTCATATTGAAAGAATTCAAAAACACACCACACGATTACGTAGTGCAATTCAGGCTGCAATTGATTTGCATTTTTCAGCCGTTGCCAATCAAACCAATGAAAATATGCGCATTTTAGCGATTATTACCGCTATTTTTGCACCGTTGACCTTGTTGACTGGAATTTATGGTATGAACTTTCAAGAGATTCCAGGTCTCAAAAATCCATTCGGCTTTTGGGTGATGCTCGTGGTGATGTTGATCACCACGATCATTCTGATCATTTTCTTCTACCGCCGTCATTTGGTCGGGCGCGGTGAAAAAAGTGTGATTGACATGCTGGCTCAACAACACAGAGATCAACATGTCAATCTATTTTGGTTTATGGATTATGAACCCATTAAGCAGACCATGAAGGGCGTTGAAAAACTCACAAAATTTAAATAACGCAACATTCGTGAAATTCAATCAACAAAAATCCTGATTAAGTGGCGCTTTGGGTTGCTTGTTGGCGAGAGGCTGTTTTCAAAATTTGATACAAGGTATCTTTCAATTTCAGCTTCTTCCGTTTTAACCCCTCAATGTCATCGTGAATGACTTTGATCGGATCTTGCTCCATCGAAATGATCTCACGGTCTAAGGCGTTATGATCCTCAAGTAGCTGTGCGAAATGCGGATCCTCCTGAGCGAGAATAGGCATAATTTCGCGATATTCGGGGAACATATTCTTCAGTTTTTTATTAAGTGTTTTTGTATTCATGATGATTTTAGATACCTCATTCTGTAAGTTTTAAAAGAATAGGGGAGCATTGCAGTTGAGTCCTGCAATAATCCACATCATTCATTAGCTTTGGGTAAGATGGGAGTGTCTTACTTGTTTGCGTAACGTTTGAACTTCATCAATCAAATCCATCATCATTGCAACAGCTGACAAACTGGCCTCGAAATCACGCTGTAAGCGATAGGCTCTACGGGCTCGAACCAGTTCATCGGCGAAAAACTGATGGATACGACTTTCATTACGAGCAGGTAAAATTTCATACTCTAAGAGCTGTAAAACCCACTCAGGACTTTGCCCACAGGCTTGGGCAAAATTTTTCAAATCAAAAATATGATTTTCATCAATAATTTCCGCTTCTAAACATCCATTTCTTACAATTTCACGATAATGAATCGTTGTCATGAATCTGCTCCATTAATTAGATCTAGGATTAAAATGCGAAAATGCTTTAGCAAAATCTTGGTAAGCATGTGTCTCTGCTTCCGTTTCTGCTTTTGGATAGACGATATTTAATACTAGATATAAGTGACCGGGAACTTTGGATGGAATCCCTTTATCTTTGAGACGTAGTTGTTTACCGTAAACGGTATTTTTCGGAATAGTGACTTTGACTTTTCCAGTTGGGGTCATCACTTCAATTTCTTGACCGAGTGCTGCTTCCCAAGGGCTGATGTCAATGTTGTAATAGACATCTGCACCATCAACACGAAGTTTACTGGTCTCACGATATTGAATTTCAATATAGAGGTCACCAGCTTCACCGCCATTGATGCCTGCTTGGCCTTGTTTTGATAAACGAATTTGTTGACCTTCTTTCATACCCTTAGGAATTTTCACTTCTAAGGTTTTACGTTGAACCTCAGGTTCGCCATAAACGTTGTAGGTCGGAATTTGTAAAGTAATTGTTTGGGTAATACCGTGGTATGCAACATCAATATCCAATTCAATTTTTGCATGTTGATCTTCACCACGGAAACTGGTTTGCTGTTGAGTATTACGCTGGCTATATTGTTGTTGGCGACCCCCACCAAAGCCCTGACCAAAACGACCAAATAAATCTTCGAAACCACTAAAATCTGCATTTTGACCAAAGCCATTGCCTGTTTGACCTTGATGATTTGAAAAGCCATCAAAGCCATTGGCATTTGATTGACCACCAAATCCACCACTTGCAAAGCCTTGAGGATGATCCAGTTCAAAGTCGTATTGCTGTTTCTTTTCAGCATTGCTCAAGGTGTCATAAGCAACGTTAATGGCCTGCATTTTTTCTTCAGCATCGGGTTCCTTACTGACATCAGGATGATATTTGCGTGCGAGTTTTCGATACGCTTTTTTGATTTCGTCTGATGTGGCTTCACGACTTATGCCCAGAACGTCATAGTGATTTTTTGACATTGCACCTGAATTTTATTTGATCGATTTTTAATTATTATGGTCTGAATTTTGAGCAATCTTAAACGGTTTGTTAGTATCTAATTGTTTCAAACTTTGAACAGAAATTGGCAATATTGGAAAGGGGATTTTAGAAAAAGTATTACAAAAATAGATGTTTATAATATTTATAAAACAAGAAAATGAACGTTGTTAAAAATCATTGATTAAAAATAATATGTATCTAAAAATGAATTCGAATAGTCTAAATATTTTTCTTGGATTTTAACCGACTTAAAGTATTTTACATTTGTTTGCATTATAAATATAAAACGTGATTTATATCACTTTAATGTGTTTTGGTGTTTTCATAAGTACAAGGACTACAGCATTAAAAAAACCTTAAAGTGAGTACATCACTTTAAGGTCAATTTTCTACGATTTTTACGATCTAGCCCGTATAAAAAGAGAAGTGGTCTGATCCCTTAACTTAGGTGAGCACCAAAAAGACCCAGTGCCTCAACTGCTGTGAACGTATAACGTGTATTGCAGAATTGGCAATCCATGGTAATTGGATTTTGAACTTCTAAGGTTTCGCGTACCGCATCTTCGCCAATTTGAATCAACGCATTTGCACAACGTTCTTTTGAGCAGGTGCAGCCAAATTTAAGTTGTTCAGCATCTGGTAGACGAACTTCTTCTTCATTATATAAACGATAAAGAATTTCTTGAGCATCAAGATCAGTCAATTCATCTGCTTTCAAGGTCTCAGTCAACATTTTTAAACGTGGCCAAATATCTTCATCGACCAATTGTTGCTCTTCTTCATTATTACGAGGAAGCAATTGAATGAGTAAGCCACCAGCACGTTTTTCTGAACTTGCTAATACAATACGTGTTGGAATTTGTGCAGATAAATCATAATACTGCATTAAGCAATGTGCTAAGTTTGGTTGGTCTAAAGGCACAATCCCTTGATAACGTTCACCAAAATCAGGTTCAATATTAATAAATAAAACAGGACTAACTAAAGTGGATAACACTGTGCTGCTGTCTGTTGCTGCATTAAATTTTGGATCTTCTTCATAATCCGCCAAAGCACGAACTTCACCTAAATGGTTACATTCAGCCATTGCCCATTTCAGCGTGCCTTGCGCTTGAATTTGTAAGCTGATTCGCCCTTGAATTTTTAATGTACTTGCAAGCAATGCTGTAGCGCTCAGCATTTCACCAAGGAGTACCTGAATTGCAGGCGCATAAGTTTTTTGCGCCAAAATAGTTTGCAAAGCTTCTTCAAGATGAACTACTTCACCACGTACAGGGCTATTTTCAATATAAAAACGTTGACGTAAATCAGACATAAAATTCTCCAAATCCCTGCTTAGATGGTGACTATATTGTAAATCACAAGTTAAATTTCTTCATCTCGACAAACATTAATTCGATCTGGGTGCTCATTCCGTTGCAAATGTATCGTTTGTGGTGAGGTGACCGACTCATTGAGCTGTTCTGAGTCATCTTTTGATGGAAAATTGTGTGAGTCACTTTCAAATATATGTTCAAGTTCAGCAATAAAGTTACGATAACTCTCATAGACCTTTTGTTCATCAGTATAGATGCGTTGCTGTTCTGCTAAAAGCTTTTCATCGTAATCACGGAACAGTTCAATGCTGTCATGGGCCTGTTCTTTGGGTATACCCAATAAACATAATGCACGATAAGACATTCCTAATGATGACAAATACGTTTCACGCCAAATATATTCAATACCTAAATCACGAAGTAAATGCATGTGATAGCGATCACGGGCACGGGCAAGTAAACGCAAATTTGGATAATTCAGTCGTATGTGTCGTGCCACATTCATCGAGACTTCAACATCATCAATCGCCAAGATAAATACTTGCGCATGTTGAATACCTGCAGCACGTAGCAAGTCTGGTTGAGTTGCATCGCCATAATACAATTTACCGCCATAACGACGCACGAAGTCAATGCGCTGCAAATTATTATCAATGGCTGTAAAGTTGATTCGTTGCATATGTGCAAGACGGGCTACGATTTGCCCAACACGACCAAAGCCAGCAATAATCATAGGAGGATGATGGTCAATGATTTCATCGTATTCAGGCTTAGATTGCTGTTGAAATAAGGGTGTGATCCAACGATTAACTGCCCAAAACACAATAGGCGTGAGCGCCATTGATAAGGTGACAATGAGGGTTACAGGTTCAATCATGGCACTGGTCAATACATTTTCACTTCGTGCAACAGCAAAAATCACATAGGCAAACTCACCACCTTGCGCCAAACATGTGGCAATCAAGATACTTTGATTCCACGTATATTTGTAATATCGAGCAATGGAGAGCATAACCGCGGCTTTAATGACTATTAATAATAAAGTACCGCCTATGACCAATACAGGCATTTGCCAAATGACCGAAATATGGGTTGTCATACCCACTGTCATAAAAAATAAACCCAGTAGTAAGCCTTTAAATGGGGTGATACTGGCTTCAAGCTCATGACGAAATTCAGAATCTGCTAACAATACACCTGTGAGAAAAGCCCCCAATGTCGTGCTAATACCGAGTACATCCATAAGGACGACCACAGACAGCACAATAAAAAGTCCTGCTGCGGTAATCAGTTCTGTCGCGTCACTCTTAACAATAAACCTGAAGAAAGGGCGCATCACATAACGACTAAATAAAAATAAGCCAGTAAAGGTTGCGACAATGGCAGCAAAATAAGCAATACCATGATGACTGGTCTCACTACCTGCCAATATTGGAATAATGGCAATCAGTGGAATTGCAGCGATGTCTTGAAAAAGCAAAATGGAAAACGATTGCTGACCATGTGTAGTGTTGAGCTGTTGTTTTTCAGAAAGAAGTTGCAGCACAAATGCTGTCGAAGAGAGTGCCAATGCGAAACCAATGACAAAGCTGGCTGTTAAATTATGTTGAAAGAGCAACCATATCGTCCCCATCAGGACTAAGCCTGTAATGACTACTTGAGCTGTACCTAATACAAAAATAGAACGGCGCATTTCCCAAAGACGCTGTGGTCGAAGTTCCAAGCCAATTAAAAACATCAACAGAATTACGCCGAAATCGGCCAAATGGACAATTGAATCAGCATCTCGAGCAATGTTTAAAACACTTGGACCTAAAATAATGCCGGTAAATAGATAACCCAATACTGTTGCAATGCCAAAGCGTTTTCCGAGTGGAACTAAA
This sequence comes from Acinetobacter shaoyimingii, assembly GCF_011578045.1. Classification (NCBI taxonomy): domain Bacteria; kingdom Pseudomonadati; phylum Pseudomonadota; class Gammaproteobacteria; order Moraxellales; family Moraxellaceae; genus Acinetobacter; species Acinetobacter shaoyimingii. The sequence goes on from NZ_CP049801.1 coordinate 396,372, forward strand.
ATGAGCGCAGCTCCAAGGAAAATCGTGATTTGTAACAGTAAGGACATAAGGGTTTTCCAAACTCAATTTATAATTTATGAGAATTGTATTCTCGAAAAGATCATCTTTATATTTAATTTTGTGCGTCAAGCATACCAATCTGTTCAAGCATGTATCAACTCAGTTCTTGTGGATCGACATCAATGGTAATTTTCATGTTTGATGGTTTGAAATGCAAAATTTGTTGCCACCATTCGCGTACATAAAAATGCATTTTGGCACGCTCCGTCGAAAGTAATACCACATGAGCTTGGTATCGTCCTGCTTTGCGTTCCATGGGTGCTGGAATGGGACCCCAAATATCAATCAGATTGCCCGCATGTTCACGCAGTTTTTGGGTCATGTTGGTTAAAAAAGTTTGATTTTCATCCTGACTGCGTGATTCACAACGAATCATGACTGCATAACGACAAGGTGGAAGGAGAGCAATTTGTCGATCAGCCAGCGTATCTTTAGCAAAGGCACGATAATCTTTAGTAATAAGCGTATTTAAAAGCGGATGGTCGGGGCGTAAAGTCTGTAGATAAACTTCGCCTTTCATTTCTCCACGTCCAGCACGCCCAGCCACTTGAATAATTAACTGGGCTGTTCGTTCTGTGGCACGGAAGTCTACGCTCAGTAAACCAGAATCAATATCCAAGATTGCCACTAAAGTGACATAGGGGAAATGATGTCCTTTGGCCAGCATTTGTGTACCCAGTAAAATCATGGGTTCACTCGTATGGATCTGATCATAAATTTTTTGCCAGCTTCCGACACGACTGGTGGAATCACGGTCGACGCGTAAGATTTTATGTTCAGGAAAAAGTTCTTGAAGGGTTTCTTCTACTTTCGCTGTGCCCATCCCGATTGGCTTTAATGTTTGTTGATGACATTGTGGGCATGCATCAGGCAGGCGATTGATTGTGCCACAGTGATGACAGTGCAAATGCTCATAGGGTTTTTTATGTAAGGTAAAATGGGCATCACAATGGGGGCAATTGGCTTGCCAAGCACAGCTTTCACAAATTAAAACGGGTGCATAACCACGTCGATTTAAAAAAATCAGCACTTGTTCTTTTTTATCTAAACGTTTTTTGATTTCATCGATGAGGTTTTGACTGATGCCTTGCTGTTTTTTTGCAATTTTCAAATCGATCAAATGCATTTTTGGCATCAATGCCCCACCTGCACGTTGTGTCAATTTGAGGTGGGTCAATTTTCCCTGATCGGCTAAATAGAATGAATCAATGCTTGGTGTTGCTGAGCCTAAAACAATCGGGCAATTTTCTAAATGTGCACGATACAAAGCCACATCTCGTGCGTGATAACGGAAGCCTTCTTGTTGCTTAAATGATAAATCATGTTCTTCATCTAAAATGATCAGACCAAGATTTGGCATAGGGGTAAAAATGGCAGAACGCGTACCTAGAATAATGGTGGCTTTGCCTGTTTGTGCATGTTGCCAAGCTTGTAAGCGTTTGGTGTCATTCAAACCTGAATGCATAAGCACAATATTGCAATGAAAACGAGATTGGAAGCGACTAATGGTTTGTGGTGTTAATCCAATTTCAGGAACGAGAACAAGGACTTGTTTACCTTGTTTTAACACCTCGTGCATGACCTGCAAATACACTTCAGTTTTACCACTACCAGTCAATCCATCGAGTAAAAAAGCTTGATATTTATTTTTAGCTTTTACCATGCTTTGTATGGCTTTTTGCTGATCTTCATTGGGTGTTAAAGGCATCTGCGCCAATTGAACAGGTTCAGGCTGAAAATTTTGCGGTTCTAATTCACAACGAATAATGCCTTTTTTTTCGATTGCTTTGAGTGTCGCAGTTTCGATTCCGCTTAAATTTAAGATGGTTTCTGCTGTTCCATGCGGATGTAATTTTAAAACTTTATAAGCATCTTGTTGCTTCTCAGAACGTTTGAATTTGTCATCTGCATTTAAATCTAAGACTTTCCATGTTCGAGCAAGCAAGTTATATGGCTTGCCTTGTCGAAGCAGGGTAGGAATCGCAGCATGCATCACTTCCCCTATGGGGAATTGATAATACTGTGCAGACCAATGGCAAAGTTTTAAAACAGCCTCATTTAAAATTGTTTGATCATCCAAAATTTCAGTAATGAATTTGAGTTGAAAACTTGAGTCAATTGGCGCATCAGACTGTAGCTTTTCAGTCACAATACCCACCACATGTTGACGACCAAAGGACACAGCAACGCGTGCACCGACTTCAATTTGACGATATTGATCTTCAGTAACTTTATAATCAAAGCAGTCATAAAGATGTACAGGTACAGCGACGCGAATGCGATAAAGTTCTGGAGCAGTATTTAAAATATTTGGCATGTCATTCTGTCGGGTAGCGTGAGCAAATTATATCGTGAACAATGAAAGCTTATGGTACAGTGAAGAAGATCATCAATAAGCATGAATATGAATGATTATTAGGGTGAGATGCAACAATTAAAAGTCATCATTTGGAAAATTAGAGCATTGGAATGCCAGCATATCAATTTACAGCAATAGATGCTTCGGGCAAACAGCAAAAAGGCGTATTAGAAGGTGATTCTGCACGTCAAATTCGTCAACAACTGCGCGATAAACAATGGATTCCTGTCAATGTTGATGCTGTGGAGCAAAAAAATAAAACCCAAAATGGACAGTGGTTTCAAAAGAAATTTACAGCCTATGATTTGGCTTTGCTGACACGTCAATTATCAGTTTTGGTGGCTGCAGGTATTCCTTTAGAGGAAGCTTTGCGTGCGGTGTCGAAGCAAAGTGAAAAATCACATGTACAAAATTTAACGTCCTCCGTGCGCTCAAAAGTCATGGAAGGACATTCATTGGCACAGGGGATGCAGCAATCGGGACGTTTTCCAGATTTATATATTGCTACGATTGCGGCAGGTGAGCGATCTGGACATCTCGATCTGATTTTAGATCAATTGGCGGATTACACTGAAAACCGTTTTGCCATGCAAAAGAAAATTCAATCTGCCATGATTTATCCAATCATTTTGATGATCATGTCCTTTGCGATTGTAATGGGGCTGATGACTTATGTCGTTCCAGATATTGTTAAAACTTTTGATCAGAGCAAACAAGCCTTGCCTTGGATTACTGTGGCTTTAATGAAAGCCAGTGAGTTTATTCGACAAGCTTGGCCGTTTATGTTGGTGTTCTCAATTTTAGGCATTTTTCTTCTCATTCGGTTTCTAAGAACGTCAGCAGGTCATTATGCTTTTGATCGTTTAACACTCAAATTGCCATTATTCGGTAAACTTTCACGTGGTATTAATGCAGCACGATTTGCCAGTACATTGTCGATTTTGACGCAGTCTGGTGTGCCGTTGGTGGATGCACTGAAAATTGGGGCAGCGGTGAGTAATAACTGGGTGATTCGAGATGCTGTGAATCATGCATCTGAAAAAGTGACCGAAGGTGGGAACTTGGCAACGCAATTAGAACGTAGCGGTTATTTTCCCCCAATGATGGTGCAAATGATTAAAAGTGGTGAAGCTTCTGGAGAATTGGATCGCATGTTGTCACGTGCTTCTGACATGCAAGATAAAGAAGTGACGACATTTATTTCAACATTACTTGCTCTGTTGGAACCCTTGATGCTGGTCATTATGGCAGGTATCGTTTTGGTGATTGTGATTGCTGTGATGTTGCCAATTGTAAATATGAACAATATGATTTGATCAAATTAAATAATGAAATTGATCTTATGATCGATCAGGAAGAGAGATAAAAATGACACAATTGAACAAAAAATCAAATACGCGCCGTTTAAATCAACAAGCAGGCTTTACCTTAATTGAAGTGATGGTGGTGATCGTCATTTTGGGGGTGCTGGCAGCACTCATCGTGCCTAATGTTATGGGTCGAGGTGAAAAAGCCAAAGTTGATACCACCCACATTACCTTAAAATCTGTTGCAGGTGCTTTAGATCAATACAAACTTGATAATAATAAATATCCATCTATGCAAGATGGTGGTTTAGATGCGCTTGTCAATAAGCCTGCTTCTGCAAAAAATTGGATGCAAGGTGGATATATTAAAGGTGGATATCCGAAAGACAGTTGGGATAATGATGTGCAATATGTGATTCCAGGGTCAGAAGGTCGCACGTTCGATTTATACTCTTTTGGTGCAGATGGCAAGCAGGGTGGTGAAGGTAATGATGCTGATATTTATTACCAACCTTGATTGAGAATTATTCTAATTTAATTATTATGGAAATAATCACTTCAGTTCATCGTTTAAATAAATACTGGCTGAAGTGATAATCCTTATTATTCATAAATATAATATTAAATCATTGAAATTAAATACAATTTAAATAAATTAATTTTTGAGATTTATAATAAGAATTATTTGCATATTTAATAGTTACAATAAAGTCAAAATATGGATAAATATAGACTTTTTATTTATTTAAAACCTTGCATAATAGAATTCAGGACAGTGATTTACTGGGGAATGACATGAAAGCATTATTACTTGAAGATGAAGTGAATCAATTTCATCGGTCAGTGCTGAAGTCTGTTCTTTTGGTATTGAGCCTTCTACCTTTAAGCCAATTTTTTATCAATCTCTGGCATGCGACAGATGCCAATAGTCAGATCATGCTTGGTTTTATGGGGATTAGCATTTTTACAGCTTGGTCTTTGGTAAGTTTTTGCAGTGCATTAAGTACTACTGTTATGCGTCTAAATCAGCACGCTTCTACATTTGAAGCATGGATAATTAAAATCTATGGTTATGTTCCGATGTTGAGCTTAACCGCAATGATGAGTTATCTTGCAACACAAATTTAATGATGCCTTAATTTTAAAATGATAAAAAACTAAAAAGATCATTTTGAGTGCTCGTTGAACCCAATATCATTCGACATACAAAAAAACCGAGCATATGCGCTCGGTTTTTTGATGACAAGGATTTATTTTAGCGACGAGATTTAAATGAAATATCGACCTGACGGGGACGATAAATCCATCCTAAAATCAACAATAAAATAGAGAAGATTAAGATAGGCCAATCGCCTAAACGACTATAAAGGGTTTGACCTTGCATCGCTGGCAAGTCGCCACGCAGTACAGCACGTTTATCCGATGGTGCTTGTTTGACAATATGACCTTCAGGATTAATGAATGCTGTGACACCTGTATTGGTTGCACGAATGAACCATCGACCATTTTCAATAGCGCGCATTTGCACCATTTGTAAATGTTGTTGCGGTCCTGCAGTCCCCTTAAACCATGCATCGTTTGAAACAGTCACAAGAAAATCACTGTCTTGTGCATTACGTCTGGTGAGATTTGGATAAGCTACTTCATAGCAGATCGCAGCAGCCAAATGATGTCCTTTGATATTGAATGGTTTCTGCGTTGAAGAACCACGTGAAAAACCGCTCATTGAAGGATCATTTTGCAATGCAGGAAGAACCCAACTGAGTAATCCAGACAAAGGAATGTATTCACCAAAAGGCACTAAACGTTGTTTCTTGTATAGTCCACTTGCATCACTGCCATAAGCAATCATGGCGTTGTAATACATGGGTGCGCCATTTTGTTTTGATTCTTTCAAATCCCAATAAGGAATACCTGTAACCCAAGCTGTATCTGTATTTTTAGCTTGTTGATTCATCAACTGTAAAAAATCTGGAATATCTGTTTGGAACAGTGGAATAGATGATTCAGGCCATACAATCAGGTCACGACCCCATTCAGATTGACTGAGCTGAGCATAGATTTCTAAGGTTTTTCCTTGATACTCGGTCAGCCATTTTAAATCTTGCGGAATATTGCCCTGAATCAAAGAGACAGAAAGTGGTTTCTCATTTTTCGGTTCAACGAATTGTATAAATGAAAAAGCCCATGCCAGTACAAGAAAAAAAGCCGAAGGAATAATCCATAACCATTTTCTACGAAGAATTTCCACCAAGGCACTTGCCAGAAGAATGACCACGAAGGAAACAGCAAATACACCAAATACAGGGGCATAATGATCTAGATATCGTTCTGTAAAAGCATAACCTGCAAATAACCACGGAAAACCTGTAAATACCCATGTTTTTGCCCATTCAAATACAATCCAAATCGGTGCAAAGGTCAATGGTGTCTCAGGAAAGAAACGACGGTAAAGCCACGTTTGCACAGCAGTAAACAGACCCATGACCAAAGCCATAATGGCAATCATCAGTACGCTTAATGCAGCATGCGTATTGCCAAATTCATGGATGGATGTATACAGCCAAAAAGCACCAACAAACCATAGCCCAAAACCATAGGCCCAACCTATACCGAAGGCTTGTTTAGCAGAGCGTTCATGTAAAGACGCATATAATAATGCAGGTGACAGAATGGCTAACCACCACCAGTGAAATGGGGCTAAGGCAAAACTAAAAATTGCACCAGAAATTAGTGCAATCATCAGTGGAAAAATTAAAGGGAGCTGTTTTTGTTGTTGGGATGGATTTAGCAGCTTTTCAAAGGATGCTCTCATTTATGTACGGCTCGAATCAAATGGATGGTACGGGCATCGGCCTCAAGAATAGTAAATGTCCAATCATCAAGTTCAATGACCTGACCTTGTAAATCACTAACTAAACCAATTTCTTGAAGCAATAAACCGCCGACAGTTTCTACTTCATCGTCAGAAAAGTCTGCATTTAAAACATTGTTGAAATGTTCAATTGGTGTAAGCGCTTGAACCAACCAGCTATTTGCAGTGGTATGCGATTGATCTGGAATGATGAAATTTGCTTCTTCATCAATATTGTCGTGTTCATCTTCAATTTCACCGACAATTTCTTCCAAAATATCTTCAAGAGTCACCAAACCAGAGGTTGTGCCATATTCATCAATAACAATCGCAATATGCGTTTGCGTATTTTTGAGCATACGTAGCACTTGGTCTGAACGTGCGCTTTCTGGAACGAAAATCGGTTGACGCATCAGCGCATGTACAGTGACTTTAGAATTACGATCTTTTAAGAAGGGCAATAAATCTTTGGCCAATAAAATGCCGACCACATTGTCAGGTTCATCTGCTGAAAACACTGGAAAACGTGAATGTGCTGAATCAATCAGTACATCGAGAATATCAAGAAGTTCATCATCTTCTTGTAAACTGACCATTGACGTACGAGGGGTCATGACTTCACGAATTTTGGTTGCAGGTAGCTCAAAAATACCTTCTAACATAGCGACGGTATCTGGCTCTAATAAGCGGCGTGAATCTTGTACTAATTTTAACAGTTCATCTCGGGTTTCTGGCGCTGTACCTAACCATTTGCGTAAACCGCGCATACCCCATGATGTGCCTGATTCATCGTGCATGATCTTTCCTAAAGACTCTTTAATTTAAAAATATAATTTTTATCATACCTAAGAAAATACAGATGTCTATCTCATTAAATGAACCATTCGATGAATATAGCTTTAGGTAAAGAAATTCAACTTGAAATTTGCGAAAAGAATTTGGATGATAATCAAGTTTTATACAATAAAGAATGAAAAAAATGACAAAAAATTCAATCATTCCAAGTTTAGGGCTGCTTATTTTGACAGCATTATTCACTGTGGCACATGCTCAGCCTCAAGTTACTCATCAGTCATCTAAAGAGCCTTATTATTTTGTGAGTTTCCTTCCGAATGAACCTGCAAGGTTTTTAGGCGGATGTTCAAAAGCCTCACAAACTATCAATACTCGTACAGCTTATCGAGGCATTGATGAGCCAGTCTTGAAACGTGCAATTCGTAATAAAGTCAGACGCAGAGAAGAGTTCACTGCTATGGATTTTGTGATTGATGGAAAGCGCCGTCATGCCATTATTCTTGATCAGGCTTTTATCAAAAAACGTTGTCACGATATAGACGATGAAAACCTGAAAATTGTGGTGGATGTTTATCAGATCGATATTCAAAATGATCAAGATTTTTCACAAGTATGGGTGATTTCTAAGGTGTATCAGGATCAACCCTGATTGCAGGTTTTATTCCAACCTATGTTAAAATTAGTTATTACCTGAGTGAGTTGATTATGTCTGATTCTGTTACACCAAGCATCCAATTGAATACGCGTGGTCTGCGTTGTCCTGAGCCTGTGATGATGTTGCATCAAGCGATTCGTAAATCAAAATCGGGTGATGTGGTTGAAGTTTTTGCAACTGACAATTCAACGTCTTGGGACATTCCAAAATTTTGTATGCACCTTGGTCATGAACTGTTATTACAAGAAGAACGTTTAGATGAACAGGGTCATAAAGAATTTCATTACTTGGTGAAGAAAGGCTAGTCTAAAAGCTTTGTTAACAAAGCTTGAGGCATAAAACTTCACGAATAAAGTAAAATACAGGGGCATAAATTACCCCTTTGTTTTGAAATTTTATGTAATAGAAGTACTTGTTATAAATAATTGTTGTTCAATACTTTATATTTCACATAATACAAAAAGTCACAATTTAGGTTTACTTTTTGTTATTTAAATGCTGACTTTTTGTTTATAATGTGACCAGTTTATCGAAATAATAATGAATTCTAATAATGAATAACTTTGTCAATGATATTCAAAGAATTGTTGAAAATTTGGGGCTGACCGCACAAAAACGTGCCATCCATGTTCAATTTTCCAATTCCAACTTAAATAGCCAAGTCTTTTTACAACGCATAGACGGACAACATGCCTTAAACGAGGGGTTAAAGGCAGAACTCATCTGTCTGTCGACCAATGCGCAGATCTCTTTAAAAGAATTCATTGGCAGTCAGGTAGCCGTCGATCAAGTCACAGACAATGGCAAGTTATTCCGTACTACGGGCATTATTACTGAAGCTGCACAAGGGCAAAGTGACGGCTCACTCACCCTATATAAACTCACTCTAGAAGACCCAACTTCACTGTGGCATAAACGACGCAATAGCCGTGTGTTTATGAATAAATCTGTTGTGGATGTGGTCGATACGCTTTTTCAGGAATGGCAAAACAAAAGCCCGTTATTCGCTTCTAGCTTAAGCCTTGATATCAGCGGACTTAAAAACCAGTACGATGTCCGTCCATTCATTATGCAAAGCAATGAAACGGATTACGACTTCCTTACTCGCTTAATGCGTAGCGAAGGCATTAACTGGTTGATTGATGAAGCTCAACTGACTGTGCCGAATTCATCAGCTTCAATTGAAGCCCAAAAACTACGTTTGATCGATGACAACAGCCAATACACCGCATTAGACCGTCGTAATATTCGTTTTCATCGTAGTAGTGCCACAGAACAACAAGACAGTATCACCAGTTTTATTGGACAACGCTCCCTACAACCCACTGCTGTTCATGTACAACGCTGGCAAGCCGATGTCCTCGAACAAGAAGAAGGCGCAGGTTCAGTTCAAAGCAAACATCAACACAGTCAAAATCAAGACAATGCCAGCTTAGGCTTAGAACAAGCATGGCACTTTAGCCCAGCGTGGATGCAAGACTTAAACGGTGAAGACCAAGCCACAGCATCTAGCAACAGCCAGATTGAAAAGCTCAATCAAAACTTAAGCAACTATTATGATGCCCAAAGCAAACAATTTATCGCCAACTCTACCGTGCGTGATAGTCAGGTCGGTTATTGGTTTGAATTGAACGAACACCCAGAAATTGATCAGCACAGTGGTGCAGACAAAGAATTCCTGATTGTCGGAAAGACCTTCTATAATCAGAACAACTTACCCAAAGATCTGAATGATCAAATCAACAAGCTACTGGCACAAAGCCAATGGACGCAGAATCGTTTTAATGGTGCAGCCAGCACAAACCTGATTAGCGCCAACCCAAACGACGAACGCCAAGCCAACAGCTTAATTTTGCAACGTCGTAACGTCACTACGGTTCCAGAATATAACCCACTAGCACATCGTCCTGCGGCACATCCGCAACGTGCCAAAGTCGTAGGCCCTGCAGGTGAAGAAATCCATGTCGATGAATGGGGACGCATTAAAGTCCGTTTCTTGTTTACCCGTAACGAAGACCACCAGTTTGATGGTGGTGCAGGTACTAACAATGATGATACTGACTCGGCTTGGGTGGATGTTCTAACCCCATGGGCAGGTGAAGGCTATGGTGCACGCTTCCTCCCACGTATCAATGAAATTGTGGTGATTGACTTCTTTGATGGCAACATTGACCGACCATTCGTGGTGGGACGTATTCACGAAGCACAACGCAGTCCAACCAAGTTTGACATTAAAGGTCAACTGCCAGATACCAAAAAGTTAGCAGGGATTCGCTCCAAAGAAGTTGGGGGCGAAGGCTTTGGGCAACTGCGCTTTGATGACACCACTGGGCAAATCTCCACTCAACTGCAAAGTAGTCATGGGTCAACACAACTCAACCTCGGCAATCTCAGCCATCCTAAAGACACAGCAGAGAGCGAAGGACGAGGTGAAGGCTTTGAACTGAGAACGGATCAGTGGGGAGCGGTGCGAGCAGGACAAGGTTTATTGATATCAACCCACCGGCAAGATGAAGCCAGTGGCAACCATCTAGATGCCAATGAAGCCAAGTCACAGATTGAAAGTAGCTTAAACAACGCTAAAGCCTTAAGTGAAGTGGCGAAGAATCAGCAGACGGATCCTTTAGAAAATTTAGACAATTTAAAAGCATTTATTTCAGATTTGGATGCAGATGCTTCTGAAGAAGGACAAAGTAAAGTGAATGCATTTAAAAAAGCACTCATGCTCCTTGCTTCGCCAAATAGTATTGCCGTCAGCTCCAATGAAGATATACACATTGCAGCTGATCGACAGCTCAATATTCATGCTGGGGATAGCGTGAATATATCGACGCAGAAATCGGTTATAGCGCATGCGCAAGACAAAATTAGTCTTTTTGCAGCAAAGGAAGGGGCGAGACTATACGCTGGTAAAGGGAAAGTTGAAATACAGGCCCAAGGCGATGGTGCAGATTTAATTGCACGTAAAGGCATTCAGATTATTTCGACTGAAGATACGATTGAGGTGAAAGCCAGTAAGAAGATAGTGTTGATTGCAGGTGGTTCTCAGATTGAGATTAGTAGTGCAGGAGTATTGCCTACAACAGCTGGGAAGTTTGAGGCGAAGGCTGGGCAGCATATTTTTATACCTGGTAGTAAGACTTCATTTAATATTCCTTTATTACCAAATGTTTTATGTATTGATTGTTTAAAAAAAGCAGCGATGTCAAAGCTGCCTTTTGCTTAAACGGACTAAAAAATGAAAAAAATAAAGGGTGAGAATGTATTTTTGTTAGTTGATCCGATTTTGATTTCAGATCAAATCAAAGATATTTTAAATAAAAGTAAAAATACTCAAGTTTATAGTTTATTCGAAGGTACTATTAATAGTCATATAGATTTCTTTTCTTCACCACTGCTTTTAAATTATAAAAAATTAAACGATAGTGAGTTGGATAGTATTGTTGATTTGTGTGTACAAACAAAGTCTGCTCTTAGTATTTTTTCTTCAAAAGAAAAAATTGATAAAAAAATTGCGATATTAAAAAGAATGATGTTTCCAATAGTTAATGAAAAAATTCAATTTTTTAGATTTTATGAATTTATGTATTTTTCAAAGTTAGATGAAATTTTTGATAATAATGAAATTTATAAAAGTTTTATAGAGTTATATTTGTTAGTCGATGATTATAAGAGTTTTGAAGCGAATTATATCTTTAAAAGGGTGATCTAATGTTTATCATTGAAGATTCAGGTATGCAAGTCATCATTGAAGAAACAAGAAAATATAAACTGGTTAATATTTCTAGAGATTTTTATAAGAAATTTCAATTTTTTCAAGTAGGTCAGGAATTTTGTGAATTTAATAGAACAGTTGAAAAGAAAATTGAAAAATTAGAAAAACTAGGAATAACTCAATTAGATTGCTTGAGATTTCATTTAGATTTAATGGGAGGAATAGGCTATTCGTTCATGGAAGATAAAAACTTTGTTTGGATACAAGAGTTTTATGATGATAATGATTATCTACCCGAGTTAGATTTCACCAACAAATTAAAAGATTTTTTTAACGAATATCAAAAAGATGTTTTAGGTGGAAATTACATTTTTTTTAAAAACGCGATTAAAAACTTTGTATTACATTATGATCAATTAAGACCTGAAGAAATATATAAAGAAAAATTTAATTTTTTAAAGAAAAAAAATCATTTATTTGAAATACAAGATAATTTAGATTCTAAGGCTGAATTTCTATTTGGTATAAATTTTTTAAAAGATCATTTTTTTTCAAAAAAAATTAGTACAACTGAAGAATTAATAAAAATTTTAGGTAAATATTATGTTGAGAGTTAATTCGACTGGTACTCTGAATGATTGCACATCTGGATGCAATCAAAAATTTTTAGTGCATTTAAGACGCCCAATTTATTTTGATGAAAGTAAAGGGTTTGGGTTTGATTGGTTTAGAGCGGAATATGAACAGCCTCTAACTAAATTATTAGCTTATTCACCTATGATTGAGCCTATTTATTTAGGTAGAATTAGAGACTTGAAAGAAATGTATTATTGTGAAGGAGTGCCTAGAATAAGCCCATATGGTAAAGAATATATTCCTTCAATAATTTCAATGTTTTCGGATATTGATGAAGATGCATCTGAATATATAAAAAATAAACAAGCCAATGGATTAACTCTTGATGTAGAGGTATATGAGATTGATGCTGAATTATTTTCAGATGCGACACGCATAGAATTTATGAGTGAAAATGAATTTGTTCAAATACAACCATCATTTATTGATCTTAATTCCTTCATTTGTAATGGGAAAGCAAAGGATTTTATTCGAGATCCAAAAGTACAAATTTCTAGAAAAAATGAAAAATTTTATAGAAAAGAAAATGCAATAAATATTAAAATTATTGGCGGATATATAGAGAATTTTGAAGAAATAAAAATTATTGCACATTTTTCTGATGGATCAACACAACAAGTGGGTCAATCTGTTATTTATCCAAATAATGTATATCGTGCTATTCGTATTCAACCTGTTAAATTTCAAGTTCATAAAGTATTTAACTTACCTCAAAAGTATAAAGAAGCAATTCAATCAGTAATGGCGCAAGCTCTAATTGTCCCTATATTTGAGGAAGAGGAAACGTTTAGTATAGATACAAATATTTTTGAGCAATATGACTTTAAAGTTAGATACTTGAGAGCAAAAAATGAGCAATATATTGCCAAAGAAACAGTGAGTGAAGCAACTAACTATCTTTACAAAATGAGAGACGATATCTTAAATATATATGGCACTTATAGTCCAAATGTAGAAAATCATGTTGATGATAATCATAATCAAATTACATATCTGATATTTATAGATTTAAAATGTGGGTCTTATGCATTAGATCGTGAAAAAGAAATTGTAGAAAAGCGTAGAGATAAAGGATTAGAGATTAAAGTAGGAGAAATTTATTCTGGGTTTGGGGCTGGAGGTGTCGCTAGTCACAATTCCACAACAGGATGGGGTAATGCAACAATTATTTATGATTTCTTTATTGAAAGGCCTAATGATGCATTAAATACAGCTAATCATGAGTTAGCACATTCTTTAGGTTTAAGTCATATATTTGAAGCAAATTCGTCTGAAGCACAATTTTATCAGGCTACAACAGATAATTTAATGGATTATAGTTCAGTTACTGACGAAAATTATGAATCTCATCAAAATCCATTTAGTGGTGATGAAACGGATAAAGAATTAATAGTAGAAAATGTTCTTAACAAATTTCAATGGGAGATTATGTGTGAAGATCAAAGTATTATTATGGATTAGTTTAATCTTAAGTTCTGGTTTTTCTTATGCTTTATCACCAATAGTAAATGATACACCGCGTGAATATTCAGCTGCTCTTGAGAAAGGTATATTTATATCAAAAAATAGTATTACTAATTTTAAGGGATTAGGGGGGAAATGCTCTTTTTATCAAAATTTTATCGCATGTGGATATCCTCAAAGTGTAGTTAAAATCAGTTTTATTGATAATAAACCTGTAATATATAGATTATATTTTTCAAATGAAGATTACAAAGAGTTTGATTTAATCAAAGAGCAGATTTTAGGCTTTTTAAAATATACTGAAATCAATTATGATAAAAATAAACTTGATTTGTTTTTTAAATCCATTCACATTCCAGCAAAAGGCGATATTAAAGAATTTGATTTATCAAATGATTTAATTATTAGTTTTTATAGCCCAGATCGTTATCATAGACTTAATGATCGAAATAACCTAATTATGATTTATAAGAAAAGATAATTGTGACGAAGTCTTAACTCTCTTTAAAAGACCTTTAATGTTTGATTGATTGAGGGGTAGAGTATTTTTTAGTCAAGTTTGAAATGCTTGTGAGTGTTATTATATTTAATTCATCTATTTGCAAATAAAAAAACCCGCTTAAGCGGGTTTTTTAAACTCTATAGAATAGAAATTACATATTCGGGTAGTTTGGACCACCGCCACCTTCAGGCGTTACCCAAGTAATGTTTTGTGATGGATCTTTAATATCACAAGTTTTACAGTGTACACAGTTCGCTGCATTAATTTGGAAACGCTTCGAACCGTCATCATTTTCCATAATTTCATAAACACCCGCAGGGCAGTAGCGCTGTGCAGGCTCATCCCATTTTGGTAAGTTTACATTTACAGGAATTGAAGCATCCGTCAATTTCAAATGCGCAGGCTGATTTTCTTCATGTACCGTGTTAGAAACGAATACTGAAGACAAACGGTCAAAGGTGAGCTTGCCATCTGGTTTTGGATAATTCGGCTTAAAGCTTACAGCATCTACGGTTTTAATTGCTTTAAAGTCAGGTGTTAAATCGTGCAATGTAAATGGTACTTTAAACACGTTCTGATCGATAAAGTTAAATGCGCCACCCATCCATTGACCAAATTTATGCATTGCAGGGCCAAAGTTACGCGAGTTATATAACTCTTCTTTCAGCCAGCTGTTATTAAATTTGTCAGTATAAGACGTGAGTTCTTTTACGAAGAAATCTTCACCTTCCAATGGACGTGCAACCGCAAGATCACCACCTTTTTCAACACCCGATTGAATTGCTTCAAATACCGCTTCACCTGCCAACATCCCAGACTTCATTGCTGTATGAGAGCCTTTGATTTTAGCGAAGTTCAAGAAACCAGCGTCATCACCAATGAGGCAGCCACCTGGGAAAGTTAATTTTGGTAAAGAGTTGAAACCACCTTTTACTACGGCACGAGCACCGTAAGAAATACGCTTACCACCTTCTAAATACTGTTTAATCAGTGGGTGTGTTTTCCAACGCTGCATTTCCATAAATGGATACATGTGTGGATTTTCATATGATAAGTCCACAATCATACCCAAAGTCACTTGGTTGTTCTCAGCATGGTATAACCACCAACCACCTGAAGAACCCGTTTCATTGAGCGGCCAGCCTGCACCATGCATTACCAAACCTGGTTTGTGTTTTGCAGGGTCAATTTCCCAAAGTTCTTTAATTCCGATACCGTAGTGCTGAGGATCAGCATCTTTATCAAGATTAAATTGTGAGATGAGGCGTTTACCTAAGTGACCACGGCAACCTTCAGCAAATAGTGTGTATTTGGCATGCAGTTCATAACCTGGGGTAAAGTTAGCCGTTGGCTCACCATTTTTTCCAATACCCATATCACCGGTTTGAATACCTTTGACTGTACCATCTTCATGGTAGAGAATTTCAGAAGCTGCAAAGCCTGGGAAAATTGAAACTTCTAACTCTTCGGCTTTTTGACCTAACCAACGAACCACGTTCCCTAAAGAGATCACGTAGTTACCATCGTTGTGCATGGTTTTTGGTACCATCCAGTGAGGAGCTTCTTTAGAAGTTGTTTCAGAAAGAAGGAAGAAAGTTTTATCTTCAGTCACAGGAACGTTTAAAGGTGCGCCTTCTTCTTTCCAGTTTGGGAACAACTCATTGATTGCACGTGGTTCAAGTACAGCACCAGAAAGGATGTGTGCACCGACTTCGGAGCCTTTTTCGACGACACAAACTGTTAAATCGTTTAGGTTATTTTCAATTGCAAGTTGACGTATTTTAATTGCAGCGGAAAGACCAGCAGGGCCTGCACCTACAATAACGACATCAAACTCCATCGATTCACGTTCGATGTGTTCCATAAAGGACTCCTCATACTGTTATAGGTGGCAACCGTTGTCCTGTGTTTAAAATGAACACAAATCGGTGCTGCCATGAGTGTTCTTAATTCCTAGGTACAATTAAGCTATCATACCTTTTATATAATTTGCGCTAGTATAGTTTTAATCCTTGATCTAGCCAATTGGCTGAGTCGTTTTATTTTTTCGTCAGCAAGGCATAAACCATGGTAAAACAAAATGATTCTACATCGGCAGTGAGTAAAACTCTTACATCTGATGATAAAAACTTAAACAGTATTGCACAATACCTAAAAGATGCACAGCCAAGTCACAAAAGGTCAATACCTCCATTAGATCAATGGCATCCAAAGCATTGTGGCAAAATGGATTTGAAGGTAAAAGCCAATGGTGAATGGTGGCACGAAGGTCAATTGATTAAACGACAAAGCCTTCTGGATCTTTTTTCCACGGTACTTTGGAAAGAAGAGGGTAAATTTTATTTAAAAACTCCAGTGGAACAAATTGAAATTGAAGTTGAAGATGTGCCTTTATTGGTCAATCAGGTGGATCGTGTTGAAATAGAAGGGCAAAGCTATATTCAACTGACCACGACCAACCAAGACGTGATTATTGTCGATGAGGCGCATCCGATTTTCATGCGTGAATATGCGAGTGAAATGCGTCCTTATGTGCATGTTCGTTTTGGTATCAATGCACTCATTCAACGTGCGACTTTTTTTCATTTGGTGGAAATGGGTGAATTAGTGGAAAATGAACATGGAGAATCTGTTTTATCGCTACAAAGTGGTAATTTACACTTGCAATTAGGCACTTGAGGTTTAAGCTTTGCTCATCCAATTCAACTCACAAAGTAGTCGCTGAGATGTCTGCCATTTTACCCTTATCACCTTTAAATGATCCTATGCCTCATGCAGAGGCCAATGCACCCATTGGAATCTTTGATTCTGGGATTGGTGGCTTATCTGTGGCTTTAGAAATTGCACGCTATTTACCCAACGAACGCATCGTCTATTATGCCGATACAGCACATGTACCTTATGGTCCTCGTAAGGATCAGGAAATCCGCGAATTGACTGCACATGCAATTGAGTGGTTGTATCGTCAAGGATGTAAAATTGCCGTGGTGGCATGTAATACTGCATCTGCATTTAGTCTGGATTATTTACGTGAGCATTATGGTGAAAAGTTTCCGATTGTTGGCCTTGTACCAGCCCTAAAACCAGCCGTTCTACAAAGTAAAAGCAAAGTGGTTGCTGTATTGGCAACGCCTGCAACATTTCGTGGTAAATTGATTAAAGATGTCATGAAAAATTTTGCAGAGCCTACAGGTGTTCAGGTGCTGAATTTGACCTGTTTAGATCTGGTTCCTTTCGTTGAGGCTGGCTTGCAACAAAGCGAAGCATGTCATGCAAGCCTTCGTGCTGTTCTTGACCCAGCCGTAGCACAAGGTGCAGATTATCTTGTTCTGGGTTGTACGCATTATCCATTTTTAAAAAATACAATTCGTGAATTGTACGGAGATACGTTCACAATGGTCGATTCAGGTGTGCCAGTCGCCCGTCAAACAGCACGTATTCTATTGAAAGGTCAACTTATTTCAGATCAAATAAACAATGATCATGTTCGTTTAGAGTGTTATGTAAGTGGGCAAAATGCTGAAGAGTTAAAACCAGTCATGAATTGTTTAATAGATTTTGAATTGTCATGGTCAATCGACAATATTGTTGATAAAATGTGCTAATTGGTTCAGCATACGTAAAGTGCATCAAAATTAAAAAAATAACGCTGAGTTTGCTTGAAAATTTTTAATTGGGTATTTATATAAAGTAAATAAAGGAACGGGTTTAGCTATGCTTGACAAGCGTTACCAAGTTTTTATCACGACTTCTGGTAAAGAGATGCAACCCGAGAGAGTTGTTATCTCTCAGACATTGATTGGTATTGGTTTTTTTTCTTGGGGATTAGAACAAAGAACACCTCTCAGTACTGCTTTTGCACGACGTCAAATTGATGATTGTGACTACGTCCTTTTGCTTTTAGGTAGCCAATATGGTGAACAATCGGTTTCTGGGGTCAGCTATTTACAACTAGAATATATTTATGCAGTTACGAAGCAAAAGCCTGTCATTGTATTTATGCACGAAAGCCCTGATACACGTGATCCTGAATTACAAGAATCCAAGCAAGCGCTAAAAGATAAATTTCACGAGTTTCGCAATCAATTGCAAAAAGAAGTGGAGCAAGTGGTGACCTATCGCACTTTGCGTGATTTAGAACTTGCGGTTCGCTCGTATATGCCACAGATGCTAGAGCGATACCCAGTTTTAGGTTGGGTGCGACCACAAAGTATTCAATCTCTACAAGATGAAATTGATCGTTTGAAATCTAAGTTGAAGAAGGTCGAAATGAGTCAGGGAAAAGTGGATGATGATCCGTTCTTATCTCTACCTAAAGTGACCTTAAATGATACTTTAAGTTTTGAATACAAAATGCATGCTTATCAAGATGGTAATTTTAAAGAGTTATCCGCCATTCGAGAAATGAGTTGGGCAGATATTTTTCAAGTCTTGTCGAGTGAGTTTGTGCAAGCATTGCCTGAAGAGTATTTTTCGAGGGTGCTCAATCAGTATTTAAACAAAACCGGTTTGGTTGATGCACAGACCCAAATGCCACGCGCACATGCGGTATCTCGTGCACAAATTAATATTCGTTCATTGCATATTATCAAGCAACAAATGCGTCAAAATGATTGGATTGTGCCCGTAGGTCGAGATGAACGACAGCGCATGTTGTGGCAAGTCACAGAAAAATCTCTGAAACATCTCAAAGACTTAAAACTATTGGATAAACAAATCACCGCATTTTAAATTCTCCCAATCATAGAGATTGGTATTTCCGTATTATTATTTGCAAAGAGTCTGATAAAGTACCGTGGTCAAAATTGAACTGTAAGAGTGAAGTCATGACTTTATCTAAACCGAAAGTAACCGTCATTGTTGCAAATTTAGGTACGCCAGATACACCTACAGTGCCAGATGTTCGTCAATTTTTAAAACAGTTTCTATCTGACCAGCGTGTCATTGAAATTCCATCTTTTATATGGAAAATTATTTTACATTGTTTTGTTTTACCGTTTCGTCCAAAACGTGTCGCTGGAGCCTATGCACAAGTTTGGTCTAAAGATTCCCCCATGCGTGAGATCTTATTTCAACAGGTTGAACTGATCAAAACCAAGCTTCAACCGCGGAATACCGATTTTGATTTAGAGATTGTGCCTGCAATGACGTATGGCAATCCTGGAATTTCGGGAGCGCTTGAGCAAATTTCTGAGCGTCAGTCAGACCATGTGATTTTATTTCCATTATTTCCTCAATATTCGGCGACTTCAACAGCGCCATTATATGATGCAGTCTCAAAATGGGTATTAAAGCAACGTAATTTGCCCGGTTTAACGTTAATCCGAGATTACTATCAACATCCGAAATTTATTGAGTCGATTGCACAAAGTGTTCGTGACTATCAGGCTGAACATGGTCAAGCTGAAAAGTTATTGATGTCCTTTCATGGCATACCTCAACCTTATGCAGATAAAGGTGATCCCTATGCAGATCGTTGTCGTATGACTGCTCAAAAAGTTGCAGAACACTTGGGTCTGAAGGATGATCAATGGGGCATTAGTTTCCAATCTCGATTTGGTAAGCAAGAGTGGGTTAAACCGTATACAGATGTCATTTTGAGTGAATGGGCAAAGAAAGGTGTTCAATCTGTTCAGGTGCTCAGTCCTGCATTTTCAGCAGATTGCTTGGAAACTTTGGAAGAGCTTGCAATGCAAAATGCTGAACTTTTCCTCAGTGAGGGGGGTGCACAATATGCTTACATTCCAGCCTTAAATAGTCGAGATGACCATATTGATTTATTGAGCGATTTTGTTCAAGCTCATCTAGATGCTTTAAAACAGACATTGAAGCATTAATCATTATTTTAGGACTTCACCATTATGCTACAAGTTAAAATTGTTCCTGTGACCGCATTTGCACAGAATTGCTCGATTGTTTGGGATTCTGAAAGCAAAGATGCCATTTTAATTGATGCAGGTGGTGATGCGGACAAGCTAAAAAGTGAGGTTGAGGCTTTAGGTCTCAATGTTAAAGCACTTTGGTTGACGCACGGACACTTAGATCATGCAGGTGCTGTTGGTGCTTTAAAGAAAGTATGGAATGTTCCGGTGATTGGTCCACATAAAGAAGATGCTTTTTGGCTCGACATGATTCAAGAAGTGTCTGCACGTTATGGTTTTCCTATTCCTGAACCAGTGATTGTCGATCAATGGCTTGAAGGTGGGGAAGTCCTTAAATTGGGCGATGAACAATTTGAAGTTCGATTTGCACCAGGTCATACCCCTGGTCATGTTATGTTCTACAATGCCAATAATGGCGTACTTTGGACAGGCGATGTTTTGTTTAAAGGTTCAATCGGGCGTACAGACTTCCCTAAAGGTAATCATCAGCAATTGTTAGATTCGATTCAAAGAGAATGTTTTACTTTGCCTGATGAAACGCAGTTTATTTCTGGACATGGACCACTGAGTACCATTGGACATGAAAAGAAATTCAATCCATTTGTTGCCAGTAAAGCGGGTTGAAGTTCTGTACTCAAGCTAGAATTAGAATCAAGACCTAAGTGAAAGATAAGGATATGATTGAATAAGTTGGACTCAGTTAATATCCTTTATCCATCATGTAATATGATGCAGTTTTTATTGCTCTTAAACGGCTTTAGGCTTTTGTTTCTAAGGCCATGAGGACACATGCAAGTGCAAACAACATACCGATCATAAGCAATAAACTATCAAAGATTACAATACCAAATCCGAGAAAAGTGAGAGCGAGTAAGACGAAAATATAGAATGCGATGTTATAGACCATATCAAACATGTTAAACGAACTTTTTTTTGAAGGAGACAATTTATTATAAGATTAAAAATGTGAAATGTGTCACATTAATGTAATAATTATGATAAATAATTCACCTAATTTATTTTATTTCTCATCAATCGTTCAAAGAATAACATCAAATAAACCGCTATAAGGTGGCTTTGCCACGATGATCATAGTTCACATCAAGAATAGTGAAGACACTATTCTTGAAAAAAGTTAAAAAAATGAAAACTTATTCGTGAAATTCACCCTGATCGGCTTGCGGCGAATCTTCAGTTGGAATTTTATAGTCATCATTGGCCCAAGCACCTAAGTCAATCATTTTGCAACGTTCACTGCAAAAAGGTCGATATTCATTATTTTCCCAAGTGCTTGGTTTTCCACAACGAGGGCAAGGGAAGGTACGAGGCATAATGGCTCCAAAGCAAAGGATTAAACGGAACAAATAGGCAAATACATTCAGAATTGCTAGACTTGCACAGATTTTACTTAGTTTGATCTGATTATGCCGATTCGTCAATTTCAAGCACAGCGTATGCATGCACCCCGTGATTTTCAAAGTATCGCCAATCTTCCAATTTGTGTGGAAATTGGGGCGGGCAAAGGCAAACATGCATTATTGTTTACTGAGCAAAATCCAGAGCATCAACTGATTGCGATTGAGCGTACACGGGAAAAGTTCTTGGCTATGCAAAAGCAACATAGTATTGAAGGGCAAAGCAACCTTCAGCCGATTCATGCAGATGCTCTACCTTGGGTCGTACATGCTTTGTACCCGAAACAAGTACAACAGTTCTTTATTTTATATCCAAATCCTGAGCCACATAATCCCGCTCAGCGTTGGTTAAATATGCCTTTTTTTGAGTTTTTAATTTCCAGATTGCAAAGCAATGGCTCAATTACGTTGGCCAGTAATATTCCAGAATATATTGAAGAAGCGGAACAACAGCTTAAAAAAATTTGGAATCTGCCTTATGAAAAGCAGGTGATTGCCAAAGATTCAGCACGTACCCATTTTGAAGTGAAATATTTGGAGCGAGGTGAATTGTGTCAGCAATTGATCATCACCAAGCCTGAATCTTACCAAACTCGTTTTGACGATTTTCAGCCTTTACAAGGTCAAAATGCACAGGACACGGTGTAAATGTCCAAGCCAAAAATTGCGATTATTGGGGCAGGACCTGCAGGTCTCATGGCAGCAGAAGTGCTGGCTCAATATGATTATGAGCTTCATGTTTATGAGCAAAAACCTTCTGCGGCTCGTAAATTTTTAATGGCAGGAAAAACTGGACTGAATATTTCACATGCTGAAAATATTACTCAGTTCATCAATCGTTATGACCATGCTGAATGGTTAAAACCTTGGATTGAGCAATGGGATGCGACGTGGATTCAAGCTTGGATGAAAGACCTAGGGATTGAATCTTATGTGGGTTCATCTGGGCGTATTTTTCCCATTGAAATGAAAGCTGCACCATTACTTCGGGCATGGTTGAAAAGACTCGCTGAACATGGCATTCAGTTTCACTATCGTCATCAAGTCAAAGATTTGATTGATAACCAACTCACCATTGAAAATTTAGCCGAGCAAACAGAATTTTCTGAACGTTTTGATGCAATTGTTTTAGCCTGTGGCGCTGTCTCTTGGTCTCGTTTGGGCAGTGATGGCGCTTGGCAACAATGGTTAGATTCGGCTGAAATAGAACCTTTTCAAGCCAGCAATGCAGGTGTTGAACGGGCGTGGTCTAAATTTATGCAGCCTGTTTTTGGTGAACCTTTGAAACGTGTAGATGCATGGGTAGAAGGTGGTCACAAAAGTTCAGGCGATATTGTCATCACGCATTACGGTTTAGAAAGTGGTTTGGTTTATAAACATGGACGTGCATTAAGAGCTTTAAGCAAACAGAATAACCCAATGTTTATTTATCTGGATTTATTGCCAGATCAAACCGTTGGGCAATTGGCAGAAAAGTTAAAACCGAATAGAAAACAAAGCACCTCAAATCTATGGCGAAAAGCTGGCTTAGATGTAGCAAAATCAAATCTATTACGTGAGGTGGTTGATAAAGCGTTGTGGAATGATCCTTTGGTTTTGGCGAAGCAAATTAAGTCATTAAAAATTGAGTTAAACGGTTTTCGACCGATTGAAGAAGCGATTAGCTGTGCGGGAGGCATCAAGCAAACGATGTTGACAACTGAATTACAGTTAAAATCCAATCCAAGTATTTTTTGTTGTGGTGAAATGCTGGACTGGGATGCACCAACGGGTGGTTATTTACTCACAGCTTGCTTTGCTACAGGACGTGCGGCAGGGTATGGCGTACATCGTTATTTGCATACAAAAAACTGAAAAATTGACGTTATTTTATACAAGTTGCTGTGCTAATCTGATTTAAATTTTCAAAATAAATTGAACAGATGACAGTAAATAAAATGTACCAAGGAAGTTGTTTGTGTGGTGGTATTCGTTATGAAATTCATGGCGAAATAGGTGAAATTATCCAATGTCATTGTCAGCGGTGTCGTAAATCCAACGGCACGGCTTTTGCCACCAATGCACCCGTTAAAAAGACTGAATTTAAATTTGTACAAGGCGAACATCTATTAAAATTTTTCAGTTCTTCTGAAGGTGTTGAACGTGGTTTCTGTATGCAATGTGGTTCACCCATTATTGCCAATAAAAGTTCAGCACCAGAATACTATCGATTGCGACTAGGGACTTTAGATACGCCTGTTGAACATAAGCCTCGCTATCATGTTTTTACATCGCATAAAGCTGAGTGGGATCAAATTTGTGATGATTTAAAACAGTTCCCAGAGTGGCCAGAATAAATCAGCTATAAAATAAAATGCTTGGAATGAAAGATTAAAAAAAGAGATCGGATGATCTCTTTTTTGGCATTTTAAATGACAATTTTAAATCGACATTTTTGCTTATTTTGCGGTGAGAGCAGCGCCTTCAAATTCAACACCATCCCAACCATTGATCATAAATTGGCGAATATTTTGATGATCTGTCGCTTCTGGGGCTGCGAGTACAGCCGCATAGTGTTCAGCGAACAAACTTAAAGTATCTTCTACATTAAGATCATTTAATTTTGCGAATGAAAACACTTTAGCACTACCTTGGTTTTCCGTTGCAGCATTGGCTTGTTGACCATTTTTAAAAGCTGTTGGTGTGTGATTAAATTTTGAATCAATATAAGCAATCACATCTGCAAATTTTGCTTCGCCTGCTTTTAGCTGCGCCAATAATACCTGTGCCATGTCGATCAATCCTTTTTAGGTTTAAAACTGGCTACATCTTAGCGAAAAAAGAGCGTCATTCAAATCTAATCTTGCTTATCGTATCTATAGCAAAATCAATAAAACAATCAGGAAATACATGGCGAAAATTGTAAAAACAGTCAACAATAGACTGAGTTCATCATTTTAAAAATAGAGTATCTATATGAATTGGTTACTGGTTGCATGTGGCGGTGCTATTGGTGCAAGTTTGCGCTACGGCGCTGGACTGATCATTACAAAACCGCAAAGTTTATTTCCATGGACTACATGGTCGGTGAACCTATTTGGATGCTTACTAGCAGGTATTTTTTTCGCCTTTACACTGCGGTATCCAAGCTTACAAAATGAAGCACGGTTATTTTTAATGGTAGGAATTTTAGGAGGCTTTACCACATTTTCAAGTTTCGGATTGGAAACCTTTCAACTCATCCGTCAAGGGCAGTTGAGCATTGCAATGGTCTATGCATTATCGAGTCTAGTTTTAGGCGTGGTGATATTGGCGCTTGGCTTTTACCTCACTCAACTCTGTATTGCTGCAAAATAAAAATCAATCTCTTATAAAAATGCTAATCTAAGATGCAAAAAAAAGTCTAAGCAGGAGGAGCATGCTTAGACTGAAAAATGAGTTTGTACAACTAAATGTTTTCATCCTGACGGTTATGGCAAATGCCAACAGACCCTAAGCTTGATAATGAAAGTCTTAACCTTAAACTTGAATAAACGTATAAAGCATTAACGTTTGAAACGAGCGAAACGTTTATTGAAGTTAGCGACACGACCATCACTGCTGGCTTGACGCATTTCACCTGTGTAGAACGGATGTGATGCACTGGAAATATCGAGTGTCACATAAGGATAGGTTTTGCCTTCATATTCTTTGGTTTGATTCGTTTGTAAAGTGCTACGAATCACAAAATAGGCATTGGCATTGGTATCATGAAATAACACTTCTTGATATTCGGGATGAATTCCTTCACGCATGGCGAACCTCTGTGATTATCATTTATCTATGTAATGTTATAGTATAACAAAATGAAATCAAAGCATGCTTACGATCATGTTTTAAAATTGTAATAGAGTTTTATTCCACTCTATTACACGTGGGTTCATTCTTTGTTGGTAAATTCTTTAATGCATACAATCTAAGCTTATTGCTAGCATTTGCATTATTCATCAAGCGTTGGAATAAGCTCTTCAAATAAATCATTTAAATTGTCATTTACTTTCAGATGAATCAAGTTCCAATAATGTCCTGAAATGGTTCGATTCACCATTAAAGTATCAGGAGATGGTTTAAATACATCCCAATATTTTAATGATTGTTTTACTAATTTCACACCATCGTGGTGTGCTGTATTTTCAGCAAAATCGTAATTTGTTGTGAGCGGACGTAATAACACTTCTAGCCATTGGTCATACAGTTCAGCAGGAAATTTATTTGTTTCTGCTAGGGCATCCAATGATGCTAAATGCTCTTCAATTGCGGCAATATCATGTCGACGACCTGCACGAACTAATGATTTAAAGCGTTGCACCAGTTCATTTGAAAGTGTTTTAACACCGCCAAAGTCATAAATAATGACACTACCATCTGATTTAAAAGCAAAATTCCCAGGATGAGGGTCGCAATGAAAACGTTTGAGATAGAACATTTGCTGACCCAGTGCTTGAATGAGTCGACGGCCAATTTCATTGCGGGTATTTAAGTCCCAAGTACTCGCGGTTTCAATACTGTCACCTTTTTCTAAACTTAAGGTGAGTACTCGACGGCTTGAATGTTCAGAATAGACTTTAGGAATAATAATTTTTGAGTCTAGAGAGGCATGAAACGTACGGAAAACATCTAAGTTTTGAGCCTCAATTTCATAATTGAGCTCTTCATGTAAGCTGTCTTGAATCTCTTTAAACAAACGGTCTTGAAGCTTTTTATCTACTTTCAACACACCCATTAAACGTAGTGCTAAACGCACTTGTTTTAAGTCACTTTCGCAGGCTGTATCGACGCCAGGATATTGCACTTTGACCACAACTTCCTGACCATTTTTGAGCATGGCTTTATGCACTTGACCAATAGAGGCAGCAGCAAATGGAGCTTCATCAAATTGTTTAAAAGATTGATCGAGTGGTTTACCCAGTTCTTTTTCAACTTGTTGCTTGATTTGGGCAAAAGGCATTGGAGGTGCTTGTCGTTGTAGCTTTGCAATGGCTTTAGCAACTTCAGGGGGAAAGATATCTTTATACTGTGAGGCAATTTGACCGACTTTCATGACGGCGCCTTTCATCTCGCCTAAAGTATCTGCAATTTGTAAACCGATGTCTTGAAAGAGCTGACTTCGAGATTCATTTTTTTTGTCTTCGTCAGCATTAAAATTACGGATAGAGTTAGATACTGTTTTGGTCGCGATGCTAGCAGTCATACCTGCGAGTTTCATAAAACGACGCCCAGGAGAGCTCGCATTTTTAGCCATTCGGAATTGTCCTCAAACTTGATCAAGTTTTTCTATTTCGATCATAGGCGACAAATATCAGAATGCCTACTTTAAATTGTTAAGCTTTTGTTTCTATATGAGTATTCTAGGCATTTATGCGAAGTTTATGAGAAATTAAACCACGTTGTGATCATCACAAAGTGGTTTGTATGATTTATGAGTTTAGAGGAGTGTTAAATTTCAGGGCTAACTTTTTGTTATTGCTATATAAACGTAAGATTAATAGTAGACATGCCACGCCTAAACCTACAATTAAGCCAACCCAGATACCCGCAGCGCCCATCTCTGTGTAGCGACTTAAATAGACACCAACTGGGAAAGCAATCACCCAATACGCCAGCATGGTAATCCACATAGGTCCTTTAGTATCTTGCATGCCACGTAAACAACCTGCTGCACTGATTTGCCAAGCATCCATCAGCTGATAGGCTAATGCAAATAGCATTAAGTACATAGCAAAACCTGCCACCTCAGGGTCGGACGTATAAATGGCTGCGATTTCAGGGCGGAAAAACCAAATAAATGCCATGGTCATAAGTGCAAAAACACTCCCTGTTGCAAAACCAATTTTCTGAATTTTACGCATAGATTCAAGATTTTTAGCACCAAAATAAATGCCTGTTCGAATGGTCAGGGCAATGGCCAATGACATTGGAATCATAAACAGTTGTGAAGTGACTGAGATGGCAATTTGATGTGCTGCAATAATCGTTTCACCTAAAGGGCTAATGACGATCGCTGCGGTACTGAAAATACTGACTTCAAAAAATATAGCTAAGCCAATCGGAAGCCCCAGTTTTAAAATACGCTTCACCCAATACGGATTCATTTTTTCCCAAGATTTAAACACTTGAGTCTTAGCATATGAAGGGCTTTTAAAAATATACAGCGCTAAAATAGCAAACATGAGCCACTGTAAAATAGCTGTTGCAAAGCCGCAACCGGCACTACCTAATTCAGGAATAGGCCCCAGACCATACATAAAAATAAAGTTCAGTGGAATCAGGGCAACTAAAGCAGCTAAGCTGATGACTGTCACAGGACGTGGATATCCCAAAGCTTCTGAATAACCACGTAAAGCTGCATACATGGTCACCGCAGGCATACCAAAACCAATCGAATGCAAGAAAAGACTGGCTTTCGGAAGTAATGTATCTGGAACACCTAGAAGCGGAAGTAACAAAGGCGTAAATTGTAAAATTAATCCTGCAATCACCCCTAAAATGAAAGCGATCCATAATGATTGACGGGCAATGGTGGCGATTTTTTCAGGAGATTTTTCACCATTGGCTTCAGCGACTAAAGGTGTTGTTGCAATCATAATACCGCTAAACAGGAGCATGATCGGCATCCATAAACCAACCCCCACGGCAACAGCTGCCAGATCTGTAGGGGATAAATGCCCAGCCATAATGGTGTCAATAAGACCTAATCCCGCCTGAGAAAACTGCGTAATTAAAATGGGGATCATTAAATGAAACAGATGTTTTAGTTCGAAACGGGTGCTTTGGACGACGGTGGACACGTACATTACTCGTAATTAAAAATGGAGATAAGTTAAAAATGCAGAAAAATAAAAATGGATGTTTAACGTTGTAAAGTTAACATGACCCCAATAAAGATAATGACTGCCCCAGAAACACGTTGCCAATTGACGGGTGTTTTTTCGACACCAAGCCAACCAAACTGATCTAAAATCATGGACATCACAATTTGACCAAAAATAACCAAGCCTGAAAAAGTCAGAAAACCAAGTTTAGGCGCAGTTAAGATACTGATACTAATGGCATAAACACCCAAGCAACCGCCAATCCATAAATACCAAGGCATGTGACTCAATGTTTCAAAGCTCGGTTTTGGGACATCTTGAAAAGTCACCAATAAGGCAAGCAGTATTGTACCAACGATAAAGGATAAAAGCCCAGCTTGAAGAGGGGAATATAAAATTTCACGCAATTGGCTATTAATCGCCGTTTGAACAGTCAGTGCGATACCAATACCAAAAGCAAGTGGCATAAGAAATAGTAATTGACTTGATATTTTAATCATATTCACATCGATCATCTTGTTTGCTTTTTAGTCTAATGTATATTCTTTCGATATACTTCATCAATTCTAGATAAAAATAAGAACCATACAGACGAAAAATCAGTAGATGTACATTGCATCAAAGCATGATCACATTAAGACCTTTGTGTTGAGTCATGTTAAAATGAGCCTTTGAAGTTTTGAGCTTGTTCCTTGTCCAATTTAAATCCAGCTAATGTTCCTTTATCTTTATATATTCATATGCCTTGGTGTGTGAAAAAGTGTCCCTATTGTGATTTTAATTCACATGCTGTTCCCAATGGTGCACTCAGTTCAGATTTAGAGCAAGAATATTTAAAAGCACTGGTTGAGGACTTTAAAACACAGATTGATTTTGCCCAAGGTCGTGCCATTCATAGTGTTTTTATTGGTGGAGGAACACCATCGCTTATTTCTGCAAAAGGTTATGTTTGGTTGTTTGATCAGCTCAAACAATACATTCCTTTTCAGCAAGCCTGTGAAATCACCTTAGAAGCCAATCCAGGCACTGTTGAACATGACCCATTTGCAGGCTATTTGGTAGCAGGAATCAATCGGTTATCTATTGGTGTACAAAGTTTCAATACTGAGCATTTAAAGCGTTTGGGGCGGATTCACAATAATGATGATGCACTTCAAGCCATTCGATTAGCCAAAGATGCAGGTTTTGAACGCATCAATGTAGATTTGATGCATGGTTTGCCTGGACAAAGTTTAGAGCAAGCCTTGAATGATTTAAAACTTGCGGTAGAACATGGCGCAACGCATATTTCATGGTATCAACTGACCATCGAGCCTAATACTGTGTTTTTTAGAACACAACCGATTTTACCGACAGATGATGTTCTAGAAGAGATTCAAGAACAGGGTGAGGCTTACTTAAAAGCCAGTGGTTTTATCAATTATGAAGTGTCCGCATGGCGCAAAGAAAAGCCATCGGCACACAATTTAAATTATTGGCAATTTGGTGATTACTTGGCGATTGGTGCAGGAGCACATGGCAAAATCACCAAACCTGACGGGGTTTATCGTTTTCAAAAAACGCGATTACCGAAAGATTATTTAGCCCATGTACCTGCTGAGCATCTACAGTTTAAAAAGATTGAAAATGCAGATATGCCATTTGAATTTATGATGAATGCACTGCGATTAAATGATGGTGTAAATGCCCAGCTTTATCCAGAGCGTACAGGTTTAAGTCTAGATAGTTTAGAGCCTGTTTGGACTTCGCTTCGTGAACGAAAATTAATGATCAATGATGTGCAATCTCTCGCATGTACTGAACAAGGGCATATTTTCTTAAATTCGGTGTTGGAAAAATTTATTAGATGAACTTCATTAAATTATTTTTAAATGTTTGAAATATATGTGTTTTTTAATGTTATAATTCATGTAAGTATTTTCATGACTTTTTAAACGATTCATATGTTGCTTTTTTTTAAAAATAATAAAGTGGTTGAAGTTATATGTGTTGTGTTGCTCGCTATATTATCCTCAGCACTATTGCTCAATGGGATTAATCAGTATGCACCACCTATAGATATTATCATTTTTGCATTGATTATTTTAGTGTTAATGGGTTCAGAAATAGCTTATAGATATTTTGTTTTTCCCATACTTTTTTTGACGCTTTTATATGTTCCGATCGGGATGTCATATGGTGTCCCAAATTTTCAAAATATTGTTTCATTGTATGCAACAAATTTTTCGGAAGCGAAAGAATTTTTATTTCTAATTCCTCTACATAATTATCTTTATGCATTATTTTTATTCATTTCTTTTTTTATCACAAAATTAATCGTGACAAAAAAGGAAATAATGTTTTATAAAAATAAATTTTTTATCATCATTTTATTTATTTTATTTTGTTCAAAGACGGAAATTTTTGAATTTTACTTAGATTGTTATGATAGCGTACATTTGGTAAGTAAAGAGATAAAAGAACTCCAAAAGGTTTCCGCTAATGATACTTGGACAGTTGATAGTTTTACGCCAAAATACAAAAATCATATTTTAATTATTGGGGAAAGTGCTCGTAGGGATTTCTTTAATGCTTATGGTTATCCAGTTCAAAACACAACATTTTTATCAAATTCTGCAGGTGTTTTGGTTGATGGTTTAAGTTCGGGAGATAGGTATACGATTGGCTCATTAAGGTTAATGCTTACAAATCCAGATGTTTTGAATAGAGAAGCAGACTACTCAAAAACCTTTATTCAATTGGCGAACAAAGCTGGATATAAAACGTACTGGTTTTCGAATCAAGGACAATTTGGTAAACATGATACTCCGATTACAGCTATTGCAAATCAGTCAATCAATAAAACGTTTTTAAAGTTTAACGATTATAATTCACAAAATATACAAGATACACAATTACTAACTCATTTAGAAAAAGCATTAGATGACAAAATAAATGAACCGAAATTAGTTGTCTTACATACGATGGGATCGCATACAAATGCATGTGATCGTTTGAATTATGAATCTCAGATATATCTAGCTAAAGATAAACGCTATGAATATCTAGCTTGTTATATAAGTTCAATACATCAGACAGATGATTTTATAAAAAGTACTTATGAAATTTTAAGCGATAAATTTAAAAAGAATGGCGAGACATTTTCTATAATTTATTTTTCTGATCATGGTCTAAATCAACATTTTGATGGAAATAAGTTAAAAATTGATAATGCAGGAGAGTCAAAGCGCCATTATCAGATACCTCTATTTAAAGTTTCCAGTGATGATGAAATTAGAAAAGTTTTGAAATCAGAAAAATCAGGGCTCAATTTCACAAGAGGCATAGCACATTGGTTGGGTATACAGAGTGCTCAATTTGAACAGTATGATCTATTTGATGGAATTTCAGACAAAAATGATTATGGACTTAAAAGGATAATTGAAGTAAATCCTGCTAAAGATGATCCTGCAACGGTTGCAGATTTTTATCTTGGAACTAAAGAAGAGCGTTAGTCTGCTCTTCTTTAGTTCCATTAAAGTAAATAAAAATTAATCAACTTTCAGGCGTACGCACCACACTTAAGAAATGTAAATGACGTTCATATTGATCAATAATATCCTGAATGAGATCTTCACGTGTCCAATCCATGACATCATAGCCTTGACCGCCTTCTCTCAAAAACACTTCCGCTTGAAAAGATGCGGCATCATCTTGATCAACTTCAGCCATAAAACTCGGTGCTAAGTTTTCTCTGGCAATCACCTGATAAATAAAATTGATTTCATCGTGATGATCGACACGAAGTTCGAGGCCATCATCAACGTCATAAATTTCAACGTGGATATGACGGCGTTTCAATTCCTTTTGAATGCTGTGAAAAGCATCTCTAACATCCTGAGCGATAAACTGTTTCACTTCATCCAACCCATGAGGATAATGCATGATCAATCCTAAACGCTGTTGCCAACTTCTCGGATTTTGAATTGCTCTAGGGGTAATCCGTGCAATTTGCAGTGCATGCATTTTAGTGACATCTAACCGCAATGCTTTCATTAAGCTCCAACAAATGAAAAGCAAAATAACGGTGAAGGGAAGTGCACTGATCATGGTTGCAGATTGTAAAGCGCTTAGCCCCCCCATCACCAATAAGATAATCGCAAGTACAGCCATCAACACTGTCCAAAACAGGCGTTGCCATACAGGCGATTGATCTGATTTTGCAGTGAGATAGTCTGTCACTAATGCTCCAGAATCGGCTGAAGTCACAAAAAACAGCATAATCAAGAATGTCGCTAAAAAGCTCATCGTGGTTGAAAAAGGTAGGCTTTTTAAATACTCAAATAGCGCAACAGACGAATCTTGTTGTACCGCTTGAATGAGTGCAGTGTTGTTTTCTTGAAGAATACTGAACAGTGCAGCATTGCCCATAAAGCCCATCCAAATCAGGGTAAAGCCAGAAGGAATGAGCAGTACACCAATAATAAATTCACGGATACTTCGGCCTTCAGAAACACGGGCAATAAACATACCGACAAATGGTGACCATGAGATCCACCAAGCCCAATACATAATGGTCCATCCTCCGATCCAACCATTGGGCTGATAAGCATATAAATTAAAAGTCATGCTAAACAGATTGGAAATATACTGACCTGCATTTTGAATGGTGGTTTGAAGCAAGTAGATGCTTGAACTGGTAAAGAAAACAAACAGTAACAGGATTAAAGCCAGCACCAAGTTAATTTCAGAAAGTCGTTTAATTCCTTTATCTAATCCAAAAAAGACCGATAATGACGCCATTAAACTAACCACAATAATTAAAACAATTTGAACTGTAGATGACTGTTCAATACCAAATAAATAATTGAGACCTGAATTGATTTGGGTCACACCAAAACCAAGTGTCGTCGCAACACCAAATACAGTCCCGATGGTGGCAAAGGTATCGACGGCATCACCAATAGGACCATAGATTTTTTGACCAATCAAAGGGTATAAAGCTGAACGAATTTTTAAGGGTAATTGATGTCGATAGGCAAAATAAGCCAAGGCTAATCCGACAATGCTATAAATCGCCCAAGCATGGAAACCCCAATGGAAAAAGGTCACACGCATGGCTTGCTGGGCAGCTTCAATGGTCTTGGCTTCACCGCTTGGCGGAGATAGATAATGCATCACAGGCTCTGCGACACCAAAGAAAATTAAGCCAATACCCATACCTGCTGTAAAGAGCATGGCAAACCATGATGCATTGCTGTAAGTCGGTTGGCTATGGTCAGGTCCTAATTTGATTTTGCCCATATCTGAGATTGCAATGTAGATGAGTAAAATCAAAAACACAGCAACCGATAAGACATAGAACCAACTGAAGGAATCGGTTACCCATTGGTTCAGTTGCTTGGTGAGTAGGTCAAATGAGTTTGGGGCAAAGATGACCAAAGCTAAAAATAAGACAATAAAAATGACTGTACTTAAAAAAACATTGGGATTCACATTGGAATACCAAGACGTGTTTTTTGAAGGCATAAATCCCCCATATAATTTTTAATCTATGATTGTGATCATGAAATTAACATTTCAGATCAAAAGAAATATTTGCAAATGCAAATAAAAGAAGTGATGAATTCAAGTCAATTTGAATTTATATGTTATGATAATTTATGCTTAAAAAGAAAGCAGTTAACTTAATGTAACCTTTTACATTCAGCTCACTTCATCAGTAAAGTGCTTTAAATTTTGAAATTTTAAAGCCTGTTGAAACATCAGCTATGCGTTATATAATTTTGGCTAAAACAACATAAATAAGCCAGGCATTGATGATAATGATTATTTCCTTGTTGAGATCTATTGTTGAAAAAATAAAAAAGAGCGCAATTGCGCTCTTTAAATTGGATCATTGGCCTAGTGGTGTTGACCAATAAATCTATGTTTCGGGTTATGGTCTTGATGGCTATTTTTCTTAAAAAAGCCATTATGATTTTGGCTGTGATTTAATTTCGGATGGTTTGGTTTATGCTTGCGGTCATAAAATGAATGTGCTTGTCGATGATCATTTTTATAATGCGTTTGATGATGAGACACAGATTTTTTATCCATTTGATGTTGAGCATGTCTATCATGAGCAAATGATGGTGCTGCCATCGTCGTCATTGCACAAGTTGAAGCGATAATACCAACCAGTAAACCTGAAATTAATTTTTTCATTGTGATGTACTCATGTATTCAATGGGTTGATCTTAGGCTTAGCTTGTGGAGAATGTATGGAGCTATAGATTGTGCTTTTGTAAAGATTAAATTTTAGCCTTATTTTTACCTAAGTATTTAATAATTAAAAATATATAAAATATTTTTGTTTAAAATAAATCCATTTCGATGTTTTATTATTCAATTAAAATTCTTAATTTCTTCATATTGTTGACTCATTTTTGGACAACAAAAATCAGGGAACGATCTGACTTCTCAATTGCTGAAAAAATCATTAACTCATTGTCATTATGATACCGAACCCAAGATATAAAAGACAAAGCCAGAACAATGAAAAGTTTAGGCTTAAACCTTGCTGACGTTTTTGCATGCGAAATTCAGTATCCTTTTTGGGAGCAAGATAAGCCAAAAAACCAGCGAAAAGACTAATCACGACAAAGATCGACGCCAATACAAATAATAATTCAAAAAAGGGTATACCTTCACATCTGTGACCATATGTACACGGTTTAGTGGCTTGATAAAATAAAAAGATCAAACATATGCCGATGATGATGTAGCTCGTGAGCCCGATATAAGTCGAAACGATTCCAAGTACAGAAGTGTCTTGCATAGGTTCCGATGTTTCATTTTTTTGATGATCATTATTGTGCATTTGAATTTTTCGTATTCATTTTTTTAGTAGTTTATGCATTGTATGATTGAAAAGTCTTGTAGCAAAGATAAAAAAAGAGCACCTGAGTGCTCTTTTTTAATTGGCTGAAATATTAATAGTCAAAACTAAAATGTTCAGCAGCAAGTGAAGTCATGGTTTTCGATGGATTGACCATGGCTTCAGCATGACCTTGTGAGCGAGGAAGTAAGCGCTCAAAATAGAAATCTGCCAATTTGATTTTCGCTTTGTAGAACTCAGGCGTTTCCTGACCTTCGCCAGAAGCTAATTTTGCAGAAGCGACAGCGGCTTGTTGTGCCCAGTAATATGCCATCATTGCATAACCAGAGAACATCAAATAATCAACTGATGCACTGGAAACAATATCGCGATCCTTACGAGCAGCAAGCATGATGCGGACTGTTAGAGCATTCCATTGTGCGCAGACTTTGGTTAAGTCCCAAGCAAAACGACGCATGTATTTATTACGTGCATGAGTACCACAGAATTTTAAAATTTCAGCAGTGTAATCACGAACCACTTTGCCTTTTGAAGTCAACAACACTTTACGACCAATCAAATCGAGTGCTTGAACGCCCGTTGTACCTTCGTATAAGGTTGAAATACGAGCGTCACGGACAATTTGTTCCATGCCATGTTCTTTAATATAGCCATGACCACCAAACACTTGCATACCGTGATTCGCAGCTTCTAGACCTAACTCAGTTAAGAAACCTTTTAAAATAGGTGTGTAGAAACCGAGTTTATCATCGTATTCATCAAATTTTGCTTGGTCGCCCTGTGCGAGTGCATCAGTCATTTTATCTGCCAATTGTGCAGCATGATAAATCATCGCACGACCACCTTCAGCAATGGCTTTTTGTGTTAACAACATGCGACGTACGTCAGCATGGTGAATAATCGCATCAGCGACTTTTTCTGGGTCTTTTTTACCAGAAAGTGCACGCATGGACATACGTTCTTTGGCATAAGGCAGTGCACCTTGGAAAGCAAGTTCAGCATGTGCAACACCTTGTACAGCTGTACCAATACGTGCTGTATTCATAAAGGTAAACATGGCATGCAAACCTTTATTTCGCTCCCCAATCAAATATCCAGTGGCTTCATCAAAGTTAAGCACAGCTGTCGCAGAAGCTCGAATCCCCATTTTGTGTTCAATTGAACCACAAGTCACAGGGTTGCGTTCACCCACACCACCATCTGTAGTTGGAATAAACTTAGGCACGATAAATAACGAGATACCTTTAGTCCCTGGGGGTGCATCTGGAAGGCGTGCAAGTACAATATGAATAATATTTTCAGTCAGGTCATGTTCACCTGCTGAAATAAAGATTTTTGTCCCTGTTATTTTATACGTGCCATCTGCAGCAGGTTCAGCTTTGGTTTTCACTTGACCTAAGTCAGTACCACACTGAGGTTCTGTCAAACACATGGTGCCTGACCAAGTACCTGCAGTTAAATGTGGCATATAAGTATTTTTTTGTTCTTCAGTACCAAACTGCATGATGGTATTCATACAGCCCATACTTAAACCTGGATACATGGTAAATGACCAGTTCGCTGTACCCATCATTTCAGATTTAACCAAGTTTAAAGACATTGGCAAACCTTGACCGCCAAATTCTTCTGGGTAAGACAGACCTTGCCATCCACCTTGAACAAATTGATCGTATGCTTCTTTGAATCCTTTTGGTGTTGTGACTTCACCATCTTTAAAATGACAGCCTTCCTCATCACCAGACAGGTTTAAAGGTGATAATACATTTTCACAAAAATCTGCTGCACCTTCGATAATCATATCTACAGTGTCAGGATCTGCTGCTTCACCATTACTTAATGTTTTGAAATGTGCTGGGTAATCAAAAACTTCATTCATTAAAAAACGGATATCACGAATGGGCGCTTTATATGCAGGCATTGACGTATTCCTAATCTAATCTATTTATATTTTGGTCTATAACTCTGATTATTCATTTTTATTGGATAAAAAACATTGATA
Organism: Acinetobacter shaoyimingii; assembly: GCF_011578045.1. Classification (NCBI taxonomy): domain Bacteria; kingdom Pseudomonadati; phylum Pseudomonadota; class Gammaproteobacteria; order Moraxellales; family Moraxellaceae; genus Acinetobacter; species Acinetobacter shaoyimingii. The sequence continues at coordinate 433,704 of NZ_CP049801.1, forward strand.
ACACAAGCTAAAAAAAATGTCAGAAATGCGAATAGGTTTACTAAAATCTCATTTTAAATATGGGAAATAATGATTGTCAAAATGACAATTAAAAAAATCCTGATTTAGGTCCTATGCTCAATTATTTCAAACATTTATTCTAGGTCTGTGTTTTGTTGAATTTTACTTTTTTTGAAGCTTTTTTTCTGTTTTGTTTTTGTCTAAAAAGTCAGTGAATGTTAAATCAATATAACAAAAAATAATATTTTTAAGTCTTTTAAATTCATTGAATAGTTGTCTTTCTCAAGCATGAACAGTAGTAATATTTTACTCATGAAAAAGAGCTGTCGAGTCATTAAGCTGACGCGGGTATGTAAAAAATCATTTTAAATACCCTGTACATCATATGAAATTAAATAAAATCTTTTAATGCGGGTTTAATGCCATTCCAAATTGAAAAAGCTTCAATTGCCTGCCCAACCAGCATGCCATAGCCTTCTGCATAAGGAACACCACGCTGTTTGGCCTGATCGATAAAAGAAGAAGGTTTACCATATGCCATTTCATAGGCGTATTTAAATTGTAGTGCGTCAGGTAGTGTGAGTGTATCACCAGTTAAACTGGCAGATGTGGCATTGATGACCAAGTCAAATTGACCTTGCAGTTGATCTAAACCACATGCAAGGAGAGTCGTTGTGGGAACAGCACTTTGAAGGTCATTCACCAGTTGTTCAGCACGGGAAAGGGTACGATTGGCAATCACAATCTTTTTTGCACCCGCTTGAACCAGTGGATAAATCACCCCACGTGTTGCACCACCTGCACCTAAAATTAAAATCGATGATTCGTCTAATGACCAATCCAGTGCATGAATGGCATCTACTAAACCCTGACCATCAGTATTATCGCCATGTAGTTTGCCATCTTTCTTCCACAGGGTGTTGACTGCTTTTGCAATTTTGGCACGTGCTGTCAATTCATCACATAGGTTAAAAGCACGCTCCTTAAAAGGTACTGTGACATTCATGCCAGCGCCGTTATTTTGGAAAAATTCTTGAACGCTGTTTTCAAACTCATTGAGCTCAGCAAAGCGTTTGACATAATTTAAATCAATTCCAGTTTTCTTGGCGAAAGCATGATGAAGCTCGGGAGAGCGTGATTGTTCAATCGGATTACCAATGACTGCGAATTGTTTGGTCATGTCATATTTCCATATACTGAAACCTTAAAGGCTTAACAATATACTTGAATTTACGCATTCAATTAAGCTGTATTTAGAGGTTTGATAATCAATAAGCACTTCAATTGGTACACTAAGGATATGCAAAAAAAAGAACCATCACTTTATAAGACGGTTTTAGAGAGATATAAAGCAGGGTATTTAATTGAAAAAATTTTATAAAAATAACTGAATCAGTACAGCATTTTATCGGCAAAAAAAAGCAACTTTATCTATGTGAATAAATCGGTTGATCAGTGTTAAGGCTTTAAATCATTGTTCTATAGATAGAGTCGAATTATGGATTACAGATTGAATGAATGGTATCAAGAACAATAAAGGGAATAATAGCTAAAATACCGAATGAAAGCACAGTTGCAACTGAGATTGAAATACCATCAGAAACTGCATTTGAAGATGCAATAGCAACGATAATGGCTGTAATGACCAACATCAGCATACCGAAAGAAATTTTAATTTTGTGATTCATTAATTGAGAAAGCATGTTCGGACTCCAAAATTTTTGAATGAAAATTAATCTTATACGACTTAGAAATACTGAGATGTTTTAATGTGTCACAGCATGTTTTAATTTAAATCAAATTAAGCTTAGATTTTAGACTGTATATGGATTAATTTGAAGTGTGAAAATTAAAATATAATAATGATTTGTAAATAATTTTTTCATTTTTTATGAATCTAATTGTATAAATTAAGTGTAAATAAACAACAAACATAGATTACACAGATTAAAAAAGCTATCGTGTAGATAGCTTTTTTAATTGCAATGAAAAGTTTCAAACTATTGAGATTGAAGTTCAGTTAACCAGTCTTGTGGTTTTAAATAGAAATCACTCAAACGTTTTTCAGCAGAATCTTGATCCCATTCTGGACGGTATGACCATCCTGCTAAATTTGGCAGGCTCACTAAAATAGATTCAATACGTCCACCTGTTTGTAGACCAAACAAGGTACCACGGTCATAGACCAAGTTGTATTCAACATAGCGGCCACGACGATAGATCTGGAAATCACGCTGCGCTTCAGTATAAGGCTTATCCTGATTACGTTGGAAAATAGGAAGGATTGCCTCTAAGTATCCATTTCCGACAGCTTGAATATACTTAAAGCATGTTTCGAAATCCCATTGATTCAAATCATCAAAAAACAGACCGCCTACACCACGTTGTTCATCTCGATGTTTTAAATAGAAATAGTCATCACACCATTTTTTATGTCCTGCATAAACATTTTCACCAAACGGCGCACATAAATCATGCGCTTTTTGATGCCAAGCTAAAACATCTTCATCATTTGGGTAGAAAGGGGTTAAGTCAAAACCACCACCAAACCACCAAATTGGATCTTGTCCTTCTTTTTCAGCCACGAACAAACGAACATTGGCATGTGATGTTGGCACATTTGGATTTTTCGGGTGAATGACGAGTGATACACCCAAAGCCTGTGCTTTGGCACCCGCAATCTGAGGGTGTCGTTCTGTTGCTGAAGCAGGCAGTTTTGAAATATTGATGTGAGAGAACATCACACCACCTTTTTCAATCACCGTACCATTTTGCAAAACGCGAGAACGGCCACCGCCACCTTCTGGACGTTCCCATTCATCAATAATAAATTCTGCTGTTCCACCACCTGCACGCTCTTGCTGCTCTAAACCAGCACAAATGCGCGCTTGTAAATCGAGGAGAAATTCACGTACACGTTGAATATCAGCTGAAGTCGGATTCTGCATGATGACCCTCACTAGGAAGAATAAAATTTAAAAACTAAATACATCAAAACATAAAACCATAAAAAAATTAAGGGATTTTTATGGCTTTATGATAGAAATGACTGGCTCGTCTAAGAAATTGACCTTAAAGGATTAAAAATCGGTTTTCTCATACATATGAGACATACGATCATGTTTGGTTTTTAAATATTCTTCGTTAAACGGATTTAAGCCCACAGTAAGTGGAATGCGATCCACAACATTGATGCCCAAATCCGTGAGTGCTTTTATTTTAAGGGGATTATTGGTAATCAGTTTCACTTGGTCGATTTTCAAGTGATTCAGCATGATATTACACATATCATAACGACGAGCATCTGCAGGAAGATTTAACATGAGATTTGCATCGACGGTGTCATGACCTTGGTCTTGTAAGGCATAAGCGCGGATTTTATTGGTTAAACCTATACCGCGACCTTCTTGACGTAAATAAAGGATAACGCCTTGACCTACATCATTAATGAGTTTTTGAGTCGCTTGTAGTTGAGGGCCACAATCACATTTCAATGAGGCAAAAGCATCACCCGTTAAACATTCGGAATGAATACGAACTAAAACAGGGCCTTGTGGTGGCGTGTCCAGACCCTTAGAAAGCGCAACATGTTCCTCGCCAGTTTCAGGATCTTGAAAAACTGAGATTTTGAAATCACCAAAAGCGGTCGGTAATTTTGAGGTGGCGACAAATTCTATAGGCACAGATACTTCCATTACATGTTCATAAATTAGCTAAAGTATAGCTGAATGATCAGAAATTGGATGTATATCGTTATGCAATTTTCGATAGAAGATTTTCTTTTTTGTACAAAGGGTACGATAATAGTTGATAAGTACTAGTGTAATTCAGGATAATCTACCTATTAAACAGCGACCGATTAAGCACGTGCTTAATAATGCACCAATATAAATGTGGATGATTGACGGTGATATTTTTCGATTCAGCTTGATATGGACGAATCGAGTTAACCCATTTTACCTAGCTTAGGATTTGCCAGGCTTTAGAAGGCATTGCCACATATGTTGTATACTGAAATACCTAGTCAGCGCCCTGTTACGCCATTATTGGATAAAATCGACCATCCAATACAACTGCGTCAGCTTGCGAAAAACCAATTGGTTCAAGTCGCAGATGAGTTGCGCCAATTCATTTTGTACGCTGCAGGTCAAAGTGGCGGGCATTTTGGTGCAAACTTAGGCGTGATCGAGTTAACAGTTGCATTGCACTATTGCTTCAATACGCCTTCAGATCGTTTGGTTTGGGATGTTGGTCATCAAGCCTATCCTCATAAGGCACTGACAGGTCGCCGTGAACAGTTAACCACGATTCGTGCAAAAAATGGTTTAGCTGCTTTCCCAGCTCGTGAAGAATCAGAATTTGACACCTTTGGTGTCGGCCATTCATCTACTGCAATTTCAGCTGCTTTAGGTATGTCACTGGCACGTCGTTATCAAAAAGATCCGTGTGAAGTTGTGGCTATTATTGGTGATGGCGCAATGACAGCGGGTATGGCTTTTGAAGCCATGAATGATGCGGTTGCTCACAATGCAGATTTAATTGTTGTTTTAAATGACAATGATATGTCTATTTCGTGTAGCACGGGCGGTTTTGCTAAACATCTGGCTGCCATTTGGGAAAAAGGTCAGTCTGTCCATTTGCATGAAGATGGTACAGCATATATCCAAGATTATCCTGAGTGGGATTACAACTCACGCTTGCATTGTTCAGCTACTGATGCTGCAGACAATTTATTCAAAGCGATTGGTTTTGACTATTTCGGACCATTTGATGGTCATGATGTTGACCATCTGGTGCAAGTCTTTGAAGCGCTTAAAAAACGTAAAGGACCAAGACTGGTTCATGTCTACACCAAAAAAGGCAAGGGCTTTGAACCTGCTGAAGCAGATCAGATCAAATACCATGCCATTGGCAAACTGAATGCTCAGGCTTCAACTCACACTGCACCTAAATACTCAGATGTCTTTGGTCAATGGCTTTGTGATGAAGCTGCACAAGACCAACGGTTACTCGCAATTACACCCGCTATGTGCGAAGGCTCTGGCATGGTTCAGTTTGCGAAACAATATCCTGAGCGCTTCTTCGATGTTGCCATTGCGGAACAGCATGCAGTGACTTTGGCTGCTGGTATGGCATGCGAAGGTTTAAAACCTGTGGTCGCGATTTATTCCACCTTCTTACAACGGGGGTATGATCAGTTTGTACATGACGTTGCATTGCAAAATTTGGATGTGACTTTTGGTATTGATCGTGCAGGTTTAGTGGGTGAAGATGGTCCAACGCATGCTGGGGCGTATGATTATGCCTTTATGCGTACTGTACCAAATATTGTGATCATGGCGCCGAAAGACGAAAATGAATGTCGCCAAATGTTGCATACCGCTTATCAATATCCAGGACCAGCAGCTGTGCGTTATCCACGTGGCCAAGGTTTAGGTGTTGACATTCAAACCCAATTTACAGAAATGGAAATTGGCAAAGCTGAAGTTGTGGCTGAGTTTAATACACAGCATGAAGATGGGATCACTATTTTAGCTTTTGGTAGCAGAGTCTCTGTTGCAGTTGAAGCGGCTCAAAATTTATCTGTAGAGCATGACATCACTGTTCGTGTTATCAATATGCGCTTTGTGAAACCGCTAGATGAACAAATCATTCAACGCTTTGTTGATGTTACTCAAATGTTTGTGACCGTTGAAGAGCATGCAGTGATGGCAGGGGCAGGTAGCGCGGTGAACGAATATTTGGCGAAGGCGCAATTGGTTAAACCAATTCTAAACTTAGGTTTGCCAGATCAATTCTTGGCTCAAGCTACCCATGCTGAAATGCTTAGAGATTGTGGTCTAGATGCCAAAGGTATTGAAAAATCAATAAAACAAGCTTGGTTGAATGTTGTTCAATTGGTTTAATTTAATCGCAATAAAATTTTAGAAACATTTTTCCCCCAAAAGCGTCCACATTTGTTAGAATGCGGGCGCTTTTATGCATTATTCTTTATCAGTATCTTCAAATTTGTAGTGGGTGTTCAATGGAACCTATGGTGGTGATGGCTGCGCGTGCGGCTCAAACAGTTGGTCAAGAGCTTTTAAAAGCGCATCAAAATCGTCATAAACTTGATCTGCAAGTTGAAGAAAAAGGCATTGATGGTCCGGTAACGCGTGTAGACCGTTACTTAGAAGAGTTGACCATCGAAACACTACGTAAAAGCTATAAAAATCACAGCTTCCATGGTGAAGAGTTTGGTTTACAGGAAGGTAATGGTCACGATGCAGATTGGTGCTGGGTGATTGATCCTTTAGATGGAACTTTAAACTTCATTAATGGCTTCCCTCATTTCTGTATCTCAATTGCAGTTCAACATAAAGGTGTAACTCAACACGGTGTCATTTATGATCCTGTGAAAGATGAGTTGTTCTCTGCAAGCCGTGGCCGCGGTGCAATGATGAATCAACGCCGTATTCGTGTAAATGTGAAAGACAGTTTAGAAAATACATTCTTATCTGTAGGTCACGCATACCGTAAAAAACGCAATGGCGAAGTGATTTCTTATGCAAAAAATCATTTTGAGTCATTACTTGCAGTCACAGAGCAAGGCGCACAATATCGCCGTTCAGGTTCTGCTGCACTAGACTTGGCTTATGTTGCTGCTGGTCGTTTCGATGGTTACTTCGAACTTGGTTTGAAGCCTTGGGACATCGCTGCGGGTGAGTTGATTGTGAAAGAAGCAGGCGGTACTGTGGTTGATGCACGTGGTGGTTCTGGCTCTATGGAAAATGGTCAAGTATTGGCTTGTTCTATGAAAATGCTTAAACCATTAATGCAAGCTGTTGTTCCTGCTTGGGGCGACGCTGCTAAATAAGCAGATCAAATTTGTGAAGATAAAAAAGCCCTCCATGTGAGGGTTTTTTTAATGTTTAATCATTTCTTGGAGTCGAAATCATATTTAAGCATATGTCAGTTGTGCGTCATTAGAAAGATTTTTAATATTTAGATGTATTTGAAAGGAGGGAAGGCTCTTTTTAAATACTAAAAGTTCATTTATTAAAAATAATTTAACGCAAACAAATATTATTGATAGTGTGGAGATCTTAACTTTAATATCCTTTGAAAATATGGATTTTAATAATGTTTTTTTATTTTAATTAAATATTAAATGATGAATTTGATTGATATTTTTTATATATGGTTTTTATTTATATTTAAGTTGAAATTGAAAAAACAAGTTCAAAATAAAGATAAACACACAAAGTAAGTGTGTATGATTTGCATCTCATTAGGGCTATAATGAGAAAAGCAATAAAACTTAATGACAATATAAAAAAATCTGCTATAATCCGCCCACGCACTAAATTTCGTTCATTACCTGAACATTTCTCTTCTATATTGTGTATGCGCGTCCGGTCCATCGAGAGGACAATATTTCGCGCCCCACCCAATCGCTTAAGCGATTCCTTCAGGTTCAGGCTGTAATCATGTGTGCGTTATACGCATCGTCGTTCTCGGATCGCCGCTGATTCTATATTTTCAGCGATTATTGCTGTGCCGCTTTTTGCCGATGTCCATCAGACTTTATTTAATGGAGCACCCCATTTTCGGGTGAAATACTCTATGAGCAAAACTTTTGCTGATTTTCCACTACACGAATCACTTCAACAAGCATTGCAAACTTTAGGCTTTACTACGCCTACTCCTGTTCAGGAACAATCAATTCCTGCTGCTTTAGAAGGTAAAGATCTTCTTGTATCAAGCCAAACTGGTTCTGGTAAAACTGCTGCATTCTTACTTCCAACATTACATAATTTGGCAGGTAATGAAGATACGCTTCTTTCTTTTAAAGATCGTATGCGTGCTGTGACTGCACCTTCAATTTTAGTTTTATGTCCGACTCGTGAATTGGCTCAACAAGTAAGCCAAGATGCGATTGGTTTTGTACGTCACATGAAAGGTGTACGTATTGCTGCAATCATGGGTGGTATGCCTTTTGGTAAGCAAATCCAACAGTTAAAAGGTGCACAAGTTGTTGTAGCGACTCCAGGTCGTTTACTTGACTTAGTAAACCGTCGTCAAATCAAACTTGATCAAGTTAAAGCATTAATCGTAGATGAAGCAGACCGTATGCTTGATCTAGGTTTCTCTGAAGACTTAGAAGCAATCAGCGATTTGGCGGGTAACCGTGATCAAACATTAATGTTCTCTGCAACTTTCGCTGGTCGTATCATCAGCCTTGCAGAACGCATGATGAATGATCCACAACGTATTTCTATCGAAACTGGTCACTCTACAAATACTGATATTACTCAGACTTTGCATTGGACTGATGGTTTCGAGCACAAGAAAAAATTATTAACGCATTGGTTAAACGGCGAAGACGTTGACCAAGCGGTAGTATTTGCTTCAACTCAAGAAGACACTGATATGCTTGCTGAAGAGCTTGCAGAAGCAGGTATGTCTGTTGTAGCACTACATGGTGCGATGCCACAAACTGTACGTAACCGTCGTTTACGTAGCATTCGTGAAGGTCGTGCAAAAATCTTAGTTGCAACTGACGTTGCTGCTCGTGGTCTTGACGTACCAACAATTTCTCACGTAATTAACTTCGGTCTTCCAATGAAGAACGAAGATTATGTACACCGTATTGGCCGTACTGGTCGTGCTGGTCGTACAGGTAAAGCAATTACTTTAGCGACTTACCGTGAGCGCGGTAAAATCCGTGCTTTAGAAGACTTCTTAGATGCACGTTTAAATGTGTCTGAAATCGAAGGTCTTGAGCCATCTCCACCTCCTGCACGCGGTAGTCGTGATGGTGGCGGTCGTGGTCGTGATGGCGGTGGTCGTGGTCGTGGCGGTTTTGGCGGTGGTCGTGGTCGTGATGGCGGCGGTCGTCGTTTTGAAGGCGAAAGCAACTTCAAACGTCGTGAAGGCGGTGATGATCGTCCACGTCGTAGCTTCGATGACAAGCCTCGTGGCGAACGTCCGGCATTTGGTGGTGAAGACCGTCCACGTCGTGACTTCGGTGATCGTCCAGCTCCACGTCGTGAAGGCGGTTTTGGTGATCGTCCACAACGTTCTTTTGATGACCGTCCAAAACGTGATTTCGGTGATCGTCCACCACGTCGTGAAGGTGGTTTCGGTGATCGTCCTCGTTCTAACGATGACAACCGTGGTAACCGTGTAGATTACAAACCACGTGAAGGCGGTTTCGGTGATCGTCCAAAACGTGATTTTGGTGATCGTCCAGCTCCACGTCGTGAAGGCGGTTTTGGTGATCGTCCTAAGCGTGATTTCGGTGATCGTCCAGCTCCACGTCGTGAAGGTGGTTTCGGTGATCGTCCACAACGTTCTTTCGATGATCGTCCAAAACGTACTTTTGGTGATGACCGTCCAAAACGTGAATTCAACTCAGACCGTCCACGCCGTGAAGGTGGTGAAGACCGTCCACGTCGTAAATTCAATGACTAATTCTTAGTTATTTTTAAAAAACCAGTCAATTGACTGGTTTTTTTATTGCATATTTATTTTGATCTGATACAATAAAACGTGAACTAAGTCATACTTTGTGGCAAAATTGATAATTATATGATTAAAAGGCTTTCGTGATGATATTTGAACAAATTGATTTAGGAATTCTCATGCGTTACCTATTTGGGATATTGATTGTTCTAAACGGCGCTTTATTTATTTATGGCTCAGTTGTTTAATCTTTTTAATTAATAAAAAACGAAATTTCAAAATAAATATATAATAAAAAACAATAAATATTAAAATTCGCTAAAAAATAAAAGATCTGACTGGCATTGTGTCCTGCATAAAAATGCTACAATATGAATACTATACATTCATGTTAGATAAAATATAATTCAGCAAATTCAGTATACATATATCCAAGCTGATAAAACGCAGGAAAACTTTCAGCTATGACTAGTCAAATCGCTCCCGCAACTGAAGCTCTTATAGAAGTCAAAAATTTGAGCTTTAATCGAGGAGATCGTGTGATTTATGATCAGGTGAATTTAACCATACGCCGTGGACAAATCACCGCCATAATGGGGCCATCTGGAACAGGTAAAACAACACTACTTCGACTGATTGGGGGACAATTGATCCCAGATTCTGGCGAAGTGCTTCTAGATGGAAAAAATATTGCCAAAATGTCACGTCAGGAATTATTTTCTGCCCGAGCACGCATGGGAATGCTTTTCCAAAGTGGCGCTCTATTTACAGACATGAGTGTCTATGAAAATGTCGCCTTTCCCATTCGCGCACACACTAAACTCCCAGAGCATCTTATTGCAGAACTTGTCGCTTTAAAGTTGGAATCTGTAGGTTTGCGTGGGGCAGAGCAAATGATGCCATCTGAGCTTTCTGGGGGGATGAATCGACGCGTTGCCTTAGCACGTGCCATCGCATTAGATCCTGATTTAATCATGTATGACGAGCCTTTTGCTGGCCAAGATCCTATTGTAATGGGGGTTTTGACACGCCTGATTCGTTCATTACGGGAAGCCTTGGATTTAACCACCATCATTGTGTCACATGATGTGGCAGAAACGCTTTCAATTGCAGATTACATTTATGTCGTTGCGGAAGGTAAAGTGCAAGGTGAAGGTACGCCAGCTGAGCTCCGTGAGCATTCATCTCCATTTGTAAAACAATTTCTGACAGGTTCTGTTGAAGGTCCTGTGGATTATCAATTTAGCCATCAAGCTTATTTAAGTGCTGAGGTGCGTTCATGAATGCTATCGCCTTATTGGGTAGACGCGTTATTGAACGTGTTGAGGGGATTGGTGTTGCAACACTCATGTTGCTACAAATTTTATTCTCATTGCCTACATGGATTGGTATCAAACTGTTTGTGTACCAAATGTACCGTGTTGGTGTGATGTCACTACTGATTATTGTGGTTTCTGGTCTCTTTATTGGTGCGGTACTCGGTTTACAGATGTATAGCATTTTAGTGACTTTTGGTAGTGAGGCCATGTTGGGTGCAGCTGTTTCACTCACGCTATTAAGAGAGTTAGCCCCTGTTGTTGCAGCGCTTTTATTTGCTGGGCGGGCAGGGTCTGCTTTAACAGCAGAAATTGGTTTAATGAAAGCCACCGAGCAACTGTCCAGTATGGAAATGATCGGGGTTGATCCATTAAAACGCATTATTTCCCCAAGGCTATGGGCGGGTATTTTTAGCTTGCCAATGCTTGCCGTGATTTTTGCTGCTGTTGGTATTATGGGTGGCAAAATGGTTGGTGTCGATTTTTTAGGTGCTGACGAAGGTTCTTATTGGAGCGGCATGGAAAATGCGGTTCAATTTTTCAAAGATGTCTTTAATGGCACGATTATAAAAAGTTTTGTATTTGCTTTGCTTTGTACTTGGATTGCAGTTTATCAGGGGTACTACTGTGAGCCAACGTCAGAAGGTATTGCAACATCTACAACACGAACAGTGGTGTATTCGTCACTGTGTGTTTTAGGTTCAGATTTCGTGTTGACTGCGGTCATGTTCGGAGGTGTTTAATGAAATCACGTAATAGTGAGCTAGCAGTCGGTATATTTGTTATTCTATTCGGTATAGCTCTATTTTTCTTAGCTATGCGAGTGAGTGGATTAGCTGGAACAACCATTCAAGACAGTTATCAAATGACTGCAACCTTTGACAATATCAATGGTATAAAGCCACGTGCAAAAGTGGCGATGAGTGGTGTGAAAGTTGGGCAGGTGGATAACATTACCTTAGATCCGATTACACGATTGGCGACTGTTGAAATGACTTTGGATGGCAGTCTAACGTCTTTTAATGCGGAGCAAATGAAACAAGTGCAAAAGAATGCTTTAGAAGAATTGCGCTATAGTTTTGATTACGAAAATGCTACACCAGAAAAACAAAAAGAAATGGAAAAACAACTATTGGGTAACATGAAATCCATTACAAATCTCGACGAAGATGCTTATATCATGGTGGCAACCAATGGTTTACTCGGTGAAAAATATTTAAAGATTGTACCTGGTGGTGGTGTGAATTATTTGAAGCGTGGAAGTCAAATTAGCAATACCCAAAGCACAATGGAAATTGAAGATTTAATTACCAAATTTGTGACGGGTGGCGCTGGCGAAAGCTCAAGTAACAATAAAGAAAAAGGTGCAGAAACCGAGTCGGCATCGGAAAAATCAACAGAGGCAGAAGTGTCATTTGTTGAATAATGATGAGAGGAAAAATGAATGAATACTTTAGTTAAACAAACACTTACGGCAAGCATATTGTCTGCACTGGTTGCAGGTTCAGCATTTGCTCGTCCTGCGGAAGCACCACCTGTATTTGTAAAAAAAGTTGCGGATGGTTTAATTAAACGTTTGCAAGCAGATCATACAAAATTACAAAACAATCCAACAGCAGTTAAAGCGATTGTTCGTGAACAACTTGATCCATATATTGATTCTCAAGCGTTTACACGTATTGTGATGGGAACATATGCAAATCCTCAAAACAGTACACCTGCTCAACGTGCTCAGTTTGAGAAAAACTTCCGTGAAACGTTGATTGAGAACTATGGAAGTTCATTTGCTAAATTTAGCAATCAAACATATTCAGTGCGTCAATACAAAGAAACCAACAGTGCTAATCCTGTGGTAACAATTGATTTTAATAACAAGGGTGAAAAAATCCCTGTTTCTTTCCAATTGGCTGATAAAGGTAGCCAATGGAAAATTCGTAATATCAACGTTTCTGGAATCGATTTAGGTCTTCAGTTCCGTAATCAGTTTGCTGCGACTGTGAAGAAAAATGGTAATGACTTAAATAAAGCCATTGCTAACTTCAAACCAGATGCTGAAGCTGCGGTAGAAAAGAAAAAATAATTTATTTGGATAGGACTTCTACATGATTCGAACAAGTCAACAGGCAATACATGTTTCTGGCAAAATTGATTATGAAAATGCTGAACAGTATTATCAATTGGGCTTGAAAGAAATTCAGAATTTGAATCAATTCCCGCTAGTGGTAGATTTATCTGAACTTAAACATGGCAGTACTTTGGCTTTAGCTGTGCTGGTTCGTTGGCTACGCCAAACGCCAGATGCACAAGGTTTAGCGTTTAAAGCAGTACCATTAAAAATGATGAAGATTATCCAATCTTGTCATTTAGAACATGATTTAAAATTGATTTAATCGTGAAGAAGTCTTATTAAAAAAGCACCTAAGGGTGCTTTTTTAATATCGATGAGAAAGTACTTAAAATGAGACTTGCTTAAGCGTAGCCTTGAAGCTGTTGTTTTAAAGCTTGCTCATATCCATTTCTTAGCACGGAAGTAAATGAGTGGACCAATAAAGAAAGCCACAATAATTAAAGCCACAATGAGGAAACTCGTCGTGCCTTTGGCAAAGGGAAGTACATCCGTGTTCATGCCATAGATACTGGCAATCAACATTGGAGGTGCCAGCATACTTGGTAAGATGGAGAATCGACGAATCGTATCGTTCTGTTCAGTGTTAATAAATCCAGATGTGGTATCCAGTAAGAATCGTACTTTTTGGAAAAGGAAGGCATCATGCTCGACCAGTGAGCGAACGTCTTCACTCAATTCACGAATATCTGCATCATAAATATGACTGCCTAGAGCACGTGGACGTGATAGAAAAGTCAGTACACGGCGTAAATCGATTAAGCACAGTTGAGCCTTTCCGAGAACATCTTCTTTTTGTGCAAGACGGGTAATCATGTCGTCAAGATCTAAAATTTGTTCACGATGGCGTACGTTCAACACTTCGGTTGAGTAAGTTTCTAAGTCCTTGTGGATATCTTCTAAGATATCCGCAAGTTCGTCGAGTTTGGCTTCCAACAGACCGAGTAAAATCCAAGTCGGATCTTTATAATCAATGTCGTAATCATTACGACGAGCACGTGCACGAAAGGCACGGAATGCAACCAGCTTTTCACCACGTAAAGTAAATAATCGATCTTTATGCAAAATGAAAGCAACGGTTTGAACTGTCGCCAACATATTTGACGTTTCTTCAGGATCACCTTCAATTTGATAATTCTTATTTTTCGTTAAAAAATACGTGCTGATATGTAAAATACCATCATCATCACGGTAGAATCGAGCGGATGATGAGATATCTTCCAGTGATTTTAAGGTCGGTAAATTTTGGGAATACGCTTCCAAAACCCATTCTTGTTCTTCTTGCGATGGGGCAATCAAATCGACCCAGACAAGTTCAGGATCTAAATCGAATCCACCATTAATTGTAGCGTCTTCTAAGCTACCGCGCTCTGTGGGGTAAAAGGCTTCAAGCATTTTATCTTTTCTCCTTTGCGCAGTACTGTTTAATTACGATGCGTGTATTTTAGACAAGGATGAGACGAAAGAACACTGATAAGTTTGCAAAATATTTTAAATATTTCTCAAACGGTCTACTTTTAGATCAAGACATTAACATAAGAGGGTCAAATATATATGAATTCAATCGCTATTTTTTGTGGTTCTACTTTGGGGTCAGATTCAATTTTTGCTGAAACTGCTGAACAAACAGGGCGTTTAATTGCTGAAAAAGGTCAAACTTTAGTGTATGGCGGTGGTCGATCAGGTTTAATGGGGATTGTGGCGGATAGCGCTTTGCAAGCAGGTGGGCAAGTCATTGGCGTGATCCCACAGGGTTTGGTTGATCGTGAATTGGCACATCCAGATTTAACTGAACTACATGTCGTGAAAAATATGCATGAGCGTAAAACGTTAATGTCAGAATTATCGGATGGCTTTATTGCGTTACCAGGTGGCGCGGGAACATTAGAAGAAATTTTTGAACAATGGACTTGGGCACAGTTGGGGATTCATTTAAAGCCTTGTGCTTTTTTAAATGTGAATGGTTTTTATGATGACTTGATTAAATTCATTCGACTAACAACGGATAAAGCATTTACCCATGCACGTTTTTCTAATGCATTAATTGATTCAAGCTCAATTGAAGATATTTTAAATCAGTTTGAAAACTATGTTGCACCTGAGCCAAAATGGGGTGTAAAAGATCGTGAACAATTAGTGAAATTAGATACATGAAACAGATCACCGTTGCAGCTGCAATAATTCTAAATGAGCAAAATCAACTGCTTTTGGTTCGTAAGAATGCGACTGAATATTTTATGCAAGTCGGTGGAAAGCTTGAACCCAATGAATTGCCTGAACAGACCATGTTACGCGAAATTCATGAGGAAATTGGCGCAAAAGCCAATTTAAAAAGCTTCGTGGGGCGTTTTGAAACCCTTGCTGCCAATGAAAAAGATCATCAACTGATTAGTTATGTCTATCAAGTAGAACTCAATGAATCACCACGAATTGACGCAGAAATTGCAGAGATGAAATGGATCGATTTGGATGATCGCGAGACTTTAATTGCACCTTTAACAAAAGAAATAGTGATTCCTTGGTGTCAGCAATACCTCAAATCTGCACACGCATAGTTTGTTTACACATCACAACGGCCAAGGATGGTCATTGATGAAATCTATTGTTCTGCCGCTGCAATACACGCCATTTCAATGTGTTTACAACCCAATTTCTCTAAAGCTTGCTTTAAGGCAAAAATTGAACTTCCTGTCGTGACCACATCATCAATCATTAATACCCGCCGATACTTTCGTCGTTCAAGACGCATGATTTGAAATTGATTTTCGATATTTTCCAGACGCTCCACCCGAGTTAAGCCTTTTTGCGAATGTTGTGCTAAACGAATAACAGGTTGCCAAACAGGAATTTTGAGCTGTTTCGATAATAATTTTGCAATGACCAACATTTGGTTATAGCCACGCTCTTTTAATCGTTCAGTCGAAATGGGCATGGGAACAATGGCATCAATTTTCCCCAATTTGAGTTGCATTAAGCTATGCATCAAGAAGATTTGATATTGTAGTTGCTGTTCGTATTTGTATTTTTGAATGATTCGATCGACAGGAAATTCATAATGAAATACGACACCAATAGATTGTTCATGCCGAATAATTTGATCTTTAAACCATGGAAGTTGTTGCCAGCAATCAGTACAAAACGAATGAGCTTGTTGTGTATCTAATCCACACAAAAGACAGGGCGAAATACGTTGAATACTGCGATGCAGAAGATGATTGACTAAATTGAACATAGTTTATTTTCTTTATCATTTTTATTTGTTTTAAAATTAGATTGATCCAATGAACATCAATCACTGGATCAATCATATTGTATTCAACTTTTTATAAAAATTCTGAAATTTTAATCGATAATTTACTTTTAAACATAAGCATATCTTGGGGCTTCTGGTAGCCATCGTTTCAGTAAACCTTCTGCTTGCTCAGGATAATCTTTTAAAATTTGCTGAGCCACATAATGTGCCTGAGTCAGTAGATGGTCATCACGCTCAAGTTTAGCAACGCGAAAGCCCATATCACCTGTTTGTTTGGTGCCAAGCAATTCGCCTGGTCCACGAATTTCTAAATCTTTTTCTGCAATTAAAAAGCCATCATTGGTCTCACGCATGATGCGTAAACGTTCTTGACCATTTTGTGAGAGTGGATTTTTATACAGCAGGGCGCAAAAACTCGCTGTTGCACCACGACCAACACGACCACGAAGTTGATGCAATTGCGACAATCCTAAGCGTTCTGCATTTTCAATGACCATAATGGATGCATTGGGCACATCGACACCGACTTCAATCACGGTTGTTGCAATTAGGAGCTGTAATTGATTGTCTTTAAACTGTTGCATGACCGCTTGCTTTTCATCGCCTTTCATTTTGCCATGTACTAAGCCGATATTGAGTTGTGGAAAACGTTCCTTAATTTCAGCATAGGTGGCTTCAGCTGCTTGAGCATCTAAGGTTTCAGACTGTTCAACCAAGGTGCAGACCCAATACGCCTGTTTACCTTCAGCACAGTTTTTCGCAATGCGTTGCAATACTTCTTCACGTCGATCTAAAGGAATGGTCACCGTTTGGATTGGGGTACGTCCTGGGGGTAATTCATCAATGACCGAAGTATCTAGATCCCCATAAGCCGACATGGCTAATGTTCGAGGAATTGGTGTTGCGGTCATGACCAATTGATGTGGTGTGGTGCTGTTTGCTCCTTTATTGCGGAGTGCTAAACGTTGATCAACCCCGAAACGATGCTGTTCATCAATAATCACCAGACCCAATTTGGCGAATTCAACACTGTCTTGGAACAGGGCATGTGTGCCCACCACCAAATGCGCAGAGCCATCTTTAATACTTTGTTCCGCTAAAGTTCTGGCTTTACCTTTTTGTTTGCCAGACAACCATGAAACGGTTAAACCTAGTGGTTCAAACCATTTCTTAAAATTCAAATAATGCTGTTCGGCTAAAATCTCTGTCGGTGCCATCATGGCAACTTGCCAGCCTTCTTCTAAGGCATGACAAGCGGCAACCCCTGCAACCAAAGTTTTACCTGCACCAACATCGCCTTGAACCAGACGGAGCATGGGTTTGTTTTGCTTTAAATCTTTAATGATTTCATTGGATACACGTTTTTGTGCATTGGTCATTTCAAACGGCAAAGTGGACAGCAATTGCTTGGCGAATGTTTTACTCGGCTTAAATGCAGGCGCAGTAATTTGCTGAATATAAGCACGACGAGTAAGAAGACTCACCTGATGCGCCACCAATTCCTCGATAATTAAACGTTGCTGAGCTGGGTGCGAGCCTTGAGCCAATTGCAGCATATTGGCATTGGTCGGTGGATGGTGAATATAATCCAAGGCTTGTTTCAGCGCATAACCGTTGCTGAATTTTTCAGGTAAAAGTTCAGGTAAATTGCCACTATGTTGTTCTAAAGCTTGTTTGACGTATTCACGTAATTTCGGCTGAGTTAAACCTTCAGTACTTGGGTAAATAGCGGTGAGCTGGGTTTTCGGCAGCGGTGTATGCTCGGTAATCATCTGAATTTCAGGATGATACATTTCCAAACCCCGTGCCCCGACACGGACTTCACCAAAGACCCGTAAGCGATTGCCACTTTTGGCACGATCCATCAATGCTTTATAGATATGATAAAAACGTAAAGTGACTTTGCCGAAATCATCTTGCAATAAAATCGCCATCGATTTGCGTTTACCGGGTGGCATATCAATCGAGACCACATTACCCTCAAGCAGATAACTGCGACCGACTTGTAATTGGTTCATGGGAATAATGGTGCTACGATCTTCATAGTCACGTGGCAAATGAAACAGCAAATCATCTGTGGTGAATATATTCAGCTTTTCTAGCAATGCAGCAGAGGCATTGCCAACGCCTTGCAATTGGTGGACTGCAGCCATGTCCCCTCAACTTAATTTTGTCATGGATCAGAATAAGGTCAGTTGATGCATATTCTATTTATCGGTTACGGGAAAACATCCCAACGTGTTGCTAAAACATTATTTCAGCAACAGCACCAAATTACCACAATTAGTCAAACTCCGAAAACGGATGATTTTGCCATGCATCTGATTCAGGAAGTGCATCAGCTCGATTTATCGCACATTGCCCCTGTAGATATAGTTTATGTGTTACTTGCTCCGAAATATGATCCGACTCAAAATTCGATTGAGGCATATCGACATACTTATGTGGAAAGTATTGTGCCAATCGTGCAGGCTTTAAAAGATCATCCTGTTCAGCGTGTGATTGTGGTGTCGTCTACACGTGTCTATGGTGAGAATAACGGTGAAAGAATAGATGATAATACTGTGCCAGTGCCTTGTGATGAGCAGGGTCGATTATTGTTAGAGATGGAACAGCGTTGGCAACAGGCTTATCCGAAACAATGCATTGTGGTGCGCCCAACGGGAATTTATGACGGATTAAGTCAGCGGATGATTAAGCTGGCAGAAACGACAAAAACCTACCCAAATATTCATTGGTCGAATCGAATTCATAGAAACGACTTGTCAGCTTTCTTGGTGCACTTGCTTCACGTGAAACATCCTGAAAAATCGTATATTTGCAGTGATAATAATCCTACGCCTTTGTATGAAAGAATTTTAGATGTTCAGCGGGAATTGGGGTTGCCTGAGTTGGTGTTGGAAAGTGAAAAGGAGACAGGGAAGCGGATATTTGCGGAGAGGATGTGGGGAGTGTAAAAAAATATATTGTAAGTTAGATTGATTAGTATTTGAATTTAGGAAGTTAAGAAATATTTAATAAGTGAGTTTAGGATGCATATCACTAATGTAATTAGTTATCGAAATGCGTGGGAAAAATTGAATATTGATTTTCAGGATATTCTCTTGGATTTAGAAAATACACTAGATATACCCGAATCGCGGATAAGAAATTGACTTGAAAAATAGAAGGACTAGAGCCATCAGTTGAGTTACCACACCAAACTCACAACCCTAGTCCTAATGTTCAATATTACCGAATTATTCTGCTTAATTGATGACTTTTTTCTACAATTTGAAGCAACTTATTGGAAATTTCTCAAGCAAGATGGCCAACTTTCAAGAATCCGAGTTGCTCAACTCAGTCTTTCAGAAATTATCTTTATTGCTATTTGGTATAAATCCTCTCATTTCACTAATTTCAAAGCCTTTTTCACTTGGTTAAAAGAAGATAAAAGCTATTTATTTAAGTACTTGCCTTGCTATCAAAGGATGATTCATCTGATCAATATGCACCAATTGGCTCTACACGCTTTGCATGTGGCGCTGATGAAAGGTCAAGAAACACAATATTTATGGATTGATTCAACAACTCTGCCAGTTTGTAAAAATCAACGTATTCAACGTCATAAATCATTAGTCCAAATTGCATCACGTGGTAGAAGCTCAATGGGCTGGTTCTATGGCTGTAAATTACATATTGCGATGAATCAATTTGGTGAAATTACCTGTTCTGCTTTATCGAATGGACATGTTGCTGACATAAAAATGGTTGAGCAATTAGTTGATGGCCTAAAAGGAAAACTTTACGGGGATCGAGGTTACATCAGCCAAGAATTAAAGCGCAGGCTGCAAGTTCAAGGTATTGATTTAATTAATTATCATCGGAGGAACATGGAATCTGTTCAACTCAGTGCATCAGATGAATATCACCTAAGGCAACGCAATAAGATAGAAACATTATTCAGCTTATTGAAAGGGCAATATCATTTAGTGACGAGTAAAGCACGTAGTACTTATGGATTTCTCAGCGGAATTTATGCTTCGTTATGTGCATATCAATTAACCCATCGAAATAAGCCAACGATTCAAATTATGGAGTCATCGGCTTAAGCAGGATTCGGGTTAGATATAGACTTTGAGTTAATAATTTATGAATATCATTCTAGAAATAAAAAATATAATCCAATGTTTGATTATTATGATCTATTACATAAGCATATTTTAAAAGGGTTGAGAAGTTGTGGATGGGAGCAAGGAGTAAAGATTAATGATGTTCGAAGTTTGACTAAATTAGGTCTTTTCAAGAATAAAATTTCTTTGCATTATGTGCCTGAACCCAGTAATTCACTAATGAATTGGATTTTTAGGGATGTGGTTTCTGGTTTTAATAGTGAGCAGCTATCGATCCCAATAATGCTTTATTTTAATGAGGATACTGAAGATTTAGATCAAAAGTATTTTGGAAATGATGTGCTATTCGGTGATGCAAATGAATTAATCAAAATTTATGATCAGTTAGAAAGTATAGAACCTTTAAATTTTGATTTTCCTTTTTTAATATTAGGTTTTAGTATTGATCAAAGAAAAATTAGAATGAAAGAAATACAGTTATTGAATGCAATACATTCTAAAGGTGGTTTTGTAAGGTCTATAACTTTTCAGCCTGAATATTATCAAGCAGGTTTAAGTATTTTAAGTTATTTTGCAACGGTACTACGTGAAAAATACCCCGAAAAAAATGCAACAGTTAAAATTGAACAACAAGATTTTACTGTACGAATGATTGTTGAATCAGAAAATGGTGATAAAGAAATCATAGAAAAAGCATTACATGAATATGAGCTTTTGATTTCAGGACAAACATCAATCGAGGATTTTTATCCAACAGCAATACAGACTTTAGAACTAAAGAATCAAATTAGAATGCTTAATTTTCAACTTGAGTCACAAAAAGAAATTATTGCACTAAAAAATGGTGAAATTCTAAATTTAAGAGCTTTAGCATACCAAGCGTTAAGCCAACCACAGCCGAATATCACTGTGATTAATCAACTGCATAATGAACAAAACATTAACATTGATTATAAAGCTGAAATTAATCAAAGTTATGAGGTGATAGATGAGCTTATAGACTTGTTAAGCGATGAGAGTATAAAAAATCAGTTACGTGATATTCAAAATGCATTGGATAATACCAAGGATAAAAAAACTCCAGAGGAAGTCAAAGGTTCTAGTGGATTCAAAAAATTAGGGAAATTTCTAAAAGAGGCTAAAGATACAAGTTCAAACATTCATGGGGTATTAGACAATACAGATAAGGTAGCAGGAGTAATTGAGAAACTGACTAAACATTACGATAAGTTGGTTCAGTTTGTACAACCCTTCTTTTCTTAAAGTATTTCGTCTTTTGGAGAAGTCTGTTATCAGAGGTTTTAAGGAAAGCTCCCCTCATCCAACCTTCTCCCATTTGGGAGAAGGGGATTAAAAGTTTATTTTTTCTTACGTTTTAAACGCTTCTTCGCTTGCTGTGCAGCAACAGCATCTAAAGCTTCTTTTAACTCTTCATCGGTAAACGACGTAATGTGTTGCAGCATTTGCAAGGTCACATCATCCAGAACCAAATTCGCATTCTGCGCCATGTTTTTAAACGCATCATCAAAGACAATTGCGCCTTCTTCATTGGTACTGATATAGCCTTGCTGCGTCAAGACTTTAATAAAGCTTTGGAACAAAGCTTTATCGAAGAATTCTGGTGAATTGAACTCATACAACACCGACAAACGCTGACCCAACAAGTGACTCAAATCTTCAACCTGCTTGGTTGAAATATTGCCTGAGCCACGTTGCGTAATCAGTGCCAAAGTCATGTAATAACGTTCAATACTCTGCATCACTGGCGCAGCCAATACTTCAAGCTGATTATGCTCTTCAGAGTTTGGTGCAGGACTACATAAGTCACCTTGCTCATCAATCGTGATCAAATGTGCTTGCGCCAAACCTTCAACGTATTTGCACACCTGATCTTCCAATTCATCTTCTTTCCATTTTAAGAACAATTCAGCTTTTAAGAATGGATAAAGTGTATGAATGACATTGATCAAATCTGTTTTGCTGATTTTACCGTTATGTTCGACCATTGCAGCAATAAGCGATGGTAAAACAAAAGCATGCAAAATGTTATTACGGAAATAAGTCAGTAAAACTGCTTGATTGTCCTCAATCGCAATAATGTCTCCCAGCACGTGTTTCACACGCTTGATCAATTTCAGTTTTAAACCATAAGCAATGATTTCTTTACCTGAAAGGGGAGTAACTTCCATACGTTCGTCATAAGGAAGTGCAGTCAACAAATCACGATAAGTATCAAGCTGTTTAATGCAGATTTCTTCATCCAAGGTGTGTTTTACAGTTGCCAATAAAATAAGTGACAACAATGACACTGGATTGATGACCGCAGCACGGTTGATGTTTTCTAAAATCGCATTGGCAGAGCTGGTAACTGCATCAGACACTTCTTGCGGAATCGGATCATCATTCTTTTCAATTCGAATTTTATCTGCACCATGCTGTTTCAACATGTCGTCTAAGAAAATCGGTTCACCAAAGTTGACATGAACTTTACCGAAAATTCGTTCAATTTTACGTAAAGTCTTGATGATGCCAAACACAGATTCAGCTTCTTTCGGCTTACCATTCATTTCACCGACATAAGTTGCACCTTCCATCAAACGTTCATAGCCGAAATAAGTCGGTACGAAAGCAATCGGTTTTGCAGGACCACGCAGATGACTGTGAACCGTCATTGCAAGCATACCTGTCTTCGGTGGAAGTAAGCGCCCTGTACGCGAACGCCCGCCTTCAATGAAGTATTCGAGCGGTGTGTTACGTGCCAAAATGCTGTATAGATATTCTTTAAATACCGTTGTATACAGTGCATTACCACGGAAGGTACGACGAATAAAGAATGCACCACCACCACGTAAAATTTGACCGACAAATGGCATATTGAGGTTATCGCCCGCAGCGATATAAGGCACCATCATGCCACGGTTATAAATCACGTAAGACAACAATAAATAATCGATATGACTACGGTGACATGGGGTGTAAATAATTTCGTAATCTTTTGCCAGCTCACGTACGGTATTGAAGTTATGCACTTCAACGCCGTCATAGAGTTGTGTCCATAAGCGGGTCAATGCTTGTTCGGCAAAACGCACCGTTGAATGTGAATAGTCAGATGCAATTTCATTGACATAACCAATCGCACGACGTTCAGCTTCAATCAAACTGATTTTTGAACGTATACTTTCTTTACGAATTCCATCTTTGACATCTTCAGATTTAATCAAAGATTGCATCACGTTACGACGATCAGACAAGTCAGGACCTAAGACCACTTCACGTTGACGATCTAAGTAGTCATTCAATTGATTGACAATATAGGTCGCTGGTGAAAGGTTCGGATGCGTGCTTTGCGCATAATTGACCAATTCACGTAGTGATTTAGCTTCATGAAACTCAAGAAAAGATTGGCGACCATGTAAGCCAATATTCATTAATTGTTTAAACGTACTTGGGGTTGCCCAAGTGTCTGTAAATAACAGCTTAAACCATGAGTCTTCTTTATCTGGTGAACGTCCCCACAATACCGTCACAGGCACGAGTTCAATGTCGTAGTCTGGATATTTGTCTAAGAGCTCAATCAAACGCAGTAAACGAGGGGGGAACGCGTGTGCAGGAGGATTGAGTAAATTGGTCTCATTCTGATGCTGTAAAAACAACACCGCTGCTTTCTCTTTGTGATCACCTACAACTAATGGATCTAATGCAGATGGTAATTTAAGACGGCGTGTTTCACCATCGACCACTAAAGCATTACTGCGAGAATAGTTTTGTAAGACATAACAAACCACTTTTTGAGGTGATTCAGCCTGAGTCGCTGGGGTGTCTGAAGACGGGGTTTCTGTAGGAACCTCTCCAAGAACATGCGGTGTTACTACAAGGTCAAGCAGCTTACTCGAAAGCCGACGATACATTTGACCAAAGCCACTCTTGGACATAAATACTCCTAGCCAATGACGAATTACGCATTTAAGCGAATGAGGGCAATTATTTTCTTAAAAATATGCATAAAACAATATGTCATTTTCTAACAAATTGCATAAATGTTGGTATATTTTATCGTTAAAAATCGTATTTTTAGACATTATAGCAAATTCATATCGTGACAATATAGTCATTCAAACTTTAGTCCTCGCTCTGAATTTATGGCAAAATAGCGCTTCTTACGCATTTATTTCTAAGCCTATGGAGCCATCCGACTCTATATGGCGCGTAATTGAGAAATCTTATACAGCATAGGTTTGTTATGACAAATTTAACCCAAGAACTTGTTGATCTACTGACTTTAGAGAAACTCGAAGAGCATATTTTTCGAGGGCAAAGCCGTAATTTAGTGGGTAAGCGTGTTTTTGGTGGTCAAGTCCTAGGACAAGCTTTAAGAGCAGCATCATATACCACTGATCGTCCAGCACATTCATTGCATGCTTACTTTTTATATGGGGGTGATATTAATGCACCCATCATTTATGAAGTCGATAAATTGCGTGATGGAAAAAGTTTTGTCAGTCGCCAAGTCCGCGCAATTCAACATGGTCGAACCATTTTTTCAGCCATGGTATCTTTTGCCACTCCTGAAGACGGCTTAGATTATCAAATTGCCGTGCCTGAATATCCAGCACCTGAAGATTTAATATCTGAGCAGGACTTGAAAGAAAATATCATCAGCTTCGTTCCTGAAAATATTCGTGCCGCATTTATGCGCGAACGTCATATCGAAATTCGTCCAGTATCGGTCAGTAATCCGTTTACACCACAACCTGAGTCACCTTCATATGCGCATTATTTGCGTACCCATGAAAAATTACCTGCTGAAGTGGCAGATGATGTGGCACTCAACCAAGCGATTATTGCATTTTATTCGGACTATACTTTAATGATGTCGGCACTTCGCCCACATGGGGTTAACTATTTAACGCCGAGTTTGCAATGTGCCAGCATTGACCATGCGATTTATTTCCATAAGCCTGTTCGAGCAGATGAATGGATGCTGTATGACATGGATGCAACGGTAAGTGCAAGCTCTCGTGGTTTGAACTTCGGTCGTATGTGGCAAAATGGACAATTGGTGTGTAGTACCACACAAGAAGGTTTGATGCGTTTACGTGAAATCGAAACGCAGTAGTACATTTTCCGATTGATGTAAAATAAACCCTTCATGATTGAAGGGTTTATTTATTAATGGCAGTGGTAGTTGCCAGTGCTACGCTGAGTGTGACAACCTTTTGAATATGTACCACCTGAGTGAGCAAAAGCCTAAGACGTACATAGCATGCTAGAAAAAATACATACGACATTTATTAAAATTCGTTTTTTCAATTTAATTTTTCCCACATAGATAATTTAAATCTTTAAATCATCAGACTTTATTTTGTAACTTGAGCACAAGATGATTTCAAAGATAATTTTTTCTATCAATTTGAGCATTTGAGCTGATCAGGCTTGGTATTTTATTTTTTATGCATTGCTTCTCACAAAATAACGCTCGATTCAAAATCAACCACATGGCATAGTTTGCTCAGGATTTTTCAAAAATAAAGCATGGTCTATGAGCTTAAACACGCAAATATTGATTGCCGCAATTTTAGGTGTCGCTTTTGGTTTCTTTTTAAATTTATATCCAGAAACTTCATTTTTTGATGGAAGTATTTATGGATTGAGTATTGCCAGCAGTATTTTTATTGGCTTACTCAAACTGTTATTAATTCCTTTAATTTTTAGCTCAATCGTGGTGGGTGTGTCCAATTTACAGTCTGGCGGTCAATTGAGCCGGACATGGAAAATTACCTTAGCTTGTTGTGTAACCACCACCACCTTGGCACTGATTTTAGGATTGACCTGTGCGCATATTTTCCAAGTCGGGAAAGGAGTAGATATCGCTTTATTCCAAGATGCCATGGCACAACATCAAACCCCAGATACTTTGACGCCATCATCATTTTTCACCAACTTCATTCAAAACACATTGATCAATCCATTTAAGGCTTTTGCTGAAGGCAATGTATTGGCGGTGGTGGTATTCGCACTCATGGTGGGTGTGGCACTGGTGAAAGGTGGGGAAAAATTCAATACAGTTCGCAATTTAAGTCAGCAATTTTTTGAAATTATGATGCTGATGATTGGTTGGGTCATGAAACTTGCGCCGATTGGTATTTTTGCGTTGTTAGCGAAACTCATTGCAACTGAGGATATTTCCGTCATTAATCGATTGGTCGAGTTCGCTGTGGTCGTAACAGGAACCACAATTTTTCATGGTGCAGTGGTGTTACCACTCTTACTCTGGATTTTTGGAAAAATGAGTCCTTGGACTTTTTTTAAAGGAACACGCACAGCGCTTATTACTGCATTTGCGACCAGTTCAAGTTCGGCAACCATGCCACTTTCAATGAAATGTGCACAGGAAAATCTAGGTGTACGTCCTCAAACTGCGGGTTTTGTGATTCCATTGGGTACACAGCTCAACATGGATGGTACAGCACTGTATGAAGCTGCTGCGGCACTGTTTATCGCCAATTTGATGGGGCTCGATTTAACGTTGGGACAACAACTGATTGTTTGTGCGACAGCAATGATTGCATCTTTGGGAGCACCTGGTATTCCGAGTGCAGGGATGGTGACCATGATCATGGTACTTCAATCTGTGGGACTGCCTGCTGAAGCCATTGCAATTTTAATACCGATCGATCGCTTACTTGATACAGTACGTACAGTGGTGAATGTTCAGGGGGATATGATGATTAGTGTGGTGGTCGATCGTTATACCAAACCTGATGATGCTGTTTTAAATACGCCATCGAGTTCATGATGAGATGAAAACAGATTAGATTTTTAGGCTCTTTAAATTATAAATTTAGATTATAAAGATTGTGTAAAAAAGCAGGCATCAAGCCTGCTTTTTTACATGAAATATGGAATCCAGTTTAAGCGATTTTCAATAATGCGCGTTTAGCTGCAGGGGAATTGTCCAGATAAGCAATTGCATCTTCAGTTTTCGCTTCATGTACGGGATCGTACCAAGGCGTTAGGTAACCCAATTGTTGTGAGACTAACCAAAGTGGATTAGGCAGTAAGCGGTTATTATCTTGTGAAATATTATACCATTCACGCCAGATCCAAGGCTTAAATACACTTGGTTTAATTGACTTAAAGCGTGGGTCTTGGCTCATGATATGTGCTGCGCCGTCGACCCAAAGACCTAGAACAGCAGCAATAACAATCACACTTTGATAATAACGAGCGATATAACCACCACCTAAATGTCGATATAAATCGAACGCTACGGTGCGATGCTCTATTTCTTCAGCACCATGCCATTTGACCAAATCAAGCATGGCAGGGTCTGCGCCTAACTTTTCCCAATACTTATTATAAAGGGCGTATTTACCAAGAACACAGGTCATATGTTCAACGGTTGCGATGACACCAAGACGGAATAAATCCCATTGATGTTCAAGAACTTTTGGGACGTTTAAACCCAAAGGTTGATCTGCTAGCATTTTGGTAAATAGAAAATCCATGACTTTCAAATTACGGCTGACATCAATATTTCGAACAGTCAGGTATTCTTTATTGGCTGAGGTATGTGCTTGCGCATGCATCGCTTCTTGGCGAATGAATGCTTTAACATCTTCTTTGAGTTTTTCATCTGTAATTTTTGGCAGCACTTTATTGTATAAACGACAGAACCAAAATTCGCCTGCTGGTAAAATCATATTAATTTCATTAATAAAATAACTGGCAAATGGTTGCTGTGGAATCCAATCTACAGGCGTGTCAGCCCATTCAAATTTTACTTTGCGCGGTTTAATGTGATACTTAATCGATGAGCCAAGCTTACTATTTTTTAACGCAGATAATAGTTTCATCACATTTTCCTAAATTATTGTTGTGATCTTCAAATTTAGTATAAAAAAAAGTCCCCATTTGTATTTAGCAATTGGGGACATTCATTTGTCTAAAAGGATTTTTTTTGTAATGACTTGTTATATCTACAACATTTTTTAAACGTGATTATGCTTTAGGCTCAATATTTGTGCCTGCTTGATCAACATCAACATCAACATCAACATCAACATCAACATCAACATCAACATCAACATCAACATCAACATCATCTATATCGTCAACATCTGAGTCTAGGTCGGATGCTTCAGGAATCTCAGCTAAATCAAATCCTGTTGGATTTTCAAGAGTGTAGTTCAAACGACCCGCCATCACACTTGCAAGCTCTTCTAAACCTTGTTTGTTTAACGATGAGAACAATTGAATCGAGAAATTTAACTTCATCTTTCTCAAGGTGCTTTTGACTTCTTGCAATACTTTTGATGCAGGACCACGGTTCAGCTTATCCGATTTGGTCAAAAGCACATGTACAAACAGTTTACGTGAATATGCCCATTCGAGCATCATCACATCAAAGTGTTGTAGTGGATGACGAATATCCATGAGCAACACCAAGCCTTGTAAGCTTTTACGATGAATCAAATAGTTTTCAAGTTCTTTTTGCCAAACAAGTTTCATGGCTTCAGGTACGGCAGCATAACCATAACCGGGTAAATCGACCAAACGCTGAATGGCATTGCCTAAACTAAAAAAGTTAATCATTTGGGTGCGGCCGGGGCGTTTAGATGCACGAGCCAATTGTTTTTGATTGGTCAAAGCGTTAATGGCACTGGATTTGCCTGCATTTGAGCGTCCTGCGAATGCCACTTCGTAGCCCAGATCTTCTACACAAATGCTGAGCTTTGGTGCGCTCATTAAAAATTCGGCTTTACGTAACCAATTTAAAGCTGAGACTGCATATTCCGTAATCGCAGGATCAACTTGTTTTTCGTAGCTAATCTTTTGTTTAGGCGCGTTTGATGTCTTGGCGTTCTTAGACTTTCCACTACTGCGATGCATAACTCAACTTCAATAAAATGATCTACAGCAGGCATTATAAAGGAAGTCTGTAAAGCAAGCGAATGAATGATCTGGTTTATTGTGAATTTGCAGGGCTGAATAGAAAAATCTGAAAATACATCATTAAAAAGAATAGGAAGCTGTGTTTCAGTAATAATAGTTTAGTTATATTAAATAATATTTATTATGATCACTTAGTGTGATAATCATGGGTGAGTATTAATCAGCATTCATAAATAGTTTGTGAATGAACTTTATTTCCCTATTAACTTTTTCTAATTTATATCAATTTATTTAACATTTTTCCAAGTGTATCACTCTGAATCTTAAAGTGAATTTTAGAGAGTGGTGCGATCAGAGGTATTTATGATTGTTCAAGAGAAACCTACACCAAGACAATCATCAATCTTAGTTAAATTATTAGCCATTGTATTCGTACTGTTCGGATTGCCTTTGCTAATTGGTGGGGGATACCTCATCAGTCTAAGTGGATCTTGGTATTATTTAATTGCAGGTCTTGCACTGATTGTTTCAGGCATTCAATTGTTTAGAAATAAAATGTCAGGTGCATGGATTTTTGCAGCACTATTCGTGGCTACATTGTTGTGGACAATCTGGGAAAGCGGTGCTCGCTTCTGGGGTTGGGTTCCACGTACAGCTGTTTTTGCGGTATTTGCCTTAGTTCTGGCATTGCTATTACCTAAAATTGAACGTGGTGCAAGCCGTAAAGTATCACTTGGTTTAAGTGGCTTTTTGGTTGTATGTTTCGTCATCGCAGGTATTTGTGCATTTACTCCACAGTTTTCATTCAAATCTGATGCCGCATTTCCAACGCAACCTTTAACAGCAGATACACGTGTCAATGATCCGACACAAGCGGATTCAGATTGGAAATATTATGGTCGTGATTCCAATGCCACGCGTTATTCACCCTTAAAGCAAATCAATGCTGAAAATGCATCGAAGCTTGAGCGTGCTTGGGTGTATCGTACAGGCGATTTGCCTCCTGCGGATAAATCCAATAAATGGGCAGCAGAACATACACCGATTAAAGTCGGTAATGGTTTGTATGTATGTAGTGCGACCAACAATATCAGTCGTATTGACCCGACCACAGGTAAAGAGATTTGGAAATTCAAATCTGGTGTTGAATACAAAAGTATTCCTTATACCGCTGCTTGTCGTGGTTTGACTTATTATGAATCTAAAGTAGTGCCATCAGGTCAGGCATGTCATAGCCGTATCGTTGTGGGAACTTTAGATATGCGTTTACTTGCTGTAGATACAGAAACAGGTAAAGCATGCGAAGGCTTTGGTGAGCATGGTCAAGTGAACTTGCTTAAAGGTATGGGTTATACCGTACCAAGCTTTGTGGCGATTACTGCACCGGTCAGTATTGTGAAAGACACCATTGTCACCAGTCAGGAAGTTAAAGATAACCAACGTCGTTGGGCGCCATCAGGTGTAACACGTGGTTATGACGCTGAAACAGGCGCATTCAAATGGGCTTGGGATGTGAATCGTCCGGGTCAAAAAGGTGAACCAAAAGAAGGCGAAGAATATAGCCGTGGTACACCAAACTCATGGACTGCATCAGTCGGTGATGAAAAACTTGGTTTAGTGTATATCCCAATGGGTAACTCGGCTGCCGATCACTATAGTGGCACACGAACCAAAGCTGAAAATGAAGTATCTTCAGCGGTGGTTGCTTTGGATGCACAAACAGGTGATGTACGTTGGGTGTTCCAAACCGTTCATAAAGATGTTTGGGATATGGACTTGGGTTCACAACCGACATTAATGGATTATCCTGATGCTTCGGGCAAGGCTGTTCCTGCAATGTTGATCCCGACTAAAATGGGTGAAACCTTCATTGTTAACCGAGTAACAGGGAAGCCACTGTCTAAAGTTGAAGAGAAAGCAGTTCCTGCGGGTGACTTAAAAGATGATACACGTTCTCCAACGCAACCGTTCTCCGTGGATATGCCACGTCTAGGTTTCCCAGATTTAACTGAGAAACAAATGTGGGGCTTATCACCACTGGATCAATTGGTTTGTCGTATTAAGTTTAAACAAGCCAACTACAATGGCATCTTTACGCCTCCAAGTATTTCTAAACCTTGGATCATGTATCCAGGTAACAACGGTGGTAGTGATTGGGGAAGCTATGCGTATGATGGCAACTCAGGTGTAATCATTGCGAACTGGAACAACACACCTATGTATGCTCAACTTTTAACACGTGAAAACGTAGAAAAAGATGGTGTGTATTCTTTAGATAGTCCGAAGTTTAATCCTAAAATCTTAAGTACCAAGCGTCCAATGGATGAAACGCCATATGGTTTAAATATCAGTCCGTTCTATAGCCCAACTAAAATGCTGTGTAGCGAACCACCGTACGGTATGATCTCAGCGATTGATTTACATACCAAAAAAGTGCTTTGGCAACATCCTTTAGGTACGGCTGAACGTAATGGTCCATTGAATTTGAAAACCTATTTACCAATCCAAATTGGTTTACCAAATAATGGTGGTCCAATCGTGACTGCGGGTGGTGTAGCCTTTGTTGCAGCAACCACAGACAATAAAATCCGTGCGATTGATATCAAAACAGGTAAAGAGCTTTGGCATGATGTCTTGCCTGCAGGTGGTCAAGCGACACCAATGACCTATTCACAAAATGGTGAACAATATCTTGTGATTATGGCGGGTGGTCATCACTTTATGAAAACCCCAGTAGGCGATTATTTGGTGGCATATAAGTTGCCTAAATAATCTTTAAAATAGAATTTTAAACAAACCATCTTGGTCTAGGCTGAGGTGGTTTTTTTATTGGCGTAGAAAATTGAGTTAAAAAAAGAAATGATAAAAAAATAAAAATTTAAAAGAATTAAAAAATTAAAGAAAAAATAGCCTTGTAAGAAAAATCACTAAAGATTCAGCAAAGGAATAGGGGATTGGCTAGAGACACTGTGCTGTGGTGATCGTGCCAAAACTTGTTGTAAGGTATATTGATCCAGTGTTTGGTAAAACTGTTCTACCGCTTGGTCTAAAATTCCTTTTAATCCGCAATGATTGCGTAACACACAGGGTGGGGTATTGCACTCCACAATTTGCGTATTGCCTTCTAAAATTCGGACAATGACGCCTAATTTTAAAGTCAGACTATTAGGATTTAAACGCATTCCACCACCTTTGCCGCGTGTGGTGATAATCCATTCTTGTTTCGCCATAAAATGGACAATTTTGACCAAATGATTTTCAGAAACTTGTAAATTTTCCGCAATTTCAGCAATCGTATAAGGTGTATCCCTGTCTTGAGAGATATACATCAGTACACGAAGTGCATAGTCGGAAAATTTATTGAGTTGCATAGAGGCTTCATATAAGGCGGTCTATGAAATCTTAGCCTGAAAATTAAGGAAATGGAAACTTTCAGGCCAAGTTTGATGCTAGAGCTTCAATAAATTTAATTTAGGATCAACGTTTTAATGGTGCTGAAACCTGTACAACATCACCAGCTTTGTATTGATTCAGCAGAATATTGGCAACAGAAAATGCTGTGCCGTTTTCTTCAGGTTTTACATCAAATGTATACACTAAATTATTTTGCGCTTCACTGAAGCTGAACTGTTGAGGTTGCTGAAGTGCTTGATTCGGCACGGCAACTTTGACTGAAATAAAGCTTCCAGCTTCTGCTGTGACAATGCTTTGATCATCTTGTGCTTTTAAGGTGAAACGTTTGCCATTTTCATGTTCTTCAATGTTGCTAATAACAAAGGCACGCCATCCAGCCCAGCCGCCATGTTGAGTAGCTAAGTTTTCATACTTTTGTTTTTCTACACCAATCAGAATATCTGCCAATTGGAAATAAGCCTCTTTCCATGCAGCAATCAAATCTGAATCCATGGGCACATCTAAAACTTCACTAATCGAATGCAGTAAGTTTTCACCGACAATGTTGTATTGTTCAGGTTGAATGTCGAGACTCACATGCTTGGTGGTGATATGTTCTACCGCCTTAGCCAATACGCTTGGATTTTCAATATTTTCTGCATAAGCCAAAACAGCAGCAGCAAGTGCACGAGGTTGGCGACCTGTACTTTGATGATCTAAGTTAAACACATTATTGAGTTCTGGGTGGTTTTTTAACATGCGCTGGTAGAAATAACTGGTGAGCGCTACGCCGTTTTCACGAAGAACAGGAACAGTGCTTTTTACGAGTTCAATATGCTGTGGATTCATGGCTTTGAATTCTATTTGATTAAAAGATGTATTTAAAATATACCTTTAAGTGGGTATTTACAACCCGTAAAAAATTAAATCCATAAAAAAATTATGGGATATAAAAATATCCCATCGTTTTTGCATTTATGATCTGTAAATCAAATGACTTTTTGGAAAGCTATTTTTTACCGAAAAGCGAACCGAGTAGACCACGCACAATCTTTTGTCCAGTAGAGCCACCTAAGCTACGTGCAGCACTTTTAGCAAAAGTCCCGACGGTGTCTTGAATAAGCTTTTCCCGTTGTTTAGCTGAACGTTCCGCTTCTTTTTGTTGCTCACGAGCGATACGTTCTTGCTCTTTCGCCTGTTGTTTGGCAAGGGCTTCTGCTTCTTTGGCTTGTTGTTTTGCCAGAGCCTCTTGTGCTTTGGCTTGTTGTTTTTCTTGTTCAGATTGAATCGCTTGCTGTTGACGTTCAGCCACTTTATTTTGAAGCTTCTCAAAAGCACTTTCTCGGTCTAGGCTCTGTTCATACACACCTGCAATGATGCTTTGATTCATCAAGCTCTTTCGTTCATCGATGCTAATCGGATTAAACGAAGAGTAAGGAGGCATCACCCAAGCGCGTTGTACAATTTGTGGAATCCCTTGTTCATCTAGGCAGCTGATCAGTGCTTCACCAACACCCAGTTCAGTAATCACTTGATCGACTTTAAACTCAGGATTGGTGCGGAAAGTGTCAGCAGCCGTTTTTACTGCCTTTTGATCTTTGGGGGTAAATGCACGTAAGGCATGTTGTACACGATTTCCCAGTTGCCCTAAAACACTTTCAGGTAAATCCAATGGGTTTTGAGTGACAAAGTAAATGCCAACACCTTTAGAGCGAATCAAACGAACCACTTGTTCGATTTTTTCTTGTAAAGCAGGGCTGGCATTATCAAAGAGTAAATGGGCTTCATCGAAGAAAAACACCAATTTGGGTTTATCCATATCACCGACTTCAGGCAATTGTTCAAACAATTCCGACAACATCCACAGCAAGAAAGTGGCATACAGTTTAGGTGTGTTCATCAGTTTATCTGCCGCCAGCAGATTGATTGAACCACGTCCTTGGCTGTCCGTTTGGATGAAGTCCATGATATTAAGCGCAGGCTCGCCAAAGAACTTGTCTCCGCCTTGGTCAGCCAAAGCCAATAAGTTACGTTGAATTGCACCTAAACTCGCAGGGGAGAGATTACCGTATTCGGCTTTAAATTCTGCTGCGTGTTCACTGACATAAGTCAACATGGCTTTTAAATCTTTAAAATCGATGAGCAATAATCCTTGATCATCGGCAATACGAAACACGGCTGAAAGCACACCTTCTTGCGTGTCATTCAAATTCAGCATTTGCGCAAGAAGTAATGGGCCAATTTCAGAAATCGTGGTGCGAATAGGATGTCCTTGCTCACCAAATAAATCCCAAAACACCACTGGATAGGATGTAAAGGGAACACTATCGATATTTAAGCTTTTGAGTCGATCTTCAAATTTTGGATTGCTTTCACCCGCTTTGGCTAGGCTAGATACATCACCTTTGGCATCGGCTAAAAATACAGGTACACCAATGCGAGAAAAACTTTCTGCCAAGACTTTGAGTGTTACGGTCTTACCTGTACCTGTCGCCCCAGCAATTAAGCCGTGACGATTGGCAAATTGGGAATATAAGACAACGTCTTGCTGTGTGTCGGTGGTTTTTTTTGCAATAATGATTGGTGTACCCATAAAGTTTCTGTCCTATTCTGTTTGTTGTATTGGTTGTTCGTACTTGTACTTTTGTAATTGCTTTAATGCATTTTCTATATCTTGTATTAAATCTTCAGGATGTTCTAGTCCTATACAAAAACGCACCAGTAAGCCTTGTTTTAAATGCTGATTTTCAAGCTGGCGCATGTCTTTTAAATGATAAAGCATCACTAAACTTACAGGACCACCCCAACTAAATCCGAGTTTAAATAACTTGAGTTGATCACAGAAATATCGAATATCAGTTAAATCATATTCTGGTTTAAAAATAACACTGACTAAACCTGCACTCAAACCTGATGTACAAATTTCTTTCCAGTATGAATGTCCAGCTGATGATTCATCTGCAGGGTGTAGCACTTGAACAAAATCATCTTGAGATTTGAGCCAGTCTAGAAGCGTTAAAGCACTTTTACATTGATGTTCGTAGCGAATTTGCATAGACGCAAGGCTACGTTGAACTTGTGCGGCATCATCACCTGAAATGGCAATCCCTTGAATCGCATGCATGCGGAATAACTGATGATGAAGCTTTTGATCACGGGTCAATACTGAGCCCATTAAAATATCACCACCACCGCTTGGGTATTTGGTGAGGGCATGAACACTGATATCTACGCTCAAATGTTCATCGCCAAAATCAAAAGCATTAAAGGCTAAGCCTGCACCCCATGTGTTATCTAAAGCCGTCAGAATTTTATGTTTTTGTGCTTTTTTGACGAGATTGATTAAATCTGGAAATTCTAAAGTCACAGAGCCTGCGGCTTCTAGCCAAATCAATTTTGCTTTTTCACTCGGGGTAAAGCTATCCACATCTATCGAATTATAAACTTTAACACTAATACCGTAACGTGATTCTAGATTACGCAAATGCTCCATATTTGGACCATAAATATTGTCTGAAACCCAGACCTCGTCACCATGATTTAAGAAACATGAATTGACTAAATTGATTGCTGAAAGTCCACTCGGTGCAAGCAGGCAGTAACGTCCACCTTCAATTTGAGCAATCTGGTCACCTAGGGTAAATGTCGTCGGTGTGCCATGTGTACCGTAGCTATAATCGTATTCATCTGTCCAGTGGCGATTGAATAATGCATTGGTATTTTCAAAAATAATCGTAGATGCACGATATAAGGGAGGTTGCACTGTAGCGATATATTGTGGTGCTTTACGTGGCGCGTGGATGAGACGTGTCTGAGGTTTATTTTTCACGTGATGGCTCGAGTTACATAAATTTCATATAGATAAGAAAAACATAATAACCAAGTTAAACAAAGCAATGAATTGTTTAAAAATTTAAATGATATGTCGGGTTGGCTTCATTTTTGCAAGGTAGTGCATACATGATAACAATATGGGTCAACTTTGATGAGAAAGTTAAACGTACATTATTTTCAGCATATTGCTGGCGAAGGATTCGGAAGTTGTTATGACTATTTAAAGTCGCTTGGTGCAAATATTACAGCTACAGAGTTTTTTGCACTACCTACTGATTTTGCTTTAGAAATTGAAGCATTACCCACTGTAGAAAACGTGGATTTATTGATCATTATGGGTGGCACAATGAGTGTCAATGATGAAGCTAATTTTCCTTGGCTGAAAATTGAAAAAAGATGGCTAAGGCGCTATTTGGCGCAAGGAAAACCTGCAATTGGGCTCTGTTTAGGGGGGCAACTCATTGCAAATACCTTGGGGGCAAAAGTATCTAGAAATCCTGAACAAGAATTGGGGTGGGTTAAAGTCTATAAATCAGAAGCGGTACCTGAACATTGTTTCAAATTTCCAGATGAAATAAAAGTTATGCAATGGCATAGCGAAACCTTTGAAATTCCGAAAGGGGCAATTCGTTTAGCTGAAAATCAGGTCTGTGCAAACCAAATGTATCAAATTGGGAAAAATGTCTTGGGTTTTCAGTTTCACCCTGAAATTATACCTAGAGTTTTAGAAGCATTTATAGAAGATGAAGAACAAGAACAGGTTTTTAATGGACCGTATGTTCAAAGTTTTGCGACATTGCGTAAAAGTAAAGCTGAAGATTTTAAGCCAGCAAATCAACTGTTAAATTCCGCAATTGACTATGTTTTAGGTGCATAATTTTTTTGAATGTTTTTTATGCAAAATGGTTACAAATAATTATCTAAAAATGAGATAAAAAACAAGAAATGGGTTTGCTTAATGGTTAAACAATCGCTATAATAAGCGACCCTTGAATATTGAGGGCTAAACAACAGAAGATGTTGTTTAGATCGTTACAGTTGTGGCATCGATCACGACCTTAGTGATTTTCACTGCCTTTGACACTTGCCTACTTTGTGGGGTGAGATGCGTCAGAGGTGATTCTTTATATACATTTGGCTTGGAGTTTACTGGTATGTCTAACCAGAGAATCCGTATCCGTTTGAAGTCTTTTGATCACCGTTTAATTGATCAATCTTCTCAAGAGATCGTAGAAACAGCAAAACGTACTGGCGCACAAGTTTGTGGTCCAATCCCGATGCCTACTCGCATCGAACGTTTTAACGTTCTTACTTCACCGCACGTAAACAAAGATGCGCGTGATCAGTATGAAATCCGCACTTACAAACGCTTGATCGATATCGTTCAACCTACAGATAAAACTGTTGATGCATTGATGAAATTAGATCTTGCTGCTGGTGTTGATGTTCAGATCGCTTTGGGTTAAGGCTTTCGGGTTAATTAACACTCTAAGTTAATTAAGCCGCTTTTTTAGAGGTTTATGCACATGGCTATTGGTTTAGTCGGTCGCAAGTGCGGTATGACACGTATCTTTACAGATGCTGGTGTTTCTGTGCCTGTTACAGTGATTGAGGTTGATCCTAACCGTATCACTCAAATCAAAACGCTTGAAACTGATGGTTATCAAGCGATTCAAATCACTACTGGTGAACGTCGCGAATCTCGCGTAACTAACCCTCAGAAAGGTCACTTCGCGAAAGCGGGTGTTGCTGCTGGTCGTTTAGTTCAAGAATTCCGTGCTACAGAAGCTGATCTTGAAGGTCGTGAAGTTGGCGGTACTATCGGTGTAGATTTGTTCGCAGTGGGTCAAATTGTTGACGTAACTGGTCAGTCTAAAGGTAAAGGTTTCCAAGGTGGTGTTAAGCGTTGGAACTTCCGTACTCAAGACGCTACTCACGGTAACTCATTGTCTCACCGTGTTGTAGGTTCTACAGGTCAAAACCAAACTCCTGGTCGCGTTTTTAAAGGCAAAAAAATGCCTGGTCACTTAGGTGCTGAACGCGTAACAGTTCAAGGTCTTGAAATTGTATCTATCGATGCTGAACGTTCAGTTCTCGTTGTTAAAGGTGCGATTCCTGGTGCTACTGGTGGCGACGTAACTGTTCGTCCTACGATCAAGGCCTGAGGGGAAATAACGTGAATTTAAATACTGTTTCCGGCTCTGCTGTTGAATTGTCTGAAGTTGCTTTCGGACGTGAGTTTAACGAAGCTCTTGTACACCAAGTTGTTACAGCTTACTTAGCTGGTGGTCGTCAAGGTTCTAAAGCTCAAAAATCACGTGGTGAAGTATCTGGCGGTGGTAAAAAACCTTTCCGTCAAAAAGGT
The DNA here is from genome assembly GCF_011578045.1 of Acinetobacter shaoyimingii. Lineage (NCBI taxonomy): Bacteria > Pseudomonadati > Pseudomonadota > Gammaproteobacteria > Moraxellales > Moraxellaceae > Acinetobacter > Acinetobacter shaoyimingii. The sequence continues at coordinate 472,444 of NZ_CP049801.1, forward strand.
ACTGGCCGTGCACGTGCTGGTTCTATTCGTAGCCCTATCTGGGTTGGTGGTGGTAAAACTTTTGCTGCTCGTCCACAAGATTGGTCTCAAAAAGTTAACCGTAAAATGTACCGCGGTGCTATGCAATGCATCCTAGCTGAACTTGTTCGTCAAGATCGCTTAGTATTAGTAGAAGAGTTTGCTGTTGCTGCTCCAAAAACTAAAGAATTGCTTGCAAAACTTAACGACTTAAATGCAACTCGTGCATTGATCGTTACTGATGCTGTTGATGAGAACTTGTATCTTGCTGCTCGCAACATTCCACATGTAGATGTGGTTGATGCTGCTGCAATTGATCCAGTTAGCTTGATTGCGTTTGACAAAGTTGTTATGTCTGTAGCTGCTGCTAAGAAAATTGAGGTAGAACTCGGATGAACAACGAACGTATCTATCAAGTCCTACAAGGACCTGTATTCTCAGAAAAAGCTCAAGTTTTAGGTGAGACTGCTGGTGTTCAAGTATTTAAAGTTGCATTAAATGCAAACAAACTTGAAATCAAAAAAGCAGTTGAACAACTCTTTGGTGTAGAAGTTGTTAAAGTTAACACGACGATCACTAAAGGTAAGACTAAACGCTTTGGTAAAACATTAGGACGTCGTTCTGATGTTAAAAAAGCATACGTCACCCTGAAAGCTGGCCAAGATGTTGAAATGGCTGACTTGGGCGATACCGCTGAAAGCGCAGCGGAATAAGGACGAAATTTATGCCTATTCAAAAATGTAAGCCAACGTCTCCAGGACGTCGCTTTGTAGAGAAAGTCGTTCACGACCATCTTCACAAAGGCGCTCCATATGCACCGTTGGTAGAAGCTAAAAAACGTACTGGTGGTCGTAATAACAACGGTCACATTACTACTCGTCACGTTGGTGGTGGTCATAAACAGCACTACCGTATCGTTGACTTCAAACGTAACAAAGACGGCATCCCTGCTGTAGTTGAGCGTATTGAATACGATCCTAACCGTACAGCTCATATTGCTTTATTGAAATATGCTGACGGTGAACGTCGCTATATTATTGCACCTAAAGGCCTTCGCGCTGGTGATAAAGTACAATCTGGTAACGATGCTCCAATTCGTCCAGGTAACTGCTTGCCACTTCGCAACATGCCTATCGGTTCTACTCTTCACAACATCGAACTTAAAATCGGTAAAGGCGCGCAACTTGCTCGTTCAGCTGGTACTTCTGTTCAGTTGTTGGGTCGTGACGGTTCTTACGCTATCGTTCGTCTTCGTTCAGGCGAGATGCGTAAAATTCACGTTGAATGCCGTGCAGTTCTTGGTGAAGTTTCTAACCAAGAAAGCAACCTTCGTTCACTAGGTAAAGCTGGTGCATCACGCTGGCGTGGTGTTCGTCCTACCGTTCGTGGTATGGCGATGAACCCAGTAGACCATCCACACGGTGGTGGTGAAGGGCGTAACAAAGGTATTCAACCTGTAAGCCCATGGGGTCAAAAAGCTAAAGGGTACAAGACACGTACCAACAAGCGTACGACTAAGATGATCATTCGCGACCGTCGCGTTAAGTAACAAGTAAAGGAATCTGACAATGCCTCGTTCTCTGAAAAAAGGCCCATTCGTCGATGCGCACTTGTTCGCTAAGGTTGAAGCGGCTATCGCGGCTAATAACCGTAAGCCGATCAAAACTTGGTCGCGTCGTTCGATGATCCTCCCGGATTTTGTTGGTTTAACAATTTCTGTCCATAATGGCCGTAACCATGTTCCAGTGATTGTATCTGAACATATGGTTGGTCATAAACTCGGTGAATTCGCGCCAACTCGTACCTATCGTGGTCACGGTGTTGACAAGAAGTCTAAACGTTAAGGTGCTATGATGGAAGTTACTGCTAAATTACGCGGTGCCGCTATCTCGGCACAAAAAACTCGTTTGGTTGCAGATCTAATCCGTGGCAAATCTGTTGCTCACGCGCTTAATATCTTAAACTTCAGCAACAAAAAAGCTGCAGTTTTAGTTAAGAAGGCATTGGAATCTGCAATTGCAAATGCTGAACACAATAACAGTTTAGATGTAGACGACCTTAAAGTTTCTACGATCTACGTTGATGAAGGCACTAGCCTTAAACGTATTTTGCCACGTGCTAAAGGCCGTGCAGATCGTATTACTAAGCGTACTTGTCACATTACCGTTAAGGTAGGGGTTTGATATGGGTCAGAAGGTTCATCCAATCGGTATCCGCCTAGGTGTTGTGAAACGTCATAACGCTAACTGGTATGCGAGTCCGAAACAATATGCTGAATACTTGCTTAAAGATCTTCAAGTTCGTGAGTTTTTAACTAAAAAACTTAAGAATGCGATGGTGAGCAATATTCTTATCGAACGTCCTACTGGCGCTGCTAAAGTTACTATTAGCACTGCTCGTCCTGGTATCGTTATCGGTAAAAAAGGCGAAGACATTGAGAAATTACAACGCGAATTAACATCTATTATGGGTGTTCCTGCGCAAGTAAGCATCAACGAAATCGATCGCCCAGACTTAGACGCTCGTCTAGTTGGTGAAGCTATCGCTTCTCAATTAGAAAAACGTGTAATGTTCCGTCGTGCTATGAAGCGTGCGGTTCAAAACACAATGCGTGCTGGTGCTAAAGGTATCAAAGTTGAAGTTTCTGGTCGTTTAGGTGGTGCTGAGATTGCTCGTACTGAGTGGTATCGTGAAGGTCGTGTACCTTTGCATACACTTCGTGCTGACATCGATTACTCATCTGTTCGTGCTGAAACTACTTACGGTACGATTGGTGTTAAAGTTTGGATTTTCCGTGGTGAGATTTTAGGTGGCATGAAACAAGTCATGAACCCTGCTCCTGCTGAAGAACGTCCAGCTAAACGCGGTCGTGGTCGTGGTGAAGGTCAGGAGCGTCGTGGTCGTCGCAATGATCGTTCTGCTGAAAAAGGAGAATAATCCATGTTGCAACCTAAGCGTACTAAATTCCGTAAGGTGCAAAAAGGCCGTAACACTGGTCTAGCACACCGCGGTAGCAGTGTATCTTTTGGTACTATTGCTCTTAAATCAATTGAACGTGGTCAAATGACTGCGCGTCAAATTGAAGCTGCGCGTCGTACAATCAGCCGTCGTATTAAACGTGGTGGTAAGATCTTTATCCGTGTTTTCCCAGACAAACCAATTACTGAAAAACCATTAGAAGTACGTATGGGTAAAGGTAAAGGTTCTGTGGAATACTGGGTTTGCCAAATCAAACCAGGTAAAGTCTTGTACGAAATTGATGGTGTTAACGAAGAATTGGCTCGCGAAGCGTTCACGCTTGCTGCTGCTAAGCTTCCGTTTAAAACCACTATCGTGACTCGGACGGTAATGTAATGAAAACTAAAGATCTACGTGAAAAGTCGGTAGAAGAATTGACAGCTTTGCTTGATGAGCAACAGTTGAACCAATTCCGTCTTCGCATGGCTAAAGCAACTGGTCAATTGGGTAAATCGCACGAAGTTGCGCTTACTCGTAAAACTATTGCTCGCATCAAGACCCTCCTTACCGAAAAACAGGGGAACGCACAATGAGTGAGCAAACAGTTCGCACGTTAACAGGCAAAGTAGTAAGCGACAAGATGGACAAATCTATCGTTGTTCTTATCGAACGCCGCGTTCAACACCCGTTGTATGGCAAATCAATCCGCCGTTCAACAAAATTACACGCTCATGATGAGAACAACACAGCTAAAGCTGGTGATGTTGTGACTATCAAAGAAAGCCGCCCAATCTCTAAAACTAAGTCTTGGACTCTAGTTGAAGTTGTTGAAGCTGCTGCTGAGTAATTAAACGTTCTTGTTGCATCATCGGTTAATTTCGAGTACTCTTTGAGCCTTTCGAAATTTTGACCGGTGATGCTCGGTTTTGGAGTAGGGCAATGATTCAAACCGAAAGTATGCTCGACGTAGCAGACAACAGTGGTGCTCGCCGCGTACAATGTATCAAAGTACTAGGTGGTTCACATCGTCGTTATGCTTCTGTTGGCGACATTATTAAAGTTACTGTAAAAGAAGCTATTCCACGTGGCCGTGTTAAAAAAGGTGACGTGATGAATGCTGTAGTTGTACGTACAAAATTCGGCATCCGTCGTCCAGATGGTTCTGTTATTCGTTTCGACGATAACGCAGCTGTTATTTTGAACAACAACAAAGCGCCGATTGCAACTCGTATTTTCGGACCAGTGACTCGTGAACTTCGTACTGAACAGTTCATGAAAATCATTTCATTGGCTCCTGAAGTTCTATAATAGAGGCAATCATGGCTAAGATTAAAAAAGGCGATCAAGTAATTGTGATCGCAGGTAAAGAAAAAGGCAAACAGGGTACTGTTTTGTCTGTTTCTAATGACCGAGTTAAGGTTGAAGGCCTTAATTTAGTTAAGAAGCATCAAAAGCCGAACCGTGCAACAGGTGCTGAAGGCGCTATCGTTACACAAGAAGCTGAGCTTCATATCTCTAACGTGGCAATTTTTAATGCTACAACCCAAAAGGCTGACCGTGTTGGTTACCAAGTTGTTGAAGGCGTGAAAACTCGCGTATTCAAATCAAATGGTGAATCAGTGGCGGTAGCGAAGTAATAGGTTGAAATAGGCAATGGCCAGACTTAAAACACGTTACAACGACGAACTTAAAGCTCAGTTACAAGAAACATTGGGCGTTAAGAATGTGATGGAAATTCCACGCATCACAAAAATTACCATCAACATGGGTGTTGGTGCTGCTGCTGCTGACAAGAAATTGTTAGACGGCGCTCTATCTGATATGCAAGCAATTGCTGGTCAAAAACCAGTTCTTACTTTAGCTCGCAAATCTATCGCTGGTTTCAAAATTCGTGATGGTTGGCCGATCGGTTGTAAAGTTACTTTACGCGGCGAACGTATGTACGAATTCTTAGATCGTTTGATCTCTATCGCGATTCCTCGTATTCGTGACTTCCGCGGTTTTTCTGCGAAATCATTTGACGGTCGTGGTAACTATTCAATGGGTCTTAAGGAACAAATCATGTTCCCTGAAATCGACTTTGATAAGATTGATCGTATTCGTGGTATGGATATTACCGTTACTACGACTGCTCGCACCGATGACGAAGGCCGTGCGCTATTGCGTGCATTCGGCTTCCCGTTTAAATAAGAGGTCGATATGGCTAAGAAAGGTATGATTAATCGCGAATTAAAACGCGAAGCTACTGTTGCTAAATACGCTGCAAAACGTGCTGAATTAAAAGCAATTATTGCAAACGTAAATGCATCAGATGAAGAGCGTTTTGAAGCGACATTGAAGTTACAAGCATTACCACGTAATGCATCTCCAGTACGTCTTCGTAACCGTTGTGGTTTAACTGGTCGTCCTCATGGTTACTTCCGTAAGTTCGGTTTAAGCCGTAACAAATTACGCGAAACTGTAATGCAAGGTGATGTACCGGGCGTTGTTAAGGCAAGCTGGTAAGGAGCGACTAGAATGAGTATGCAAGATACCGTTGCCGACATGTTAACACGTGTTCGTAACGCACAAATGGCTAAGAAACAAACTGTTTCTATGCCAAATTCTAAGTTGAAGGTTGCTATTGCAAACGTTCTTCAACAAGAAGGTTACATTTCTAACGTAGAAGTTGCTGAAGCTGAAGGCAAACCAACTTTAACAATTACGTTAAAATATTTCGAAGGCAAACCAGTTATCGAAACTGTGAAACGCGTAAGCCGTCCAGGTCTACGTCAGTATCGCGGTAAAGATGCACTTCCGAGCGTTAAGCAAGGTTTAGGTATTGCAATTGTTTCTACAAGCAAAGGCATCATGACTGATCGCGCTGCACGTGCTGCAGGTATCGGTGGTGAAGTTATTGCTTTTGTTTCTTAATAGGTGATTCCTCATGTCTCGTGTGGCTAAAGCCCCAGTAACTGTGCCTAACGGTGTAACAGTTACTCAGAACGGCCGGCAGGTCGAAGTGAAAGGCAGTAAAGGTACTTTGTCTTTCAACCTGCATGCGCTGGTCGAGCTTAAACAGGAAGAAGGCCAGCTTAACATTGCTCCAGTTAAAGAGTCGAAAGACGCTTGGATGCAAGCTGGTACTGCTCGCGCTGTGCTTAACAACCTTGTTAAAGGTGTTAACGAAGGCTTCGAACGTAAATTACAATTGATTGGTGTTGGTTATAAAGCTGCAGTTAAAGGTAACGTTGTTAACCTTAACTTAGGTTTCTCTCACCCAATCGACTATACGCTTCCTGAAGGTGTAACTGCTGAAACTCCAACAGCTACAGAAATCGTACTTAAATCTGCTGATAAGGCTGCTTTAGGTCAAGTTGCTGCAGATATCCGTGGTTACCGTCCACCAGAGCCTTATAAAGGTAAAGGTGTTCGTTATTCTGATGAAGTTGTACTTCGTAAAGAAGCTAAGAAGAAATAAGGCGCGAGGTTCTTATGAACGAAAAGAAACAAACCCGTTTGCGTCGTGCGAAAAGCACACGCTTGCACATCCGTGCATTGGGTGCGACTCGTTTGTGTGTAAACCGCACTCCGCGTCACATCTATGCTCAAGTTATCTCAGCAGATGGTGGCAAAGTATTAGCGCAAGCTTCTACTTTAGACGCTACTCTACGTGCTGGTACTACTGGTAACGTTGAAGCGGCTCAAAAAGTTGGTGCTTTAATTGCAGAGCGTGCGAAAGCTGCTGGTGTAACTAAAGTGGCATTTGACCGTTCTGGTTTCAAATATCATGGTCGTATCAAAGCCTTGGCTGATGCTGCTCGTGAAAACGGCTTGGAGTTCTAATCATGGCTAAAGTTGAACAAAACGAAGGTCTTGTTGAAAAGCTGGTTGCCGTTGATCGTGTAGCCAAAGTTGTTAAGGGTGGTCGTATCTTCTCTTTCACAGCATTAACTGTTGTGGGTGATGGTAATGGTCGTGTAGGTTTTGGTCGTGGTAAAGCTCGTGAAGTTCCAGCTGCTATTTCTAAAGCACTTGAAGCTGCTCGTCGTAACATGATTACTGTTGAACTTGTTAACGGTACTGTACAACACCCTATTAACTCTCGTCACGGTGCAAGCCGCGTTTACATGCAACCTGCTTCGGAAGGTACTGGTGTAATTGCTGGTGGCGCTATGCGTGCAGTTTTAGAAGCTGTTGGTGTGCGTAACGTATTAACTAAATGTTATGGTTCTACTAATGCTGCGAACGTAGTGAACGCGACTTTTAAAGGTTTGCGTGATATGACTTCTCCTGAGAAAGTTGCTGCGAAACGTGGTTTATCAGTAGAACAAATTCAAGGGTAATCAATCATGAAAACGATTAAAGTTACCCAGACTAAATCTGCATCGCACCGCTTGAAAAATCACAAGCTTAGCCTTAAAGGTTTAGGTCTGCGTCGTATTGGTCATACAGTAGAAGTTCAAGACACACCTTCTAACCGTGGTATGATCAACCAAGTCTACTATATGGTTAGTGTAGAGGAATAAGCCATGACTCTGCGTTTAAATACAATTGCACCTGCAGAAGGTGCTAAGCGTGATAACCTTCGTCTAGGCCGTGGTATCGGTTCTGGCGTTGGTAAGACTGGTGGCCGTGGTGTTAAAGGTCAAAACTCACGTAAGAGCGGTGGTACTCGTCCAGGTTTCGAAGGCGGTCAAACAGCGTTATATCGTCGTTTACCAAAATTCGGTTTCACAAGCCAATTGGCTTTGAAAACTGCTGAAGTACGTTTGTCTGAACTTTCTAAAGTTGAAGGCGACATCGTTTCTTTAGAAACTTTGAAAGCTGCTAACGTAGTACGTAAAGATATGATTCGTGCTCGTATCGTTCTTTCTGGTGAAATCACTCGTGCATTCACTGTTCAAGGTGTTGCATTGACTAAAGGCGCTAAAGCTGCTGTTGAAGCTGCTGGCGGTAAAGTCGAGGAGTAATCGCGAGTGTCTATGTCTCCTAGTTCTACAGGTCATGTTAACATGATGAAAGGTCAACCTTTTCACGTGAAATATCGTGAAATTATTCGCCGATTAATGTTTTTGGTTGGTGCATTGGTTGTCTTTCGACTAGGAGCGCATATTCCGCTGCCAGGTATTGATAATGTCGCTTTAGAACGTTTCTTTAATGCAAATCAGGGAACTTTCCTTGGTTTGTTTAATATGTTCTCAGGCGGGGCATTGGAAAGAATGTCCATTCTTGCGTTAGGGATCATGCCGTACATTTCTGCTTCGATTATCGTTCAGTTAATGTCGACTGTGGTTCCTTCGTTGGAAGCATTAAAGAAAGAGGGCGAGCAGGGTAAGCGTAAGATTAACCAATATACTCGCTATGGCACATTATTCCTTGCAATTGTTCAAGGTGTTGGAATGTGTGCAGGTCTCATTAGTCAAGGAATTACCTTTACTTCAGGACTTGCTTTTTACGTCCCAGCTTTGACATCTTTAGTTGCAGGCACAATGTTCCTCATGTGGTTGGGGGAGCAAATTACCGAACGTGGTGTTGGTAATGGTATCTCTATGATCATTTTTGCAGGTATTGTTGCGGGTTTACCAGGTACAGTTATTCAGTCATTTACCCTTGTGGAAAATGGTCAGTCTAGCTTAATTGGTATCGCAATATTTGGTTTATTATCTTTAGTTGTTTTGGCAGCTATTGTGTTCATTGAAAAGGCACAACGTCGTATACCTGTTAACTATGCTCAAAAGCAGCAAGGTCGTCGAGTATTTACTGCGCAACAGAGTCATTTGCCATTGAAAATAAACATGGCGGGTGTAATTCCAGCAATTTTCGCAAGTTCATTGTTGTTGTTCCCTGCGAGTTTAGGTCAATGGTTGGGTAGCTCTGATCCGAGTGCAGGAATCGTAAAGCGCACACTACAAGATTTGGCATTAGTTTTGTCGCCTGGACAACCGTTGTATCTCGTGCTTTTTGGTGCGTTAATTATTTTCTTCTGTTATTTCTATACTGCGCTAGTATTTAGCCCTAAAGAGGTTTCAGAGAATTTAAAACGTAGTGGGGCATATGTACCTGGTATTCGCCCAGGTGAGCAAACTGCTCGTTATTTAGATCATATTCTTAGTCGTTTGACTTTTATTGGCGCTATTTACATTACAGTAATTTGTTTAATGCCAATGGTTCTGCAAAGTACATTTGGTATTCCATTTAATTTAGGTGGGACATCTTTACTGATTGTGGTTGTTGTAGTGATGGACTTTATGGCTCAGCTTCAAGCTCATCTTACTTCACGTCAATATGATAATCAGACACTCATGAGTAAAACGACTGCTCATCCTAAGGGATAAGCGCACTTAGAAGGTTTCATTATGAAAGTTCAAGCTTCTGTAAAGAAAATTTGTGGTAGCTGTAAAGTTATCCGTCGTAATGGGGTTATTCGCGTAATTTGTAGCGCAGAACCTCGTCATAAGCAGCGTCAAGGTTAATCTGATCAAGACCTGTTGATTTCAGTAGGCTAATTAGGTTATTATCCGCCCCTCAAGATTTTTGTGGGGCGGTTGTTATCTCTACTGCCTTTTTGGAGAAAGTGAATGGCTCGTATTGCCGGTGTAAACATTCCGGATAACAAGCATGCTGTTATCTCCCTCACGTACATCTTTGGTATCGGTCGCCATACTGCTAAGAACATCTTAGCTGCTGTTGGTATCGCGACAACTACTAAGATCCGTGAATTGGATGATGCTCAGCTTGATGCGATTCGTGCAGAAATTGCTAAGGTTCCGACCGAAGGTGATTTACGTCGCGAAATTTCCATGAACATTAAACGTTTAATGGATTTAGGCTGCTACCGTGGTCTTCGTCATCGTCGCAGCTTGCCTGTCCGCGGACAACGCACCAAAACTAACGCACGTACCCGTAAAGGTCCGCGCAAACCGATTAAGAAATAAGATTTCTGGAAGCTAAAAGATGGCTAAAGATACACGCGCACGCAAGAAGGTCACTCGTACCGTCTCTGAAGGTGTTGCACACATTCACGCTTCTTTTAATAACACCATTGTGACTATTACCGATCGTCAAGGTAATGCACTGGCTTGGGCTACCTCAGGTGGACAAGGCTTCCGTGGATCACGTAAATCAACTCCGTTTGCTGCTCAGGTAGCTGCTGAAGTTGCTGGTAAAGCAGCTTTGGATTACGGTTTGAAAAACTTGGACGTCCTTGTTAAAGGTCCTGGTCCAGGTCGTGAATCTGCGGTTCGTGCTTTAGGTGCAGTGGGTTATAAAATTAATAGCATTACCGATGTGACTCCAATCCCTCACAACGGTTGTCGTCCACCTAAAAAACGTCGCGTCTAAGGAGAATCATTCATGGCTCGTTATATTGGTCCAAAATGCAAACTCTCTCGCCGCGAAGGGACAGACCTGCAACTTAAATCAGGCGTTAAACCGTTTGATGTTAAGACTAAAAAAGCTGCAAAAGCTCCTGGCCAACACGGTCAGAGCCGCGCAAAACAATCAGAGTACTCACTACAATTACGTGAAAAACAAAAAGTACGTCGTATGTACGGTGTGTTAGAACGTCAATTTAGTAATTACTATAAAGAAGCTGCTCGTGTTAAAGGCGCAACAGGTGAAAACTTGTTGAAATTGCTTGAAAGCCGCCTTGATAACGTTGTTTATCGCATGGGCTTTGGTTCTACACGTGCAGAAGCTCGTCAGTTAGTATCTCACCGTAGCATTACTTTGAATGGTCGTCGTGTTAACATTGCGTCTATCCAAGTAAAAGCGGGCGATGTAATTGCAGTACACGAAAGCTCTAAACAACAATTACGTATTAAAAACGCAATTGAATTAGCTGCTCAACGTGGAACTCCTTCTTGGATGGAAATTGACCATTCTAAATTAGAAGGTACATTCAAATCTGCACCTGATCGTTCTGATTTACCTGCTGAAATCAACGAAAGCTTGATTGTTGAATTGTATTCTAAATAATCCTTGAGGTAGCAATAATGACGCGTACTGCAAACGAGTTTCTTACTCCGCAAGCGATCAAGGTCGAAGCGGCTAGCGGGACCTCGGCAAAAGTGATTCTAGAACCATTAGAGCGTGGCTTTGGTCATACTCTAGGTAATGCTTTACGTCGCATTCTTTTATCTTCTTTACCTGGCGCTGCTGTGGTTGAAGTTGAAATTGAAGGCGTCGAGCACGAGTACAGTACTTTAGAAGGCTTGCAGCAGGACATCGTCGAGCTCTTGCTGAACCTTAAAGGATTGTCTATTAAGCTGTTCGATCAAAATGAAGCATATTTGACATTAGAGAAACAAGGAGCAGGCGATGTAACAGCTGCTGATCTACGTTTACCTCATAATGTTGAAGTGGTTAACCCTGAACATTTGATCGGCACTTTAAGTGCATCAGGCTCATTGAAAATGCGCTTGAAAGTTGCTCAAGGCCGTGGTTATGAAACATCTGACTCACGCTTCCCAGAAGGCGAAACACGCCCTGTTGGTCGCTTACAGTTAGATGCTTCTTATAGCCCGATCAAACGTGTGTCTTACACAGTTGAAAATGCTCGTGTAGAACAACGTACTGACCTTGACAAGTTGATCATTGATCTTGAAACAAATGGTACTGTAGATCCAGAAGAAGCAATCCGCAAAGCGGCAACAATCTTGCAACAACAAATTGCAATTTTTGTTGATCTTCAGAAAGATCAAGCTCCAGTTGCTCAAGAGCCTCGTGAAGAAGTTGATCCAATCTTGCTTCGTCCAGTAGATGATCTAGAGCTTACTGTTCGTTCTGCTAACTGTTTGAAAGCAGAAAATATTTACTACATCGGTGATCTTGTTCAACGTACTGAAGTTGAGTTGTTAAAAACTCCTAACTTAGGTAAGAAATCGTTGACTGAGATTAAAGATGTTCTGGCTTCAAAAGGCTTACAACTCGGCATGCGTTTAGAAAACTGGCCACCAGCTAGTTTACGTATGGACGATCGTTTTGCCTATCGTAGCCGTTAATTAAGTAGGACTATCACCATGCGTCATCGTAATAGTGGTGTGAAATTAGGCCGTACAAGCAGTCATCGTAAAGCGATGTTCCAAAACATGGCTAATTCTTTGTTTGAACATGAGTTAATCAAAACTACTGTTCCTAAAGCAAAAGAATTACGTCGTGTTGCTGAGCCTTTAATCACTTTAGCTAAAGTCGATTCTGTAGCAAACCGTCGTTTAGCGTTTGCTCGTACTCGTTCAGCAGCAACTGTAGGTAAATTATTTACAGTGCTTGGCCCTCGTTATAAAGAACGTAACGGCGGCTATCTACGTGTTCTTAAAGCGGGCTTCCGTGCAGGTGATGCTGCACCGATGGCTTACGTTGAGCTAGTAGATCGTGAAGTTAAAACTTCTGCAGAGTAATTTTTAATTATTCTAAGAAAGGCCGGTTTTATACCGGCCTTTTTTAATGCCTTTTTGTTAGACAATTTCATCATTTTGTCCTCTATTGACTATAAAATTGCATCTTGTTACTCAAATTGACATTGTGTATTGTCAAAATTGTGATTTAATAAAATTGTATTTATAGACAGGTAATAAAAAGAAAATGGACAAGCAAGTTGATATTCTCATTGTTGGTGCTGGTATTTCAGGTTTAGGTTTAGCAGCACACTTAACGAAACAATCTCCTCATAGAAAATTTGAGATCATTGAGCGTCGCGAAAGTTTTGGTGGTACATGGGACTTTTTTAAATATCCGGGTATCCGCTCTGACTCAGATATGTCAACATTTGGTTTTGATTTTAAACCTTGGCGAGAAACCAATATTCTCGCATCTGGTAGTGCGATTAAAGGTTATTTGTCTGAAGTTGTTGATGAATATAAATTAAAATCTAAAATTCATTTCAAACATAATGTGAAATCAGCAAACTATGATTCACAGCAAAAAAAATGGATTGTGCAAATTGAAAATGCCCAAGGTAAAACAGAAACTTGGGTTGCCAATTTTGTTTTAGGTTGTACAGGTTATTATAACTATGAGCAAGGTTATGAACCTGAATTTCCAAATCAAAAAGCATTTAAAGGACAGATTATTCACCCCCAAAAATGGCCTGAAAATTTAGATTACACAGGTAAAAAAGTAGTGATTATTGGTAGTGGCGCAACAGCGATTACGCTTGTTCCTGCTATGGCAAAGGGTGGTGCTGCACATGTGACCATGTTGCAACGTTCACCAACGTATATTGCGTCTATTCCTTCAATTGACTTTGTCTATGAGAAGATGCGTAAAGTCTTACCAGATAGTGTTGCATATAAAATCACACGTGCACGAAATATTGGCATGCAACGTGGTATTTATGCACTCGCTCAAAAACAACCGAAGCTGTTGAAAAAGTTGTTGCTTAAATCAATTGAAATGCAATTGAAGGGTAAGGTAGATATGAAACACTTTACCCCAAATTATAATCCTTGGGATCAGCGCCTATGTGTGGTTCCAGATGGTGATTTATTCAAAATTTTGCGTGAAGGCAAAGCCAGTGTTGCAACAGATCACATCGAAAAATTCACTGAAACGGGTATTCAATTAAAATCAGGTGAACATTTAGATGCGGATATTATCATCAGTGCGACTGGTTTGAATATTCAAATTTTAGGTGGTATTCAAGGTACCATTGATGGTCAACCCTTAAATACGTCTAAAACCATGCTTTACCAAGGTGTGATGGTAAGTGATGTTCCAAATATGGCCATGGTGATTGGTTATATCAATGCCTCTTGGACATTGAAAGTAGATATTGCAGCAGATTATATTTGTCGTCTTCTGAATTATATGGATCAACAAGGCTACGATGAAGTCATTGCTCAAGGTGATCAATCACAGTTGATGGAAGATACCATCATGGGTAGCTTGTCTTCAGGTTATATCGCTCGTGCCAGTGAAGTGATGCCAAAACAAGGTAAATCAGGCCCATGGAAGGTGACCAATAACTATTTAGCGGACCGTAAAGCGCTGAAAAATGCTAGCTTCAATGATTCAATCTTGAAGTTCAGTAAGCGTGAGCAACATGTTGAAAAAAAGCCTAAATTGGTTTCATAATCCTGAGCTTTATAAGCTTGAGCCATGAGATCAATCCCTGAGTAATTTTTCATATTCATAAATAGGTTGATATTTATTTTATCTAAAACACCCGATGATTTTCATTGGGTGTTTTAGTTTTTAAAGAGGGGTAATAAGTTGATATTGGGTCTTCATTTGGTCTAGATCTATGTTCTGCTTCGAGGTCATTTCACAATGTTGAAGTTCATGTTGTACTGATAATTGCCATGAATACCAACTTTTTTCGAGATGGTATCGATGAATGTGGGTATTAGTTAAAACAACACATATGAGACATGAAAGCTCGACAGTGACTATGAGATTGTTCAAGTTGAGCTATTTTTATATTTTTACATTCGGATCATGCGCATATTGATCGATCATTTCGCGTAATGAATATTCATCCAGTCAGAATAAATTTTATTTAATTTTGAGTTGATTTGATCGCAAAGGATTCAATATTTAGTTTCTTATTAGATTTTAGTCGTAGATGACCTATGATTTAATTCATTGATAAATTTGAATTCTGAGTCTTTTGCTGGCATTTGTTATTGATTTATAAAACTTGTTGATAGTCTTAAAAATGATAAAAAAGATTTATAGCTTCTAACTATTGAAAAAAATAAAATAAGTATTGGCATCAATGTCATATTTTACCGATTCTTAAAGTGTTTATACATATACCTACCGCATTTTGAAAGCTTTAAATCAGGGGATGGGAATTTAAACATCTCATTCATGGTTCATGCCATCTCGCGTTGTCCTCAGGTATATGTCCAATTTTTACAGTTTAAGGAAACATTGATGTCGAATTCTGCTGTTGTTGAGTCAGTTGCCTTAGCGCTTCGATCTGCTGAACTTTCACAAACTGCCATTGCTCCGATTCGCCCTCAACTCGGTGGCGAAACTGCCGATGTAGATATCGCTTATGCCGTACAGGAAGTTAATACTGAGCGCGCGTTATCTGAAGGTCGTCGTTTAGTGGGGCGTAAAATTGGCTTAACATCAATCGCGGTTCAAAAACAATTAGGTGTCGATTCACCTGACTTCGGTATGTTGTTTGCAGACATGGCGTATGGCGATGGTGAAGCAATTCCTGCAGGTTTATTGATTCAACCAAAAGTTGAAGCAGAAATTGCCTTGGTCATTAATAAAGATTTGACTAAAGAAAAACATACTTACGCAGACATCATCAGTGCGACTGAATATGCACTTCCTGCGATTGAAGTGGTCGATAGCCGTATTGAAAACTGGAAAATCAGTTTAATTGATACTGTGGCTGATAACGCATCTTCTGCAGCCTTTGTATTGGGTTCTAAGCCTGTAAAACTCGAAAACCTTGATCTTGTGAACTGCAAAATGGTCATGATGCGTGCTGATGAAGTCGTGTCTCAAGGTGTAGGTAAAGCATGTCTTGCAAACCCATTAAATGCAGCGGTGTGGTTGGCTGATGAAATGGTTCGTCGTGGTCGCCCATTACTTGCAGGTGACATCGTATTGACTGGTGCTTTAGGCCCAATGGTTGTTGCTCAACCAGGTGATGAATTTAAAGTTGAAATTGAAGGCTTTGGTTCTGTAGTTGCTGCATTTGCTGCTGAATAATTGAGAAAATATGTCATGAAAAAGATTAAATGTGCCTTAATTGGTCCAGGGAATATTGGTACTGATTTACTTTATAAATTACAACGTAGTGAATGGTTAGAGCCAGTTTGGATGGTGGGGATTGACCCAACTTCTGAAGGTCTTGCTCGTGCTGCGAAAATGGGCTTAAAAACCACAAGCGAAGGTGTTGATGGTCTTCTTCCTCATGTCCTTGAAGATGATATCAAAATCGCATTTGATGCGACTTCTGCATATGTACATGCTGAAAACAGCCGTAAGCTAAATGAGCTTGGCGTGCTCATGATTGACTTAACGCCTGCTGCGATTGGCCCTTTCTGCGTACCACCAGTAAACTTAGCAAGCTTGCTAGATTCTGGTGAAGTGCAAAACGTCAACATGGTGACCTGTGGTGGTCAAGCAACCATTCCAATGATTGCTGCAATTGCGAGTGTTCAACCTGTGAACTATGGTGAGATCATCGCGACTGCTTCAACGAAATCAATTGGTCCTGGTACACGTAAAAACATCGATGAATTTACGCGTACAACAGCGAGTGCGATTGAAAAAGTTGGCGGTGCGAAACAAGGTAAGGCCATCATCATCATTAACCCAGCTGAGCCACCAGTATACATGCGTGATACTGTTCACTGTCTGGTTGAAGGTGAACCTGATCAAGCAGCCATCACGAAAGCAGTGCATGCGATGATTGAACAAGTTCAGAAATACGTACCAGGTTATAAGCTTGTGAACGGTCCAGTATTTGATGGTAACCGTGTATCAATCTTCCTTGAAGTGGAAGGTCTAGGTGACTACCTACCAAAATATGCAGGTAACCTCGACATTATGACGGCTGCAGCTGCACGTACTGCAGAAATGTTCGCAGAGCGTTTAATCGCATCACAAGTTGCTGAAGCTTAAGGAGCAGACCATGTCTAAAGTGATTATTAATGATATGACACTACGTGATGGTATGCATCCGCAGCGCCATCAAACGACTGTTGAGCAAATGATTGCCATTTCAACTGCATTAGATGATGCAGGTGTACCTTTAATTGAGGTAACACATGGTGATGGTCTTGGCGGTAACTCAGTCAACTACGGTTTTGCTGCTGCAACAGATGAAGAATACTTGTCTGCTGTTGTGCCACGTATGAAAAATGCTAAAGTCACCGCATTATTACTTCCTGGTATTGGTACGGTTGACCATTTAAAAATGGCACATGAGATTGGTGTTTCAACGATTCGTGTTGCAACACACTCAACGGAAGCAGATTGCTCTGAACAGCACATTACTGCTGCACGTAAACTCGGTATGGACACTGTGGGCTTCTTGATGATGGCACACATGGCTTCACCAGAACGTCTGCTTGAAGAAGCGAAAAAGATGGTGTCTTACGGTGCGAACTGTATCTATGTGACGGACTCAGCAGGTTACATGTTGCCACAAGATGTGAAAGATCGCGTGGGCGCTTTACGTCAACACTTCGATTCAAACATCGAAATCGGTTTCCATGGTCACCATAACTTAGGTATGGGTGTTGCGAATACTGTGGCTGCTGTCGAAGCAGGTGCAATTCGTGTCGACTTAGCATCTGCAGGTTTAGGCGCAGGCGCAGGGAATACACCACTTGAGTTATTCGTTGCTGTTGCAAACCGTATGCAAATGGAAACTGGTGTAGACCTATTTAAAGTACAAGATATTGCTGAAGATTTGGTGATCCCGATGATGCACAACCCGATTCGTGCGGATCGTGATGCGGCAACTTTAGGTTATGCAGGTGTTTACTCTTCATTCCTATTGTTTGCTAAACGTGCTGAAGCTAAATATGGCGTTTCTGCTCGTGAAATCTTATTAGAACTTGGTCGTCGTGGTACTGTTGGCGGACAAGAAGATATGATTGAAGATTTAGCATTGACCATGTCTAAAGCACAAGAACTTTCAGCTTAATTTAAAATCAATTTTTAAATTAAGTCTAAAAAAGCACCTATTTATAGGTGCTTTTTTTCATAAGTATTTATTTTCATACGTAAAAAATATGTTTTAATAGGTAATTCATCTAATCGATCCGCTAAAAAACAAAATATTTTTCAAAGAGTTAAACATAAAAACGATTAATAATGATAAATATAATTTGTTTTTTTAAAAAATATGGATAATTTTATTTAAAAACAAAATGTTGCATTAATTTTTTAATCAAAATCATAGAATTGCTTATTGTTAAAACATCTCAACAAATTTTATATATATCCAATATAGATTGAATTGATGCCATTTTTTACTACTCTAGTCTGATTTTTTCGCGGTGATTTTTTCAGCATGATGCAAGCTTGCTGAAATTGATCGTTGGGAAAATGAGTCATGTATCGTCAAACATTATGGAAAGCTTTAAGTCTTGCTTTATTAGCAACGGGGACATCTGCAACTTATGCAGATTTTATTGACGACAGCCAAGTGCAATTAAAATTTAAAAACTTTTATTTACAACGTGATGTATCTATTCCGGATGCAAATAAACCTTTGTCTCGAAATTTTGGTAGTTGGTCACAAGGGATCACTTTAGATGCAAAATCGGGCTATGCCAATTGGGGACCTTTACAGGTTGGAGTTGATGTTTTAGCACAATATGCGTTGCGTTTAAGTGATGATAAGCACATGAATGATTTTGTGCTTCCTTATAATGGCAAAGATCAAGCTCGTGACTATGGCAAAGTTGGGGTAACGTTAAAAGCAAAGCTGAACAAAACAGAATTGCGTGTTGGTGATTTACAACCCATGACGCCTGTTCTATTCATTGATCCATCACGTCAGCTCATCACAACTTACAGTGGTGCATGGCTTGAATCAAAAGAACTCAAAAATACCAAACTTACTTTGGCTTATATTGATGGTATTAACTCGCGTTATGACAACCAATATCAAGATTTTAATATTTGGCCAAAAGAGTTAGGGGATTATAGTAAGCGTGTTAATCCTGGTTTTAACCATGGTATGTATATTGCTGGTATCGATTACCAAATTATGCCTGAATTATCAGCAAGCTATTATTTTGCAGATGTGACCAATCTATACCAACAAAATTATGTCGGTTTAGACTTTAAGAAAAAATTAGACGATAAAAATCAGATTTCAGGACATATTCACGGTTTTGATAACCGTGAAACGGGCAAAGCCATTTATGGTGATTTTGAAAACCAAGCACTGTCATTGAAAGCTGAGTGGAAAACAGGTAACCACACTTTTGATGCAGGTTATCAACAAATGTTTGGTGAGCATGGTAAATCAGTTCCATATTTCCCATCACTTTCAGGCTGGACACCTCAACCTTATTTGGCGAACTGGTCTGTGGCAAGCTTTATTCGTAAAGATGAAAAGTCTTGGAGTGTGGGTTATAGCTATGATTTCAAAGATTTAGGCTTAAATGGTTTAACTGCAACCGTACGTCATTTCGAAGGTTGGGATATCGACAATGGTGATGGTACACGCGGTGAAGAAGCTGAGAATAATTTAATCGTTAAATACACAGTTCCAGAAGGTAAGTTGAAAGGTTTAGGTATTCAGTGGATGTATATTGATGTGAATTACCCGAGTGTTCCTGGTTTCGTCGATTTAGAAGAAAATCGAATAGCAACCACTTATACCTTTACATTCTAATTTAACGATTCTATAGATGATAAAAAGTGCTTGATCCTCAAGCACTTTTTTTATTTGTGTGCTAGGCATAAAAGTGAAATGACAAAGCACCAGTATACACACCCAGTATTATTATAAATATTGAATAAAAACATGTATTTAAATTATCGTTTTTTTATTGTTTATCATCGTTATTAAGTATCAAATGGCACGGCTTGAACGGTTAATATTAGGCTCAAATGTGAAGAAATTTCAAATCGTGATTTGGGTTTAAGTTGAACTTTAACCTGAGTTAGCGCTATACGAGGAGTCAGTATGAGCACTGTTCAAATTCCAGAATATAAGACGGATTCATTCTTCGGTTTAGAAGACAAATGGATTGAAACAGCTGAAGGTGAACTTACCCATTACCACGAAATTGGTGAAGGTACACCTATTTTATTTTTGCACGGTTCAGGTACAGGCGTATCTGCAGCTGCAAACTGGTGGTTAAACCTTCCATCAATTGGTGAACAAGCACGTTGCATCGCGATCGATACCATTGGTTATGGTCAAACAGTGGTTGCACCAGGTACAGCTTACGGCATCCGCGCTTGGGTTGATCATGCAATTCGTACTTTAGATGCGCTAGGAATTGAAAAAACATGGTTGGTGGGTAACTCGTTAGGTGGTTGGTTAGCTTTCCAAATGGCGCTTGATTATCCAGAGCGTATTTTAGGTATCGTATCTATGGGTACGGGTGGTGCGAAACAAACTGCAGCATTGAAAGCACATGCAAACCCAGTTTTAACTGAAGAAGGGATTAAAAAGACACTTTCTATGTTTGTTGTGAACAAAGATTTGATCACTGACGAATTAGTAAAAGTACGTTTTGATTCTGCGAAAAATGACTACGCATCTGATCGTTTGATGGATGTTGTAGGTGCACGTGACCGTGACCGTTTCGAATTCCCACTCGATTTCGAAAAAATGAAAGAAATCACTGTACCTGTATTGTTGATTCACGGTACACAGGACGTGGTGATTCCAGTATCTCGTACTTGGGATATCTTGAACATTGTTCCACATGCTGATGCACACATTTTCAGCCAATGTGGTCACTGGTCTCAAGTTGAAAAAGCAGACGAATTTAACACGATCATTAAAAATTATTTGACTGCTCGTGGTGTCTAATCATTTAGTCTAATGATTGATCAATATGAAGAAGGATGGTGCAAGCCATCCTTTTTTATTGCTTAAATTTACTTTTAAAACACTTAGACATGATGAACTGATGAATCCAACACCAATATTAATCATGATGCTAAGAGTGATAGTGTTAAATCCTTAAGCTATGATGATATGCAGAAAGTTCAATTGAAGTATTGCAGTGGAGATTTAGTAGCAAATAACTCTGAGAATGCAGCTGATCAGAAGTTTATTTGATCCATGTAAAGAGATTAAATTGCGTTATATGGACATAGAAAATAAGGGCTGACAAGATATTTTAAAAGCATAATAATGGATTTTGTATTCCAGTTTTTAAACGATGTATTGCGCCCATGGCCATCATCATTGGTAGAAATATGTCTTTTTTTGGATATGAATAAACCAATTTTGATCCATCTGGTGAGCTTATTAGACTTAAGTTGTAGATTTTTACCAAAACAGCTCAAAAAATTACAATTTAGCTTTTATATTGGAAAATTCAATTAAAACGGCGTGAAGTTAATTAGAAAACAAATGAAAGAAATATTTAAAAAAATGCACTAAAAAATTGACTTTTTATCAGGTATGACATCACTACTATTTCATTGCGAAATAGTAGTGATTCAGTGCTGGAATTTTAATTTAAGCTTTTACGTTCATCTGTTCGATTAATATCCAGATAAAAGACTTTGGTTAATAATTCTATAAATTTCTTCACAGCTTCAGATGTAGAGTTTTTACGATAGCTCACAAAAAGATCTAGAGATGGAAGCTCTACATCGAGAGGTCTGATCACTGTATTGCTCATGGTCAGTGGGGCGATATAAGCAGGTAGTATTGTGCAACCTAAGCCCATTCCGACAGAATTGATATTGAATAAAATATTATCTGCTTTTTGCACGATATTAAATTCAATATGATTGTCTTTGGCAAAATCTAAAATCGTATTGTGTAAAGTTTGCGATTGCTCGATATCTGGAATAATAAAATCTATGCCATTCAAAGCTTTAACAGGGACTCTTTCGTATTTTGCCAGTGGGTGATCATTGGGTAATAGTAAGATCAGTGGTTCACGAAGCACGAATTTACTTTCAATTTCATCATTTTGTAAGTTATGACGCGTGAAAGTGATATCAAGTTCACCTTTTTTAATAGAACGCATTTGCTCAGTGTTATTCAAGCTGAGCAACTCAATTTTAAATTCTGAATTCTGTACACGTAAGTTTGGCAGTACAAATGGGAAAACTTTCATTTCTGCAACAGGGACGAAGCCAATTCTGAGCAACTGTTGTTTTGCTTTAGAGACTTGACGCGCCATAGCAACAGCTTTATCTGCCTGAGCAAGTGTTAGGCGGGCTTGTTCTAAGAAAACAGCGCCTTCATCAGTCAGTTCGACTTTGCGTTTAGTTCGGTTTAATAGTTTGACACCAACATCTTCTTCAAGATCTTTAATTTGTTGGCTGAGTGAGGGTTGGGCTGTAAATAGTTTTAATGCGGCTTTACTGAAATTAAGTTCTTCAGCAACAGTAATAAAATATCGAAGGTGGCGTAATTCCATATCACTCGTCCAAAGACTAATCCAAAAAAAGTCTTACTTTAGTTTCACTCAAGTATAGAGCATAAACAATGATAAGGAGAAGATAGTAATAGTATTTAGATAATAAATGATATTTGACCACCTATAGCCATTTTTATATAAAAGTCATCCTACTGAGTAAGTTCTAAAATATATTAATTAAAACAAAATAAATATTTCCTTATCAAGGCCCTCAACAGCGATTATCGTGCCCAGTTAAATCAATTTGATTTGTGACCCCACGTTTGTCGCAGGAGAGCTTTCATGAATGGAAAAATTGATGTGCAACAAATCGACGCTTTAGTCGATGCACAAAATGGACGAATTTCGCCGTCAATTTATACGGATCCTGATTTGTATGAATTAGAACTTGAACGCGTGTTCGGGCGTACTTGGTTGTTCCTTTGCCATGAAAGCCAAATTCCTAAAGCAGGTGATTTCTTCAATACCTATATGGGTGAAGATCCAATCATCGTGGTTCGTCAAAAAGATAAATCAATTAAAGCTTTATTAAACCAATGCCGTCACCGTTCTATGCGTGTGAGCTTTGCAGACTGTGGTAATACACGTGCATTTACTTGCCCATACCACGGCTGGTCTTACGGTGTTGATGGTTCGCTTAAAGATATTCCACTCGAAGATCGTGCATTCCCTCAAGGCGCTTGCAAAGAAAAATGGGGCCTTGTTGAAGTTAACCGTGTTAAGACTTACAAAGGTTTAGTGTTCGGTTGCTGGGATGACACAACACCAGATTTAGAAGAATACATGGGTGACATCGCTTGGTATTTAGATGGTGTTTTAGACCGTCGTCCAGGTGGTACAGAAATCATCGGTGGTGTTCACAAATGGGAAATCGAATGTAACTGGAAATTTGCAGCAGAACAGTTTGCATCTGACCAATATCATGCATTGTTTTCTCATGCATCTGCGATCCAAGTCTTAGGTGCAAAACCAGATGACGAAGCGTCTAAAAAATTAGGTGCTGCGCAAACGGCTCGTCCTGTATGGGAAACTGCGAAAGACGCAATTCAATACGGTTCTCGTGGTCATGGTTCAGGCTTTTTCTTCACAGAAAAACCAGATGCAAACGTATGGGTTGATGGTGAAGTTGCAAACTACTTCCGTGAAACTTATGAAGAAGTGAAAGAGCGTTTAGGTGATATTCGTGCTTTACGTCTTGCTGGTCACAACACCATGTTCCCAACTTTGTCTTGGTTGAACGGTACAGCAACGCTTCGCGTATGGCATCCACGTGGACCAAACAAAACTGAAGTATGGGCATTCTGTATTGCAGATGCTGAAGCGTCACAAGAAGTGAAAGAAGCATTTGAACGTTCTGCAACTCGTGCC
Organism: Acinetobacter shaoyimingii; assembly: GCF_011578045.1. Lineage (NCBI taxonomy): Bacteria > Pseudomonadati > Pseudomonadota > Gammaproteobacteria > Moraxellales > Moraxellaceae > Acinetobacter > Acinetobacter shaoyimingii. The sequence continues at coordinate 495,822 of NZ_CP049801.1, forward strand.
TTTGGTCCAGCTGGTTTCCTAGAGCAAGATGACTCTGAAAACTGGATTGAAATTCAAAAAGTACTTCGTGGTTACAAAGCACGTAAAAACCAACTCATTATGGAAATGGGCTTAGGTAACGAAAAAGTACGTGAAGACGGTATTCCGGGTATCACCAACTACATTTTCTCTGAAACTGCAGCACGCGGCATGTACCGTCGTTGGGCAGATTTATTGATCCATGAAAAATGGGAAGACGTGGAAAAAGCAGCTGACGAATATGAGAAGGAGCTTATGAAATGAGTCAAATCAGCTTAGAACTTCATCACCAGATTAGTCAGTTTCTCTATCGTGAAGCAAAGTTGCTTGACGATTGGAAATTCCGCGATTGGTTAGACACATTAGCTGAAGATATTTCTTATACGCTACGTACTACACCAAACGCTCAAACGCGTGACCGTCGTCGTTCAGTTGAACCGCCTACAACTTGGGTATTCAACGATACGAAAGATCTTTTAGAACGTCGTGTAGCTCGTCTTGAAACAGGCATGGCATGGGCTGAAGAGCCTCCTTCACGTACCACTCACATGGTGAGCAACGTGATTGTAGAGCCTACTGAAGTTGAAGGCGAATACGACGTGTACGTGACTTATCTCCTATATCGTACACAAAAAGAAAAAGACGTGGTCATTTACTGTGGTAAACGTCATGACAAGATCCGTAAAGTTGAAGGCGGCTTAGGTTTCCAAATCTTCAACCGTAAGATCACGCTTGACCAAGTTACCTATAACTCACATAACTTGAGTGTGTTCTTCTAATGAATAAGATTTTTGTTTGCCAAGTTGACGAATTAGACGAAGGCGAAGCGCTAAAAGTAGATTGCGGCGTAAACGGTATTGATGCACTTGCAGTATTCAACAATGGTGGTGAATTCTTCGCTATGAATGATAAATGCAGTCATGGTAATGCTTCGATGTCTGAAGGTTATCTTGAAGACGACGGTACTGTTGAATGTCCACTACATTCAGCTCGTTTTTGCTTAAAAACAGGTGAAGCACTATGTCTACCTGCAACTGACCCGATCCAAACTTTCCCTGTGATCGTTGAAGATGGTCAATTGTTCGTAGAAATGGCAGGAGAATAATCATGGGTTGGCTACAAGGCGAAGTTGCACTTATTACTGGTGGTGGTTCAGGTTTAGGCTGGGCTTTGGTTGAACGTTTTTTGGAAGAAGGCGCTCAAGTTGCAGTTCTTCAACGTTCAAAAGCGAAAGTTGAAGCCTTGAATGAACACTTCGGCGGTAAAGTTCTTGCGATTGAAGGCGATGTAGCCAGCTATGAAGATAATGTCCGTGCTGTGAAAGCCACTGTAGAACGTTTTGGTAAACTCGACTGTTTCGTGGGTAATGCAGGTATATGGGATCACTATGCTGATATCGTTAATACCTCTGGTGAACAGCTCGAAAAAGCCTTTGATGAAATCATGGGGATCAACACCAAATCACTGATTCTTGGTGCGAAAGCAGCACTTGAAGAGCTTGTAAAGTCTGAAGGTTCAATCATCTTCACACTGTCAAACTCTGCGCTTTATTCTGCCGGTGGTGGTCCTGTTTATACTGCATCAAAACATGCAGGTGTGGGCATCATGAAAGAATTGGCGTATGAGCTTGCGCCTAAAGTACGAGTGAATGCTGTTGCACCATCAGGTATGAATGTGAATATCAAAGGTGCGGCGTCACTCGGTCAAGAAAATCTTGGTCTTTTGGATGCACGTGATCCTGAGAAAATCGCACGTGGCATGCCACTGAATTTCTTACCTGAACCTGAAGACATGACTGGTTCTTATGTACTGTTGGCTTCACGTGCGAATAACCGTCCACTCACAGGCGTTTTAATTAATGCTGAATGTGGTTTAGGTATTCGTGGTTTACGTCAACCTCGTGCAGGTTTCTTCGACGAATAAACGCTTAAAGATCTAATGGACTAACCTAAGATAGCCGAATTGGCTATCTTCCGTTTTGGAGTCAATCATGCCCGTTAAACTCATTTGTGCTTCGCATAGTCCTTTAATGGAATTTGCTTCACCGCAAGAGCAACATAAAGAGCAAGCTGTAAGAAATGCCTTTGACCAACTTGCTGCTGAAGTAAAAGCCTACGATCCTACACTGATCATTACCTTCGGTCCTGACCATTTTAATGGTTTCTTTTACGACTTGATGCCAAGTTTCTGTGTGGGTATCCGTGCCACAGCGGCAGGCGATTGGGACTATGGCAAGATTGACAACAAAATTGATGTGCCTGAAGAAAAAGCATTAGGTCTTGTACGTCGTGTACTCGATGAAGGCGTAGATGTTGCGTACTCATATCGTATGCAGGCAGATCATGGTGTGACTCAACCATTACATTTCTTGTGTGGTGGTCATCTTGATCGCTATCCAACGATTCCAATTTTTATTAATGGTGCAGCAGCACCGATGCCAACGACAAAGCGTACCATTGCTTTAGGTCGTGCGGTTGGTCAGTTCATTAAGTCCTTAAATCTTGAAAATGAACGTGTACTGGTTTTAGGTACAGGTGGTCTTTCTCATGATCCACCAACGCCACAAATGGGTTCAGTACCGCCAGAGGTTGAAGAATTCCTCATCGCTGGTCGTAATCCAAGCGAAGAATCACGTAATAATCGTCAAGCAAAAATTATTGCTGTGGGTCAAAAGCTTGCTGCTGGAGACAAATCAGTTGCAGTGCCATTGAATCCTGAGTGGGATCGTAATTTGCTTGAAACATTCAAGAAAGCAGATTTCGCAACACTTGAAGCCATGACTGAAGCTGAAATTCGTCGTGATGGTGGCCGTGGTGGTCAAGAAGTTCGTTCTTGGATGGCTGCGTTTGCTGCATTACATGAAATTGGTGAGTATGAAATGACGACTCATTGTTACGAAGATATTAGTGAGTGGATTGCGGGCTTCGGTATCGTATCTGCAGAATTGACATAAGGAATAATCACATGAGCCAAAATGCTATCGAAACCATCGTTATTGTCGGTGCTGGTCAAGCTGGTGCGAGCGCCATTCTCGAACTTCGCGCAAACAAATATGAAGGCAAAATCATTTTGGTCGGTGATGAAAGCCATCTTCCATATGAACGTCCACCATTGTCAAAGGATGTGATTTTAAATCCTGAAGGCACGAAAATTGAAATTTTGTCAGAACAAAAATTGGCAGATTTGAATGTGGATGTGATTCGTGGCAATGGTGTCGTGAAAATCAACGCTGAAGCTAAAACAGTCGAATTGAAAAATGGTGACGTTGTTGCTTATGACAAGTTGCTTCTTGCAACAGGTGGTGCAGCACGTCGTCTACCGAATTTTGATGCTTTGGGCAAACACGTTTACACACTACGAAATCTTGAAGATTCACAAGCACTTGTTCCTGTATTACAACCTGGTCGCCGTTTAATTTTAATCGGTGGTGGTGTGATTGGCTTAGAGCTTGCATCAAGTGCGCGTTATAAAGAATGTGAAGTCACTGTCATTGAAATGGGTCCAATGGTCATGGGCCGTTGTTCACCATTGGTATTGAGTGAATTTTTGTTAGAACAACACCGTGCTAAAGGTGTCGATGTTCGCCTTTCAACATCAATTTCAGACTGTCGTTTAGATGGTGAAGAAGTTGTTGTGACTTTAGCTTCTGGCGAAGAACTTCGTGCAGATGCAGTCGTCTATGGTATTGGTATTGTGCCGAATGCTCAGCTTGCAATTGCTGCTGGTTTAGATGCTGACATTGCAATTAAAGTGAATGAAAACTGCCAATCTTCTAACCCAGATATTTATGCTGCGGGCGATGTTGCAACACAACTTCGTGAAGATGGTCAACATCGCCGTGTTGAAACTTGGGAAAATGCCAATCTTCAAGCCGGTATTTTTGCACGCCACGTGATGGGTGTTGAACATCCTAAAGCCAACCCAGCTTGGTTCTGGACAGACCAATTGGACATTAATTTCCAATTTGTGGGCGATATGGCTGCGGCTGAATGGCACATTCGTGGGGAAATGGATGTGGCAAAAGGTGCAGACAATTCTTTCGTTATGTACGGTGTGACCAATGGTCAAATCGTGGCAGGCATTACGGTGAATGCAGCTAAAGAAATGCGTCATTTGAAAAAAATGATTGCCAAAGATGCTGCTTTTGAAGCTGAAAAACATTTGGATACGGCTCAAGACCTACGCAAAATTGCTTAAGTCGAATTGAGACCCTCCACAAACAGACCTATGCTTGGCATAGGTCTGTTTTTTATGTGCCTAAAGAAAATATAGAGTTTATTTTGAGCAATTTATGAGTTCTCATTCATCGCCCCTCGTGGTGACCACAAGTATTTATGTATTATTGGTTTTAGTCTGGGCAACTACGCCTTTGGCGATTGTATGGAGTGTCGAGGAAGTCCATCCGATGTGGGTGTTATTGATTCGCTATTTCGGCGCATCGATCATTGCCTTATTTATTTTAAAAGTTCGTAATGACCCTCTGCCGTTTGACCAGATATCTTTAAAAAGTTACGTGGCTGGCAGTCTGAATTTGATTGGTGCACAGCTTTTTATCTATTTGGCTGCCAACTATTTAACCTCAGGTTTAATGGCATTGTTATTTGGTTTCTCGCCTTTGGTTGCAGGACTGATTGGGCATGTGATTTTAAAAACGCAAAGATTGGCTTGGTTACAATGGCTGGGGATGGCAGTCGCTGTTTTAGGGCTAGTTTACGTATTTGCAGACTCAGCTGACAGTAAAGTAAACCCGATTGGTATTGGATTGATGTTCATTAGTATTGTGTCTTACATCAGTTCAATTTTTTGGGTGAAGCAGATTAATGCACCGCTTAATCCCATGTCGCAAGCAACAGGGTCATTGGTGGTGTCTGCACTGGCTTCTTTAGGTTTATTGCCGTTTATTTGGCAACATGTGCCGACTCAAATACCAGGCACGCATACCATTGTTGGTTTTGTATTTACCATGACCATGTCGTCGATTGTGGCTATGCTATGTTATTTCTGGCTGATTAAACGACTCAATGCCTCTACAGTTTCACTCACCAACGTGATGACACCGATCATTGCATTGATTTTAGGCGCCTTACTGAATCATGAACACATCAGCATGAATGCGGTATTCGGTATTGCCGTGGTCATGTTTGGCATTGTGATGTATTTCTGGAAAGAATGGATACTGATGTATAAAGCCAAACACATGCGTTAAAACTTAGATGTTATTTGGCTATACTCATTGTTTAATCATCATCTGAAAACCGTGTTGCCAAATGCGGTTTCATCAAATGCAATATTGGATTTGGACAGCCTTCGGCATCCACTTCCGATCTCGCCATGATTTCAAAACCATGTTGAACAAAAATTTGAAATAAGATCTGATGGTGTTCAGAGACATCCACATAATACACACCAAGATCAACGACATGTTTTACCAATTGGCTACAAATTCCTTGTCGCATATAGCGTGGTGAGATCAGTATCATTTCAACTTTATTGTTTGCTACACCAAATGCACCAGCAATCTCATTGTTTATTTCAACGTGAAATAATTGTAGGAGCTCATAATAGCCGTGTTGCACATAAAGTGCTTGAATTTGATTTAATTGTGTTTGAGTGAAAAGATGAGGAATTTCTTTTAAGCACAAATTCCACGTATTAATCAAATCTTGATGCTGTTGAGTGGTCGTTCTTTTTATTGTATTTTTCATGTGACTAATAATTTTTATTGTTCGTTATTATTGATTTTTTCTAAACGGCTGCCAAATTAGAAAAGCAACAAAATCATAAAGAAAAAACATTCTTTGTCTTGCTACTATGAGATGAGATAGGCAAAAACACAAGCAAGTATTTGTTACATCAAAATTATGGACAATAAATGTCAGATTCTAACAAAATCGTCATATACGCAGCCCTTTTAGGGAACTTAGCCATTGCCTTGGTGAAGTTTGTAGCCGCATATATTACCAATAGTTCAGCCATGCTCAGTGAAGCGATTCACTCTGTGGTTGATACTTTGAATGAAATATTGTTGTTGTATGGTTTAAAAAAATCACAACAACCAGCAAATCATCAGCATCCTTTTGGATTTGGTCGTGAACTCTATTTTTGGGCATTTATTGTGGCCTTGATGGTGTTTGCCTTAGGAGCAATCGTGTCGATTTATCAAGGCGTGCAACATATTCGCCATCCTGAAGAGATGGTTTCTCCTTATGTGAACTATGCGGTATTAGGCATTGCCATATTATGTGAAGGTGGGTCTTGGTTTGTGGCATTGAAGAGTTTTCGAAGAACCAAAGGCAAGATGGGCTATTTTGAAGCTTTTCGTCGTAGTAAAGACCCGACGACTTTTACCGTTTTATTTGAAGATTCAGCTGCTTTAATTGGTTTAATGATCGCATTGGTGGGTATTTATCTTGCGCATAGTTTAGGTATTCCTGAGATTGATGGTATTTCTTCCATTTTAATTGGTGTGGTTTTGGCCATTTCTGCATTTTTATTGGGTAAGGAAACCAAAGGTCTTTTATTGGGTGAAACCGCTGATCCTCAGCTTAGACAAAATGTATTAAATATTGCTCAGCATGATCCTTCTGTGCAATCTGCCAATGGTGTACTCACTGAACAAATGGGTGCACATCAGGTGATTGCCTCATTAAGCTTGGAATTTAAAGATAATCTGACCTCAGATGACATTGAATTATGTGTGAATCGCATAGAAGCTGAAATTAAAAAAATTCATCCTGAAATTGTGGCGTTATTTATCAAGCCTCAAACCAAACAAGTGTGGCTGGAAAGAATGAAAGGGCGTTTAGAATAATCATGGTGAAACTGACGCAAGTTGAAGATCATGACAATCTTCAGGAAGAACATGCAAAAAAAACCTCTGCAGTGACAAAAGATTCAGGATTGCATTTCCAATTGGTGACTGAAAACTGTATTTCGCATACATGGACCAATCCACGTTTTAATTATATTTCAACGGATCATTTTGATGGCGAGAAATTTTATAATCTCCTGCCGAATCCAGATAAGCGTAGCCGTTGGAGTCTATTGAAATGGATATTGTCGCGTAAATCTTCCACATGGGATGTAGACTCAGCTCAGGAATATAAAGACTTTCTGGCGACCAAAAGAGCCTTACCTGAAGAACGCCCAAATGCAGATCTAAACGATTGGCAAGTCTGGTTTGTCGGTCATGCGACAGTATTGTTGCAGATTGGACCATATAACTTTTTAACCGATCCAGTTTGGTCTGAACATGTCAGTCCTAAGCAGGGAAGTGGTCCTAAGCGTGTTATTCCTGCAGGAATTGCTTTGGAACAACTCCCAAGAATTCATGGCGTTTTACTGAGTCATAACCATTATGATCATATGGATATTGCCACCTTAAGATGGCTGTATCACAAGTTCGCTATGCCTATTTATACGGGACTAGGAAATGCACATTATTTGCCACAAGAGTTTAATGTGGTGGAAATGGATTGGTGGCAATCTGCATTAATGCACAATTTAAAAATTGTTTATACACCAGCTCAGCATGGTTCTGGTCGAGGTTTAAGAGATCAAAATGCAGCGCTTTGGGGTGGTTTTTCAATTGTCTCAGATCATGGGCATTTCTTTTTTGCAGGTGATACAGGATACTCACCGCATTTTAAAGAAATACAAAAACGCTTGGGTACTCCGCGCATTGCATTATTGCCAATTGGGGCTTATGAGCCTCGTGCTTTAATGAAACATATGCATATGAACCCGCAAGATGCTTTTCAAGCACATGTGGATTTACAAGCTCGTCGTTCATTGGCGATTCATTATCGAACTTTTCAGTTGACCGATGAAATGCGAGATCAGCCAGAATATGATTTGAATCGGGCGATGAATAAATCATCTAAACTGATGAAGCCTTTTTATTGTATACGTGAGGGGCGGCGTTTAATTGTTTAATTTAAAAGATGTTGTTTATTCTAGTTAGCATTTAAGGTTGTAATTGTATTGCTATTTAAGTGTAAGTAATATCTTTCATTTTTTTGTTTGAGTGAAGTATTTGTATGGCAATGATTGAAAGCGTGATCATGGCAATATTCATCACCACTGGATTAAAAGCATGATAGAAATACTGTGGGTAAATGATGCCGACAATGATCATTAAAATGGTCAGCCCAACAATATTAATTACATGTAATAAAATGGATTTTTTCACTAGTAAAAATAAACTACCAAATACAATCTCTATCATACCTGAAAGCGTAATCAACGTTGGAACTGTTAAAAACTGAATACCTGTATATTGCCAGAACAGATGTTCTTCATTTACTTGATAGATGATTTTTGGTACGAGTCCTTGATAGATCCAAAGTATAGCGAGTGTCAATTGTAAGGTTCTTAATATTGAGCTAAGGGTAGATTGCATGTTTTTCTCAAGATATTGATTTTTTTTAATTTGCTTTACGGAAATATGCATTTTATATTAAGACATGAAAGTGTAATCACAATCTGTAAATATAAGAGCCGTAAATATAAAACGAACATTCATTTTCAAGGATTAGCTTTCATTGTGGGGATTTTGAGTCTTTTAGTCAAAAACAATTTTTTAAAACAAATTCTTAAAAAATAAGCAAAAATGTCATTTATAAAATATTGGAAAAGTGTATTAATAAAATAAAGGAATTAAAGTAACTTTTGTTGTTTAGTGTAAGTGGAATCTGTATTGATTTTGACTTAGACAAATTTAAATTCATAAAAATCAATCTATTTAATATTGATAGTGATTTTCGATTAAACTCATTAAATTAATCTGTTTTTTGTTTTTTAATAAGCAGGTTATGTTACCTACTAGAACACATTTCACTGATTCAAAAAATATCATCACATCCAGATTAATTTGGAGCTTAATATGACAAACGATACGCAAGCATCAGGTTGCCCATTCCATAGCAAATTGGAAGGCGGTCAAACCAGTTTAGCCAGCACCAATAATGCAGATTGGTGGCCAAATGCGCTAAATCTCGATATCCTTTCGCAACACGATAAAAAAACCAATCCACTCGATCCAGACTTCGATTATACAGTAGCATTCAATTCCCTCGATTTAGAAGCAGTCAAGCAAGATCTTCGTGACTTGATCAACAGTAGCCAAGAATGGTGGCCTTCAGACTGGGGTAGCTACATTGGTATGTTTGTACGTACTGCATGGCATTTAGCAGGTTCATATCGTAAGCAAGATGGTCGTGGTGGTGCCAATACAGGTAACCAACGATTTGCACCACTCAACAGCTGGCCTGATAACGTCAATACCGATAAGGGTCGTCGTCTACTTTGGCCAATCAAGAAAAAATATGGTAACAAACTTTCATGGGGTGACTTAATTGTACTTGCGGGTACAGTCTCTTATGAAGTCGCTGGACTAAAAACCTTTGGTTTTGGCGGTGGTCGTGTCGACATTTGGGCGCCAGAAAAAGATATTTACTGGGGTGAAGAACGTCAGTGGCTTGCACCAACTGAAGAACGATATGCCAATGATCAAGATCGTTCAAGCTTAGAGAATCCGCTTGCTGCGGTGCAAATGGGCTTAATTTATGTGAACCCTGAGGGTGTGGATGGTATTCAAGATCCGCTACGTACTGCGCAAGATATGCGCGTCACTTTTGACCGTATGGGTATGGATGATGAAGAAACCGTAGCCTTGACAGTCGGTGGTCACACAGTGGGTAAAGCACATGGTAACGGTAAAGCAGAACTGTTAGGTAAAGACGTTGAAGGTGCAGATGTTGAATTCCAAGGTCTAGGTTGGCACAATCCTGAAGGCACAGGTAACGGTGCAAATACCATGGTCAGTGGCTTAGAAGGTGCGTGGACGACTCATCCAACCAAATGGGATAACGAATTCCTTTATTTACTTTTCACTTATGAATGGGAAAAAACCACAAGTCCTGCTGGTGCAAAACAATGGGAACCGATCAACATTCGTGAAGAAGACAAACCTGTCGATGCACATAACCCGAATGTACGCCGTAACCCAATGATGACAGATGCCGATATGGCACTGAAATTTGACACTGAATATCGTAAAATTGCAGAACGTTTTTATCACAATCCAGATCAGCTCTCTGAAGTTTTTGCTCGTGCATGGTTCAAGTTGACTCACCGTGATATGGGACCAAAATCACGTTACTTAGGTGCAGATGTGCCTGCTGAAGATTTGATCTGGCAAGATCCAATTCCGCAAGTGGATTACACACTTTCTGATGCAGAAATTGCAGAATTAAAAGTGAAACTACTAAACAGCGGTTTATCTTCTGCTGAGTTGATTGCAACGGCTTGGGACAGTGCACGTACTTTTCGTGGTTCAGACTTCCGTGGTGGCGCAAATGGAGCTCGTATTCGTCTTGAACCACAGAAAAACTGGGTCGCAAATGAGCCTACACGCCTCGCGAAAGTTTTAACGAAACTTGAAGAAATTCAAGCAAGTCTTGCGAAGAAAGTCAGCATTGCCGACTTAATCGTATTGGGTGGTACAGCAGCCGTTGAAAAAGCAGCACAAGCAGCGGGTGTGAGCATTACCGTTCCATTCCTTGCAGGTCGAGGCGATGCTCTTCAAGAGCAAACAGATGTTTATTCGTTTGAAGATTTTGAGCCAAAAGCAGATGGTTTTCGTAACTTTGTGAAAGCGGATTATGTGGTTCAACCTGAAGAATTATTGCTTGATCGTGCTCAGTTGTTGGGTTTAACTGCGCCTGAAATGACTGTATTAATTGGCGGATTACGTGTCTTGGGCGCGAACTATTCTGGTTCTCAAGATGGTGTATTTACAGACCGTGTGGGTGTGTTAACCAATGATTTCTTTGTCAATTTAACTGACATGAAATATAACTGGAAACCAACTGGTAAGAATTCATACAACATCGTTGACCGTGCAACTGGTGCAACCAAATGGACAGCAACACGTGTTGACCTTGTATTTGGTTCGAACTCGATTCTTCGTTCATATGCTGAAGTGTATGCGCAAGATGACAACAAAGAAAAATTCGTGAAAGACTTTGTTGCCGCTTGGACAAAAGTCATGAATGCTGACCGTTTTGATGTGAAAAAATAATTTTGCATTGAAATCAAAAAAACCGTCCGAAAGGGCGGTTTTTTTATTTTGATTTTAAGGTGTTAAACCCCGTCCTGCAATTGACTGACATGCGCCTTCTTTGTTTGCTGGTGCATGAGTAGGATAAATCTCATCGGGACGAATATAAACTTGTGATGTAGCAACATAACCATCTTCAAATATTGCTTCTATGAATGTGGCTTGCCAACCTTGTACAGGCTGATTTAACTCAATAGTCACATCTTGATTTGGATTGATATTTAAAGGTTTAGAAATGTACTGAATATTACAGGCATATCTAAAATCGCGATCTTTTAAATTTGTTGCAGTCCATTGTTTTAATTCAGTGGGTCGTTCAGAAAATTTTAGTGTTAAAGATTGGTTTGTTTGTTGTTCTAAAATTGAAGGAAGCGCTTTTTGATTTTGAAAACGATTTAAAAAATGAATGAGTGATTGTTCTGCAATGTTTAAAATTCCTGCATGGTCGGAATTTGGTGCAACACGTAAAGATTTGGTTCCTTGTAACTCATCGTAATAAAATTGGGTATTGTCTGGAACATAGAAGTCATCACCACTTGCATTAATAATATATTTGGGAATGGTAAGTCGTTCAGAATATTTAGAATTTCTATACTGTAAAGGATCTTCAATTTTCATCAAGTCGGTAAAATTTGTTGTTTGGATATTCTGATCTGTAGCGTATACATAATAAGGATAAAAGGCGATTGGCCAATTTTTCCCATAAGATAAATACATATGTTCTAGACCTTTTTGAGTATTTAATAGGTCAAAAACAAATGGAACGACGGCTTTAATTTTATCATTATCAATTGCAGCGAGCCATGACACCCAACCTCGTTTAGATGCCCCAGTAGCTACATATTGTTCTATACCAAAAGATTTTAATTCTTGATGAGCTAAACGTAGCGTTTGAGAAACGGCTGCCGTCATTGGAATATGTACCGACATATTTTGATATTGCATTGGATCTTTTAGAAAAATATCCCAACTTCTTGCAACATTGTAATCTTCAACTAAACCGACAGAATCCGTTTCATAGGACAATGGCTGATTTGGAATATTACTAACGGAAATCACAACACTATTTGTCTGTTGAGCAATGTTTTTTAACATGGCCGTGGTGAAGTTAGTAGGCAATTTGTTTTTACCTGTTGAATCCAGATTTGTTCCATCATTAATCACGAGTAGGGCATATGGTTTAGGGGAATGGTTTGGAATATAAATATTGACTTCGTGTTGCCATTGTTGTGGAGATGCTTGGTTATTTGGAGACCAATTTTGTGAATTTAATTGATAGGTCTTTAACATCAAACCATGATCTAAAACTTCGGATTTAGATAAGGAATAAACGAGAGGAAGATCAGCCAGTCCTTCGCTATAGCAAGGAATTACATCGTAAAATTCCAGATTTTTACTATCACAATAAGATGCAGATTGGGTGTTTGAGCTAGTATCTGAAGAGTCATTATTTTTACAGGCTGAAATAGACAATGAGAGCATCATCATGAAGAGTGTTTTAGTGATTTGCATTGGACTTCTCAAAGAATGAATAACGTAGAAAGAAAATTTAGGTTGTAGAGTTTGATTTTTATCATTTGAAATCATTGAATACTCAAAGTATCTGAAGGATTTCTATATTTTCTAATCGAGAATATTTTTATAAACGATTTAAGTATTCTATGCTTAGATTTGAAATGTTGTTAAATTTTAGGCTTTAGACTGGTGTCATTGATTTTTTAGTTTGTAACAGATCAGCTAAAAGATTTCTGCCGTTGAAGAAAATCAGAAGAAAAGCATCATAAAGGTATACATATTATAAGTTTAATAGTTCTCACTAAGCTTATACCTAATCCAAATCTGCCATAAGTGAGACGATTTCGACCAATTTAAGTGTTATTAAGCAGGTCATTGATTCAATGACGCAGATATTTGGTGGAGTCAAAATCTAACAGTGAGAGATTAAAATGTCTCGAAGAATATCAAGCAAAAAAAATCCCAGCTAAAGAGGGATGCTGGGATGAAAACTGACTTAGAATTTGGTCGATACCCAAGCGGTTCACTGCTTGCTATCTGGTATGTGAATAAGATAATTCATACTTTAAAATCTGTGAAATAAATAATATTTTTTAAAATAATTTGAAAAAACGATTATAAGAGTTAATACTTTATTCGTGTTTTTCAAACAATGATCATTGAATCTAATTATCAATGAGATTGCCTTCTCCTCAGAGAGGAGGCTAGGATCAAGGGCTTCAAACTTAAAATGACATCTTACTAACCCTCACTAACACTTCATTTAAAGAAGCATTTTTCACTTGCTCAGAAGAGGAATTTTGATCACAAATTTTATGTAGTCAAAATAAGATTGATGAAAAAATTAGCTTTTAACGTTATCGAACCGAAAAAGACTTTATTCAAAAGATCTTGAGCAAATTCGTGATTAAAAACATCTGTAGCGTTTATAGTTAGATCTGGATATAACTGAGTTTGAGAATATACTGATCATATATACGAATATAAGATAGTTAGAATAAGGGACGGATATCTAATGACTGCATGGCAAACCCACCAAATTTCCAATCAATTTGATGAAAAGCAGAACTACAATCTTTTTGACACAGATGTGGTTTTACAGGAAATACTCAACCGTTATGGCAGTCGTAATCAGTCTCATCTGTCTGAGTTTGGTCACATCGTAGGAACATCTGAATACTACGAATACGCCGATTTAGCCAATAAACATACCCCAATTTTGCATCAATTTGATGCCCGCGGTCGCCGTAAAGATGTCATTGAGTTTCATCCTGCTTGGCATAAATGGATGGCATTGAACCGAAAATTTGCGGTGCATTCACATCCATTTTCCATTTTTACGCATCAAGCGTGTTGGATTGATTGGGCGGCTAAATTTTACTTAAGTGGTCAGGTCGAATGCGGCAATTTATGTCCAAATTCGATGACGCTCGGTAGCATTCCATTAATTCAAAAAGAACCAGAATTGTGGGCAAAAATTGGCGATAAGCTTTTATCTACAGAATACGATGAGCGGGATGTGCCTATCAGTCAAAAGAAATCCATTTGGCTTGGAATGGGCATGACTGAAAAGCAGGGCGGATCGGATGTTCGTGCCAATGAAACCGTCGCTATACCAGTGGCTGAATCAGGACGTGGCAAGGCTTATTTAATTTCAGGGCATAAATGGTTTTTCTCTGCACCGATGTGCGATGCACATTTGGTGGTGGCAAAAACTGAACAAGATGGATTGGCCTGTTTCTTTGTGCCCCGTTGGTTGGAAGATGGCACGAAAAATCATATTCATGTGCAACGCTTAAAAGACAAAGTGGGTAACCGTAGCAACTCCAGTTCTGAAGTTGAATTTGTCGATGCTTGGGGCATCATGATGGGTGAAGCGGGGCGTGGTATTCCGACCATTATTGAAATGGCAAATTATACCCGTTTGACCTGTTCAGTTGGCTCAAGTGCAATGTTGCGTCAGGCCTTGGTGCAATGTTTAGCTTACACTCGTCAACGTAAAGCATTTGGTAAAGAATTGGCCAATCAACCACTGATGCAAGCAGTCTTAACTGATCTGGCCTTAGAAACTGAAGCGGCTGTGCAACTGAGTTTCCATTTGGCGCACTGCTATGAAAAAGAGGATGAACTTTCTCTAGCATGGAAACGGATTATGACGCCTGCTTCAAAGTTCTGGATTTGCAAAAGAGCAGTCGAACTAACAGGCGAGATGATGGAAGTCTTTGGCGGAAATGGCTATGTTGATACTGGCATTATGGCGCGCATTTTTAAAGAAGCACCTGTCAACACCATTTGGGAAGGCTCTGGCAATGTCATGTGCTTGGATGTCCTTCGTGCGATTTCGCGAGATCGTGAATCGATTGAAGTTTTATTTCAATCTTTTTCGGATGTTGCACAAACAGAACCAGATTTACAAAAAGAGCTTCAAGAGTTATTTAAGTTGTTGAGTACAGCTTCGCCAGATGAATTGCAATTTATGGCAAGAACCTTAGTGACTCGTTTAACGATTTTGGCACAAGCTGTTTTGTTAAAGAAATATGCGCCTGAATTTGTCTCAGATGCGTTTATTCAAACACGTTACAGTGGTTTTCATGGTCAAGTGGTCGGTATGATTGAGGCAAAGCATATTGCTGTTGATAAAATTTTAAATCGTGCTTTTGCAACTGAATAAGTGAAGTAATGGGTCAGATGATATAAGATCGTCTGACCCTAAAAAATATCATAAATTTTTAAGAAAATTTTAATGATTAATAAATTAAAATAGATGTAATGTAACTGAATATGATATTGATTTTTTAATGTAATTTATTGTTTTGTTTATTTGTATTTACTCGAAATAAATACATGGATCTGTATTTTAAAAAGCTCCAATTCAATTAAAAGAGCTTTTATATCATGACAAAAAAAATTTTGATTACAGGTGCAGGTAGCGGCTTTGGTAAACTTTATAGTCTTGAGTTGGCAAGACGTGGCTATGATGTTTTTGCATCTGTTGAGATCCCAAGTCAAATTACATCATTACAAAAAGAAGCAGAGGCTGAAAACTTAAACTTAAACATTTTTAAGCTCGATATTAACGATGAAATTGATGTTCAAAATGCATTAAAACTTGATATTGATATTTTGGTGAATAATGCAGGTATAGGTGAGGGTGGAGCTTTGGTGGATTTGCCTTTAGCACGATTACGTCGCCAATTTGAAGTTAATTTCTTTGGCACAATTCATCTAGCGACTGAGTTTTTGAAGAAGTTTGCAAAGCGAAAATCGGGTCGTTTGGTCTTTGTTTCCTCAATTGCAGGGATTATTAGTAATGAAAAGAATGGCGCATACTGTGCGTCTAAGCATGCATTGGAGGCTGCTGTTCAGGCTATTCGAGTTGAAATGAAGGACTTTAATATTACCGTATCAACGATTAATCCTGGACCATATTTTACAGGTTTTAATGATCGTTTGATCGAAGCAAGTAATAATTGGTACGACAAAGAGACGGCAATTATTAATCATGATAATCCTCGATTTGCTATGGATCAGTTCCCTGAAGATCAAGATATTCCAGCGATGGTGGATGTCATTGTGAATGATCAAGCTAAGTTCAGAAATGTATTCCCTCAATCCATAGAAGCTTTTGTGAAAGACACTGAGCAAAGTTATTGGAATTGAAATAGCGTTATAGCTAAAACGCTGCAAATGTTGTTATGAAATTCGACAACGGAGTAAATACTTAAATCAATTGATCGTTATCGCATGCCGTTATATCAGTCATATCAACATCGCTGTAAATTCAAATGCTTGAACATTAAAGCTACTTTAGTGCTCAGCCCAGTTAACAAAGCCTTCACATGTTGAAGGCTTTTTATATTAATAAGTTGTACTCAGCTTTTAAAATAAAAATGATGATTTTTGAATGAATAAAATCTTTTAAACTAGAACTATATCATTATTTTGAATTAACATAAAAATGACATTTATATATAAATTAATATTTGTTTTTTATCGAATATATTTTTTTGAACTTTTTTAACTCATTTGAGATTGATTCTAATTACACAAAAAAATAATTTAAATTTTTATTTTAATCAATAACTTAAAATTTTATCATGATTGTTTTTATACTTACTTAGATGTAAGTACTTCTCATCAGTATATTTGGTCTTTATGATTTTATTTGTTTAATGTGTGAACAATAATATTTGGTATTTTTAATACATCTCTCATTTTATTTTGATTTTAAAGAGATTTATTTTTAGATCGATTTTTAGATTTAAATAAGTTTTATTCAATTCAAAATATTGTTCAGCACTCTACCTTAAAACTCGAAATGCCATTTCAACTTGCAACATATTTTTTGCAGGTTAGGGCTACTTTATTCAAAAAATTATGCAATGCGAATTAGATAGAGGAATGTATATGAAAAAGTTGTTTGGTGTCGGATTGGTGCTGACGACCATTTTTTTAGGCGGCTGTAATGATTCATCAGATTCTTCTGATCAAAATGAGTCTAGCTCTGGTGCGCCCTTAACTTTACAAACCTATTCACCGGGGGCTGATGGCATATTTGCAGTGGCTTCTACAGTCATTTCTGGCGAGAAAGATGCCATTTTAGTCGATGCTCAATTTCAAAATAAATATGCAAAAGAAGTCGTCGATCTGATTAAAAAATCGGGTAAAAACTTAAAATATATTTATATTTCTCATAGTGATCCAGATTATTACTTTGGCACGAATGAAATTTTAAAGGCTTTCCCAAATGCAAAAGTCGTTTCTACAGCGCAAACGGCTTATCTCATCAGTGCATCTAAAGATGACAAGTTGGCGGTTTGGAAAGATCAACTCGCAGCAGATGCACCTGAAAAAATTATTATTCCAGAAGCATTAAATGAAGGTTACTTAGAGCTGGATGGCAAGCGTGTCGAAGTGCAACTTGATCCTGAAGATACAGCGCATAGTTTCTTATGGATTCCGAGTTTAAAAACGGTGCTTGGCGGAATATCAGTGTCGTATGACAGCCATTTATGGATGGCAGATACCAATGGTGCTGAAGGCATTGATCAATGGATAAAACAGATTGAGAAAATCAAAGCTTTAAATCCTGAGAAAGTGATTCCTGGTCATTATGTGAAAAGTGATTTTTCACCAAAGCCCTTAGATTGGATTAAAGAATATTTAGTGAATTTTAAAACTGCCATTGGTCAGTACAAAACATCGGGGGAAATCATTCAGTTTATGGATAAAGCTTATCCGAACTTAGAAGATAGACCAACATTGGAAATGTCAGCTCAAGTGTTTACTAAAGAAATTGATTGGAAAGTAGCGGCACCTTATCCAGTCATCGGTCAAACGGTAACGATTGATTTTGATTCAGTGAAATTTGATTTAGATTTTAAAGACAATAAAAACATGTCCTTTGTGGGGGCAGGTGGATCAGTTGGTTTAGAAACCAATGACAAGGTTGTTTATACACCTGTAGAAATTGCAAAAAATGTGTTCATGGTCTATTGGCATGAAGATAAATCGGGCGACAATGTTGTACACGTCCAAGATTATAACCGCGACTTGGTTTATACCAACATTGCGTCAAAAGATTCAAGCTTTACCCATCTACAGGGCAAAATTACAGGTGTCAAAGGTGTTATCCAAGATAGCAGTCAACAAGGCACTTTAACTGATCCGTTCTTTGCATTAGGTCAGACTTTAAATGCCGATTTTGGTGACGCTAAATATACCTTGCAATTTAAAGATGGCAAAAATTTAGTGGTGACTTCAACCACCGCACCTATCCAAACAGCGAATGTTGAATATGTGGCTAAACAAGTCGCTGCCAATGTCTTTATGGTGTATTGGACTGAACCTTCAACAAAACGTAATGTTGTTCAAATCTTTGATAATGCCAATAAGGTGATCTATCAAAATATTGCTCAAGCAGATGGTGCATTTATCCATTTAAAGGGGCAGTTTTCAGCGAACCCTTAATGTAGAGTGATTTGATTTTTTATTTCCAGATGAAATCATCAATTTAAACTTTATGTTAAGTTTCAGCGCACGAGACGATCAATTTTGTCTCGTGTTTTTTTTTAATTTTTAAATGTTAGATTTGATGAGTAGTAAAAAAAAGCATATCCAAATTGGTTTAAGATGGTCGGTTCAAACATTCTTATGTGTTGAAAAAAATTGAAAAAGGCTATATCTACCAAATCAACAATTCCTGAATTTGATGTAATTCATACCTTGTGAAAATGCTTGTAAAATGCACAAAAAAGCGTAATATCACATTCCCATCATGTTTGATGGTAAAAGAGAAAAAAGGTGAACAAAATGGCAAAGAAAAAACAAATGCCAGAAGTGGTGATTCACAACTTTGTGGCAAAACATATGCATGAGATCAATAAGAGCCAAGTTTTTGTAGATCGTAAGAAAGATGCAAAACGAGGCTATAGCAAACATAGAAAAGGGCGATATTCTGAAGATTATCGCTCTTTTTTATTGTTGGCCGTTTAACGGATCATCTGTTGAATTTTTAATTAACTAGAACGTAATCGACGCATTTTTAAAATACCAAAACCCTTATCTTTTAAATCCAGAATAAATGATTTCAAGCCATTTTCATTGGGAATCGGTTGTTTACCCAGTCCAATTCGAAGTAGTTGTCTGGTGTACCAAGTAATTTCCAAGGTACCTAACTGATCAATATACTTGATGCCTGTGGTCAAAGGTTTGACTGTTTGAAGACTTTCCTCACCATTGAGCAATCTTTGTGGCGCTAGCGGTTCAATCGCAAAAATTCGTCCTAAACCAATCAAATCTAACTGATCTGTTTTGAGTGCTGTTTCTATACCATTCAAGCTACGAAATCCGCCAGTAACCATCAATTTTACTTTGCTTGCTTTTCTAACCTTTTCTGCAAAATCCAAAAAATAGGCTTCTCGTGATCGGGTCGATGCTTTGACTTGACCCAATTGCATAATGGGTTTTTCATAAGTGCCACCTGAAATTTCAATCAGATCAATACCTGCTTTTTCGAGTGCTAAAATCGTATCTAATGATTCCTCTTCAGTGAATCCACCACGTTGAAAGTCAGCGGAATTGAGTTTAATGGCAATGGTAAAATCAGCGCCAACTTTTTCTCGAATGGCGTTGTAGATTTCAAGTACGAATTTACGTCTTTTTTCAGCTGTTCCCCCCCATTCATCTGTCCGCTGATTATGATGAGGTGAGAGAAATTGACTGATTAAATATCCATGTGCTCCATGGAGTTGTACGCCATCAAAACCTGCTTTTTTCGCAATTTCAGCAGTCGTCGCATAACGTTGAATAATCTTCCAAATTTCTTCTGACTCGAGTGCTCTTGGTGTGGAAAAAAGTGCACCCAGTTTTAAGCTAAAGGGCACTGCAGATGGAGATACGGTTTCTTTATTTAACCCTCTGAGCGCCTGTTTACCTGGGTGATTGATTTGCATCCAGATTTGACTACCGTCAGATTTGCTGGCACTAGCCCATTGACTTAATGCATTCAGATGCGTTTCATCTTCAATGACGACATTTCCAGGCTCTCCTAATGCATTGGAGTCAATCATTACATTACCTGTAATGATTAAGCCTGCACCTGATTTTGCCCATGTTTCATAGAGTCGAATAAGCTTTTCAGAAGGACTGCCGTCAGCATTGGCAAGAGCTTCACTTAATGCCGATTTTACAATTCGATTTTTTAAAATGGTGTGAGCGTTCAATTGTAATGGGGTTTTTAAAATCAATTCGTTATTCACTGTTCTCTCCGAATGCAGTTTTAAATAAGCTTTAGAATTTTTTAGCTCGGTATGAATATCTAAGCAGGGCATCGTCAAAACATTGCTTCATCAAACCATTGCGTCATCAAACCATTACATTGCTTGATTTTGATAAAGCTTGATCATTAATTTGTTTAGTAATTTGTATATAGTCCAGTTTGTAATCTTAGAAGGTCAGTCAAGAAGATCAATAAAGATGCAACACTCATCTAGTTAAACTGAATATATAAAAGTTCCTTTTTAGAACTTATATATCAATATAGGCTTTATATCGCCATTTCATAGTGCGATTTCAACTCAATTTTTATCAATGAAGGACATTTAAAAAATAAAAAGGGGGTCATTGATGACCTCCCTTGCAACATGAAACAATGCTAAATCGCGAGTTTTATGCACCGACCAAACGATTTGATTTCACCATATCGGCTAAACCATGATGCTTAAAGTAATATTCCATCCAGCTCTTCACAATCAGTGGATTGTCCATCTTCACCACTTCAGTCAGTAGTTTTTCAGCATCGACCATTGGCACGTGACAAATGGCTTTACGCACTCTTAAAATATTACTAGAACTCATAGATAAGGTATTGAAACCCATTGCCATCAGTAAAATGGCTGAGAGTGGATCACCTGCCATTTCACCACAAATACTGATGGGCTTATCGTATTTATGGCATTCTTCAACAAGCCGCTGCAAAGCTCTAAGTACAGAAGGGTGGAAGTGAGAATATACACTTGAAACTCGTGGATTGTTACGATCGACTGCCAATAAGTATTGGATCAAATCATTTGAACCAACAGAGAAGAAATCAACCATTTCAGCAAATTCACCAATCTGTAAAAGCACACTTGGCACTTCGACCATAATGCCAATCTTTGGCTTATTGATTTTGACTTGTTCTTCTTGTTGAACTGCAATCCAGTCTCGTTCAAGCAAATAAAGGGCTTCTTCAACTTCACTGACACTGGTCACCATTGGCAGTAAAATATGCAAATTATTGAGACCAATGCTGGCTTTCAACATTGCTCGAATTTGTGACGAGAAAATTTCAGGATGATCCAGCGTAAAACGAATACCACGCCAACCGAGTGCTGAGTTTTCTTCTTTAATCTCAAAGTACGGCAAGTCTTTATCAGCACCAATATCCAGCGTACGCATAACCACAGGTTTATTGGCGAAGTGGCTGAGTTGTTGGCGATAAATGGCACGTTGCTCTTCTTCACCAGGGAAGCGATCACGTAGCATAAAGGGAATTTCTGAACGATATAAACCAACCCCTTTGGCCCCGCGTTGCACACCACGCACGACATCGATCATCAGACCTGTGTTGACAAACAAACGAACAGCCACGCCATCTGGGGTAATGGCATCTTTTGTTTCGTATTGTTTAAGATCTTTTGCGATTTGCTCTTCTTCTTTTTGAATCTCTTTATAACGCTGACGTAGGCGACGTGGTGGATTGACAAAAACACGGCCTTGATACGCATCGACAATCATCTCTGCATCATCGAGTGTATTTACAGGCAGTTCAGTCACACCCACGACGGTTGGAATGCCGAGTGCACGAGCCACAATCACCATATGTGAATTGGCTGCGCCTTCAGAAGTCACAATCGCTGCAATTTTGTCGACAGGCAGTTCAACCAAAGCCGCCGTACTAATTTCATCTCCTACGATGATGCTATCATTACTGATTTCACGATGGCTCAAATCACCTTCTTGAAGAGCCGCTAAAATTCGACGACCTAAGTCTTTTAAATCAGATACACGTTCGCGCAAATAGTCATCTTCCATTTGTGCAAACAGCGCAATATGACGGTCAATGACACGTTTAACTGAACCTTGTGCCCAGCTACCGTCACGAATGAGATCTTTAATTTCTGCAGGAAGGGCATTTTCATCGAGCATACGTAAGAACACGCTAAACAAAGCGCGCTCTTCAGACATTAAAGAGTCTTGCATTTTGTCATCGAGCGATTGAATTTCGGCACGTACGACTTCTACTGCTTGATCAAGTAATCGCAATTCTTCACTGATATCTTCAGCTTCACGATCAGGTACAGCAGCTAAATCTGCAGGAGGATAAAGAATCAATGCACGACCTAAGGCAATTCCCCCGGCACCTGATGAACCTTGGAAGGTTTTATAGGTTGGGGAATTTGATGGTTTGCGAAAAACATCAATATTCCCAACTGCATGTGCATGTGCAATCACGCCTGAAAGCTGTGCACACAGCGTCACCAGAAACGACTCTGCTGCTTCACTGAAGTCTTGTTGTTCAGTGTTTTGCACAACCAGAACGCCCATTACCTTGCGGCGATACATCACTGGAACACCTAGGAAAGAGTTGTAAATCTCTTCCCCAGTTTCAGGGAAATAGGCGAAACGTTCATGCTTGAAGGCATTATCAATATTGACAATTTCTTCACGCTGACCGACTAATCCTACCAACCCTTCACCCAGTTGCAGTGAAACATTACCCACAGATTCAGTATTTAAACCCTTGGTCGCCATGAGTACATAGCGTTGGTTTCGTTCATCGAGCAAATAAATAGAACAGACATCGACCTGCATGGCTTCAGAGACTTGATTGACCATGATCTCTAAAGAATCATGCAAACTGACTGACGCATTAATTTCTTGGACAATGCGTCGTAAAGAGTCTAGTTGCATGTTCGACATGAAGATGTGCTCCCTTAAAATCAGATGTCTATTCGTTTATATGAGTTATAACAGCACTGCTTTGAAAAATCATTTATATCTTTAATAAATTTTCCAATTCTGGCCGTGGTAATTGCATACACAGTTCCAACATGGCTTGACGATAAACATCTCGTTTAAAGTTCACCACTTGTCCTAAAGGATACCAATAACTGACCCATTGCCATTGATCAAACTCTGGCGGATCACTTAAGTCCAACTGAATATGCTTCGTTGAAGCGACTAGTTTCAATAAAAACCATTTCTGCTTTTGTCCAATACATACAGGATCTGAATCAGACCTGATGTATCGAAGTGGCAAACGATAATGCAACCAACCTTCGGTTTGAGCAATTATTTGGACGTGCTCTGGCAATAAACCGACTTCTTCTCGCAGCTCTCTAAAAAGCGCTTGTTCAGGAGTTTCTCCAAATTGGATACCTCCTTGTGGAAATTGCCATGCATTGTGACCAATGCGCTTTGCCCATAAAACTTGACCAATATCATTTGCCAAAATGATCCCGACATTCGGTCGGAAACCTTCTGAATCGATCATTTGGCTACCTAAAAATTTATTAAATTCGTTGACTTTGGGTTCGGGGGCATCCACTCTCTATGCCCAACTCGAAAAGTTCAAAGTAATAATGTTTTAAAATTGCTATGATCTTAACGAATTTCTATCGACTAGCGGTGATAGATTTACATTTTTTTTCTTAAATTTCAGTTTGAACGAGAATTTTCATGAAATTGGCGTTGTTTGACTTAGATCACACCTTATTAAATACCGACTCTGACCACTCTTGGGGAGAGTTTTTAGTCAATGAAGGCTTGGTCGATCCTGTCCACCATCGTCAAATGAATGACAAGTTTTATGAAGATTATAAAGCAGGGCAACTGGACCCAATTGCCTATAACGAATTTGTTTTTGAGTTTTTAACCCAGCATGACAATGACTACTTAACTGAACTTCATCAGTTATTTATGCAAAAAGTGATTCGACCACAAATGCGTCCAGAAGGCTTTAAGGCTATTCAACGCCATAAAGATGCTGGGCATCAGTTGGTCGGGATTACTGCAACTTCAGATTTTATTACAGCACCCATTTTCCGTGAATTTGGGATTACTGAAATTATTGCCACCAATGCCGAAGTGAAAGATGGCAAGTACACAGGTAAAGTCATCAATATTCCTTGTTATCAAAAAGGTAAGCTGACACGTTTAGATCAATGGCTAGAAGGTCGTGATGTAACGGAATCATGGGCGTATTCAGATTCGATTAATGACCGTTTCTTATTGGAATATGCTGATCATGCGATTGCTGTGAATCCTGATGATCGTCTGGAAACGCTCGCAAAACAACAAGACTGGGATATTCAAGACTGGTCGATTTGATCTGAGTTGATTTAAAAATTGAATGATGAGTAGTGTTTGCTTTACACTATTCATCGGATACATAAAATATTAATAATTATGAATGAACAAGAACTTACTCGAATTTTTATTGGGTCACGAGCAGATCAATATTTAAAAAAATGGCAAGACCAAAAACTACAGATGCATTGGCCAGCATTAATCTTTGGTATGTACTGGCTGTTGTATAGAAAAATGTATTTATACTGTTTTCTAATGTTTTGTGGGACTTGTTTGCTTACTACTTTATTGGTTTGGGCGGTGTTGGCATCGAACGTGCCTGTAGAACTGGTGAGTCCAATAGGTTTTGTTCCGAATATTCTCTTGAGCCTATTTGGCTATCGTTTATATCAACGATTCGTATACAGCAAAGTGAAGCCTTATGAGGAAAAACCAAAATATAGCCTTGAAATTTTCAAATTATATGGTGGGGTGACTTGGAGTGTTCCTGTGCTGTTTGTCTTGTTATATGTCATGGGCTCAGTCGGTTTTACCATAGAGCTCATTAAATTCATGTATTAACACCAAAAGTTGTACAGTACTTATACCTCTTTCAATATTTTAAAAGAGGTATTTTTATCGTGCACGTGTCTGATGTATGTATTTCAGATCAAGCTTTTTTCTTCCAAACCGTCACTTCAGAAAGTGTATGCTGGAATTTACGCTGCGTTTCTCGAATCACAAAGGGCACGCTCTGAGCTTCACTCAGTTGTTCGAAATGGGCATCGAGCAGGGCGTGTAGCCCATCTAAGGTTGTAAAATTCTCTCCGTCTTTTTTAAATCCGCCAATCCATTCTGCCTGTTCCGTATGTTCTTCAAGCCATGTATATGGAGAGGTGATCATCAAGATTCCACCCATATTCAATTGATCATGTATTGAAGATAAAAACTGTGCAGGATGATGCAGTCGGTCAATTAAATTTGCTGCCAAAATAAAATCAAAACCTGTAAATTGTGGTTTTAAATTACAGGCATCGCCTTGGAAGAATTTTACGCGTTGTGCATATGCGTCTAGTCCTAGATCACTGAGTTGCACCGATTTAAATTCAGTTAACTGACCTTCCGTCGTGAGTGTGTAATGCAAGGTATTGCCTTGAGCAAGTTCTACACCGTGTTGGATGAAGCGTGCGGAGAAGTCAATACCGACCACTTCATTAAAATGTTTTGCCAATTCAAAAGATGCACGGCCTACAGCACATCCTAAATCAAGTGCTTTGGATGTAGGTCGATCTTTTAAATCTTTTACATAGTTGAGTGCCAAATCAACCAGTGCTTTGGAAAAATTCGGTACATTGAAATATTCCGAGCCATAGTGAAACTCAATATATTCAGATAAGGATCGATCTGTTTCGTATTGTGATGTGGTTAATTTCAATTGGTTCTCCGAGGCAACATAGCGAAATCCTGCATGTTGAAAGAAATGCCGACGAAAAGCGTATCGGGCAGAATATAAAGCTTCATTTCCGCAAGAAATCCACGAACCGCCTTTGATCAAGTTATGTCGTCCATCAAAAGTGGGAACAGTGAAGTCATCATATATTGGATGGACTTGAAATCCTTCAAAGGGATAAATCTCCGTTTCAGTCCATTGCCAGACATTACCCCGAACATCATAAAAATCGCCATGTTGACATGTGGTCACTGGGCAAGAGGAAGCGCCCATTTTTAACTCCAGATTGGCAGGTTGATGGATGATTTCCTCATTTAAACCAGCATAATCACATAGTCGGTACCATTCATCTTCTGAGGGTAAGCGAATATTGAGCCCAGTCTGTTCTGATTTCCAATGGCAAAATGCCTTGGCTTCATGGAAATTCACTTCTACGGGCCAATCCCATGGCATTGGCACTTCTTCTGTCATTAATCTTAAATACCATTCATCCGATTTTTTCAGCCAAAAGCATGGAGAATTGGCTTGTGTAAACTGGCGCCATCTTAAACCTTCATCTTCCCAGTAGGGATCATGGTCATAGCCACCAGCATCGACAAAAGCTTTGAATTCTTCATTACTGACTAAATACTTAGAGGCTTGAAATGAATTCACGTGGTTTTGGTGTAATCCGTATTCATTGTCCCAACCATAATAAGGCGACTGAAAATTTTTATTGAGTTGAATCTCTCCTTTTGGAACATGAATGAACTCATTCTCGGGCGCAGTTTGTGAGTTTGGGTTGGGTCGCCAATCGCAATGATTTTGTACATGTTGAAGATCGTGCTGACGAATTAAGACAGACGATGTTTCTAAGTGAATGCGTTCATGTTCGATGCCCATCAATATTGCCCACCAAGGATGATTCCAGTCGATAGGAAGCGAAAGTGGGGCATGATCAATAATATCGAGTACTAAAAAACGCACCTGTTGTCTGTAGGCTAAAACCTGTTGTGGGCTAGGCCACTCATAATGTTCATCGTTTAAATCATCCCAACTCATTTCATCCACGCCAACAGCGAATATTGACTCAAAAGTTGGATTGATACGTTGAGTAATGAGTTTGCTGAGCAATAATTTATTGATAAAAAAAGTGGCTGTATGACCAAAGTAAAAAATCAGCGGATGTCGAAGCGGAATGGACTTGGTGTAATAGGCCTGTTCTGATTTTAGACATTCAAATAAAGATTCGTAAGTGTCAAAAGTATTGATGAAATATGTTCGAAGGTTCTGGCGTAGTGAGCTCTCATCCTCAATATTGAGAAGAGGCGTTGAACATATTCTTTTTTCTAAATAGTCATCTGTGGTAGATAAAGCATGAGAGCTCGACATATATACTCCTGTGCTCAATAAAACTTAATTTTTAAACCCAATATGAAAGAGGCATAAAAAGAAATTCATTTCATTTATATTTAATTGCAAAGCATGCGGTTCCTTGTGTCTTATTGATATTGGTTTTACACAACTTTTTGTACACTTTTATGCGTTGGTTGTTTATAGCTATCACGCGAATATTTGGTTAAGATGAATTGATCTTATACCCATATGCTTGATAAGCATCATAAGTTGATCCACATAAGTTTGACAATAATGGAATACAAAAATGACCAATGCACGCCCAAGAATGACCAACCTTTTTGAACAACTCGGTTTAGATTCGAGTGAACAAGCTATTGCTCAATTTATTGAATCTCATCAGTTAGATGCAGATACACGCATTGCTGATGCAGATTTTTGGACGGAAAGTCAGCGCCAATTTTTAATTGAAAAAATAAAGTCTGATGGTGAGTGGGCGATTATCGTTGATCAGTTAAATGAATCTTTGCATGAAGATTCGGTCAAGTAATTTCCCAGATAGCGCAACATAAATGACGACTAAATTCAGAGAGATCGTCACGGTATATTTTTATCTACCATGCTTTGATGTAGTTGAATAAAAAAGATAAGTTATTCTATTTCTTATAAAAATCAATAATGAGGGATCTATGAACGAACAACAAGAGTATGCACCGTCAAACAATCAAAAGACTGACTCACCTTTTCCACCGGTATTGAATCTAGATGACCAACGTCAGGCTGTTTTTGTTGGTAAAAAATATGAAACTTACTATCAGGAAAAATTCAATCAAATTACCCCGAAAAAGCAAATGGCAGGGTTTAACATTGGTGCTTTTTTCTTTGGGCTGATGTGGTTGTTTTATCGAAAAATGTATGGTTATGGTCTTATTTTACTTGGTTTAATTCTGGTCAGCTGTGTGATTCCGATTCCTGAAGCAATTGATCGAGGTATTTCAATTGCCCTTGCGGTCACCATGGGGATGTTTGGCAATACGCTGTATAAAAACTTCGTAGAGAAAAAAATTAAAGAGATTGAGAGGAGTCATCCAGACTCGATTGAGCAAGAACTTGAACGACAAGGGGGAACAAATATTTGGGCAGGTATTGGGATTTTATTTGTTGCGGTGATTGCGATTTATATTGTTGTGACTATTTCAGGGAATTATTGATGATATGAAAAGCCGTCATCAAGACGGCTTTTTTATTTTGAGGCAGATTTAATTTTGCATCAATTCCACTAGGGCTTTTGCTGCTTTGGATTGCGTCCGTCCAGGATGCCAGACCATACCCAGCTGACGCTTCATTTCAATATCAATATCAAGCGTGACCAAATCATGGCTCACCAATGTTTTAGGTAAAACTGACCAACCTAGTCCAATCGATGCCAACATACGAATAGACTCAAGTGGATTATTACTCATAGACACTTTAGGTTTTAGACCTTTCTTTTCAAACTCAGCCAACGTAATTTGCGCTGTGTAGGTTTGAGCAGATGGCAAAAGACTTGGATATTGCATTAAATCTTCAAGTTTAAGATTTGCCTTTGATGCAAGTGGATGAAATGCTGCAGCAACAAAAACCAGTGGATCATTCCAAAGCGGAATATATTTTAGACGGTCATCTAGTTCTGGAGGGAGGGTCAAGAATGCCAACTCTAAATCGCCTGCAAGAACCTTCTCATGTGCTTGTTCTGAGTCGACAAAATGTACGTCTAAAGTAACATCTGGATAATGCTGCACATATTTAGTTAAATGTTCAGGCAGATGATGCAAGCCGATATGATGGCTGGTTCCAATTTTCAGTTTACCTTTAATCTGCCCTTGTTCATGGCTTAAAGTATGATGAATATCACCCAGCTCATTAAGCCAATTTTTCACTTTGGGTAAAAGAGAATGGGCAGCATGCGTTGCTTGAACACCACGACCCGCAGATTCAAATAATTTCACACCAAAATAATCTTCTAAGCTGTGAATACGTTTAGTCACTGCAGGTTGGGTAATAAAGAGTTGATCGGCCGCCATAGAAATTGAACCAGTTTCCATGACTTTAACGAAAGCTTCAAAGGCAGCAAGATTCACTCGGAACTCCAATGTATAAACATTTTTTATGTTAAAAATATTATTTAGAAATTTTAAGAATAAATCAAAACAAATATGTGTCTATTTTTTTAATTACACAGATTTTAAACGAGTGGTATAAAATAGTGATGAAAATTGTTCATCTTGTCTGATTTTCTAATAGCAATAAAAAAGGAAACAACATTTCAATGTCAGAAATGATCAATAAATATAATAGCAATAAAAATGGAGGCTCCCAATTTAGGAGTATTTTTACCTATTCATGGAGACAATTTTTTGCGCTGTCGTTTGTGATGATGGTATCTGGCATTGCGATTGCTTATTTCTTTTCAATCTATTTACTTGTTTTGTTCGTCGCAGTTGTTTTTGTTTTTTGGAGCATGTGTCGAGTTAAGTCAAATAACAAGTTCAGAAAACTTGACCAATTGCGTATCCCCGAATTTATTAAAACTCGTTATTTGGCACTCTATCCAGAGATTGAAGAAAGTAAATTTAATGTCATAGAAGAGGGGTTTAAAGATTTTTTGGGAATGCATCTTCGTTATAAAACAGCTTATGTAATGCCTTCATATGCTGTAGATGCGTTATGGCATTTGTTAATCGATGAATTTAATCCTTATTATCAGCAGTTGTGCATAAGTACTTTGGGTTATGTGCTCAGTCATAAAGCGCATGAAAAACATCCAACGCAAGCGCAAATTACACTTTATCAGGCTCAATGGATGCAGACATGGAAATCAGCTTGCCTATTAGAGCAACAAGATCCAGAACGGACATGTCAATTGCCAAGAATTTTTCGAATTGATCAGAATGTGAAATGGAAAACTGCGCAAGCATATGAGTTAAAAAAATTAAAGCAAAATTATATGCAATGGAAAAACAAGCAACTCACCGATTTGTCTTCAACCCCCATCACTTTTGTTGAAAGTACATCAATAGGGAGTTTCTCAAGTTCCTCTACGACTGATGTTGATACAAGACTTCATGATTCAAATGATAGCCATATTTCCGATTCATCAAACAGCTGTGGAAGCTGTAGTAGTGGCAGTGATTGATCTATATTTGCCTATATTTGAGATGTGATTTTTATACCATTAAGCCTCTGTTGATTGGGTTGTCATCGTTGGCAATGGATTGTTTTTCTGCTGATCGCTTTTCTGTTGATTTCTTTCCCAAATTTTTTCATGGAAAAAGAAGGCAAATGCTTGCACAGTGGGTTCTAACAAGCTTAAAGCAATCGCCATGGCTAAACTTCCTGTGACAAAGTAGCCCACTAACATGGCAACACTGATGTGCATGATGTAATAGCTAAATGTTTTTTTAAACATACGTCGATTATTTGCAACGAAACTTTGTATGTGAGCCATGAGAGGGATTCCACGTTGTATTCAGGTATATGGAGATAATAATTATTCTCATTTAATTTGTAAAAACGAATATTTCTTAATTTTTAATCAATTTATCCGATGATGTTTTTTCTAATCAAGTCAATCATCCAACTATGAATTTTTATTCCGAAAAGTTTGGAAACTAATAAAAATGATAAATTAGATTTATGTGATACGAAGGCTATAATTGGAGTAATTTAGAAATATACCCAGTCCAGTGGAGTACCTCGACATGGCAGGCGAAACCCAAAAAGCAAAAACAGAATCTGCAAAAACATTGTATGACAAATTGTGGGATGACCATCTAGTAAAACAACGAGATGATGGTTCAGCTTTACTGTATATCGACCGTCATTTGTTGCATGAAGTGACTTCACCACAAGCATTCGAAGGTTTACAACTTGCTGGACGTAAACCTTGGCGTTTAAGTGCCAATGTGGCAACACCAGACCATAACGTTCCAACATCTACCAAAGAGCGTTCTGAAGGGATTGCAGGGATTGAAGATGATACGTCTCGTATCCAAGTACAAACTTTAGATGATAACTGTAAAACATTTAATGTTGTGCAGTTTGACATTAACGATGTACGCCAAGGGATTGCACATGTGGTCGGTCCAGAACAAGGTTTAACCTTACCAGGTATGACGGTTGTTTGTGGTGATTCACACACAGCAACACATGGTGCATTCGGTTGTTTGGCACACGGTATTGGTACATCTGAAGTTGAACATGTATTGGCGACTCAATGCTTGGTTCAAAAGAAAATGAAAAACATGTTGGTTCGTGTTGACGGTAAGTTAGGTCAAGGCGTAACACCAAAAGACGTGGTTTTAGCGATTATCGGTAAAATTGGTACTGCTGGCGGTACAGGACATGCAATCGAATTTGGTGGTCAAGTATTCCGTGATATGTCGATTGAAGGTCGTATGACGGTATGTAACATGGCAATCGAAGGCGGTGCCCGTGTGGGTATGGTTGCAGTCGATGAAAAGACCATTGAATACGTCAAAGATCGTCCATATGCACCAAAAGGTGAACAGTGGGATGCAGCTGTAGAATATTGGAATACTTTACATTCTGATGAAGACGCTCATTTCGATACTGTTGTGGTCTTACAAGGTGAAGAGATTGAACCTCAAGTATCTTGGGGAACATCTCCTGAGATGGTGGTTCCAGTTTCTGCTGCTGTACCAACTTTAGAACAAGCTAAAGATGACGTTCAACGCAATGACTGGACACGTGCTTATAAATACATGGGCTTAACGGGTGGTCAGGCATTGGCTGATATCCAACTTGATCGTGTATTTATTGGTTCATGCACTAACTCACGGATTGAAGATATTCGTGCAGCAGCTGAAGTTGCCAAAGGTAAAAAAGTTGCAAGCACAATCAAACAGGCGATGGTGGTTCCAGGTTCTGGTTTAGTCAAAGCGCAAGCGGAAGCTGAAGGCTTAGACAAAATCTTAATTGAAGCGGGTTTTGAATGGCGCGAACCGGGTTGTTCAATGTGTTTGGCAATGAATGCAGACAAATTACAACCGGGTGAGCATTGTGCATCAACCTCGAACCGTAACTTTGAAGGTCGTCAGGGTAATGGCGGTCGTACTCACTTGGTGAGTCCAGCAATGGCGGCAGCGGCGGCAATTGCAGGTCACTTTGTGGATGTGAGAAGTTTGTAATGAAATCTGTTTTGTATTTGGGTACAAAGAACTACTCTTCATGGTCATTACGTCCTTGGCTTGTCGCTAAAAAGGCAGGTTTTGACTTTGAAGAAGTGGTGATTGATTTCGATCAGCCCGATACAAAACAAAAAATTCAGGCAGTTTCACCGAGTGGAAAAGTGCCAGTTTGGGTGGATGAGCATGTTCGAATTTGGGATTCACTAGCAATTTGTGAATATTTCGCTGAACAAGTGCCATCTTTATGGCCATCAGACCCTATTCAACGTGCCCAAGCGCGAGCTGTTAGTGCTGAAATGCATAGTGGGTTTCCTGCATTACGTTCAGAAATGGGTATGAATGTTCGTGCTTATCTACGTGGTATCGAACTCAGTGAAGCTGCTAAAAATGATTTAAAACGAATTGAAGTGATCTGGACAGCGTTACTAGAAGCTCAGAGCAATAACCCTAATGCAGAAGGTTGGTTGTTTGGGCGGTTTAGTATTGCTGATGCGATGTTTGCACCTGTAGCAATTCGCTTGAATGGCTATGCAGTCCCGATGTCTGCCAGTATGAAAGCGTATCAAGCGCAGTTCTATGCAGACCCAGATTTTCAACAATGGATTAAAGATGCTGAAGAAGATACTTTGATTGTGCCTCGCTTAGAAATCGGGCAGGACAATGAAGAATACAACGCTATTCAGCCCAATGATAAGGCTTAAATAATGAAAGCATATACAGTTGAACAAGGTATTGTTGCACCATTAGACCGTGCGAATGTCGATACTGATTTAATTATTCCAAAACAGTTTTTGAAATCGATCAAACGTACCGGTTTTGGTGACAATCTATTTGATGAACTTCGTTATTTAGATGAAGGTTATCCAGGTCAAGACAATTCTAAACGTCCAAAGAATCCTGATTTTGTGTTAAATCAACCACGTTACCAAGGTGCAACAGTGTTAATTTCACGTGCCAACTTTGGTTGTGGTTCAAGTCGTGAACATGCGCCTTGGGCATTGGAAGAATATGGTTTTCGTACCGTGATTGCGCCAAGTTATGCAGATATTTTCTTTAACAACAGCTTTAAAAATGGCATGTTGCCTGTGATTTTATCTGAAGAGATTGTTGATCAGTTATTTAAAGAATGTGCTGCAACAGAAGGCTATCAGTTAACCATTGATTTAGAAGCGCAAGAAGTTCGTACACCATCGGGTGAAAGCTTTAAGTTTGAAGTTGATCCATTCCGTAAACACTGTTTATTGAATGGCTTAGATGATATTGGTTTGACTTTACAAGTAAGCGATGACATTCGTGCTTATGAAGAGAAAACGCAAAAATCACGCCCTTGGGTCTTCCAAGAAATTCGTGGCTAAGACTTCTCAGCTGTCGCTCTAGTTGTTTTGCTCAACTCTTGCTAATATCAATGCAAAATAATGTTAACTATATTGCAGAATTAGCTGAGGTTGAGTCACAACTATGGTGAAAGTTTTCAGGCAATTGGCTGTCCTAGGTTTGGTGGTGAATGCATTGACAGCCTGCCAAAGTGTGAGTACGTCACAAATAAAAAATGTGAAAGAAACACCACGAACAGAAACTAATGCGCTCATTTACTGTGCTGGAACAGCAAATTGTGAATTTGAGCGCTGGAATCAGATTGAAATTGTAAATGCGAAGAACAAGCATTTAAGCAAGAAAGCAGTACAGAATGGGATTGTCCGTTTACAAACTCAATCTCTAAAAGATGCAAATGCATTGTATCTTTCTGTTCCTCAGGGAACGCATGAAGTGGTCATTCGTTTTTATCCCGTGTCGCGTGATAAAGCAGAGACACTACATGTGATCCATAAGTTTAATTCAAAGTATCGCTATACATTTAAAATGTATCGTGCGAGAGGGAAAAATAAAGACACCTTATTAAAGGTTTCTCCACCTGATCCACTTTGTGTTGACTTAAAACGAGAGCAGAAAACCATTCGCCGTTTCTGCAAACCTTACAATGTCTTGAATGGCTTGGGTGAGTTTGTAGAACAAAAAATTTAAAACCCGTTAGTGATCATCACTGACACATAAAATGGAATAACTCATGTCTAAACATATTTTGATTTTAGCTGGTGACGGCATTGGCCCAGAAATTGTAAAAGCTGCTGAGCAAGTGTTGACACGTGTCAATGAAAAATTCAATTTAGGTTTAACGTGGGAACAAGGCTTATTGGGCGGTGCTGCAATTGACGCTCATGGTTCACCTTATCCTGAGGTTACTTCTGCTCAAGCAAAAAAAGCTGATGCGATTTTGTTAGGTGCAGTGGGTGGTCCTAAATGGGACACGATTGAGCGCTCAATTCGTCCAGAACGTGGTTTATTGAAACTACGTAGCGAATTGAACTTATTTGCAAACTTACGTCCTGCTATTCTTTATCCACAATTGGCGGATGCATCTAGTTTGAAGCCAGAGATTGTTGCTGGTTTGGATATTTTAATTGTTCGTGAGTTAACAGGTGGTATTTACTTCGGTCAACCACGTGGTATCCGTGAACTTGAAAATGGTGAAAAGCAAGGTTACAACACCGACGTTTATTCAGAATCTGAAATTAAACGTATTGCGAAGGTTGCATTTGAACTTGCGGGTCTTCGTGGCGGTAAAGTGTGTTCAGTCGATAAAGCAAACGTTCTTGAAGTGACTGAGCTTTGGAAACAAACCGTAACGGCTTTAAAAGAAGAAAAATACCCAGAAATTAACTTATCGCATATGTATGTCGATAACGCAGCAATGCAATTGGTACGTGCACCAAAACAATTTGACGTGATTGTGACTTCAAACTTGTTCGGTGACATTTTGTCTGATGAGGCGGCAATGTTAACGGGTTCTATTGGTATGTTGCCATCTGCATCATTAGATGAGAACGGTAAAGGGATGTATGAGCCATGTCATGGTTCTGCTCCAGACATCGCGGGTCAGAACTTAGCAAATCCATTGGCAACGATCCTATCTGTTGCGATGATGCTTCGTTATACATTCCGTGAAGAAGCTGCTGCGAAAGCGATTGAAGATGCGGTAGGCAACGTTTTAGACCAAGGTTTACGTACTGCGGACATCATGTCTGATAATATGCAGAAAGTCGGTACGGTTGAAATGGGGCAAGCTGTGGTTGCTGCTTTAAACTAAGCCACTTCAAAATAAATAAGCAATAAATAAAAAACGTAGCGATAGAGCTACGTTTTTTTTGCCTGATTCAAATCCACATGCTTTTGCACCCTATATTATAGATTGAGCAATATCATCTTTTAGATAAAAATTTATTCTGCATTGAGACTTAGATCATAGATATCATTCCAGAGTTTGTCGTTGCTGGTGTATCTGAAAAATTAGGAACAGCAATGGTTGGAATGGGGGATATCTGAATGGTATGAATGAATGCTTGATCTTTTGTAATTATTTTAGGATTAGACTGATCAGCTAAATTTTGAAAGTTCAAGTTTTGTTGGATATTTGTAGAATTCTGCCCAATGTACTGACTAAAATTTTGTTCTAGGTTTGTGTATTGAAGGGTGTTTAGCATACGCTCATGCATTTAAAGTAAAATAGGAGAGGATGAAATGAATAGGAATATTCATCTTGCATATCGCAACCTATTTATCAACATAATGGTCAATCTATAAAATAAAACAAACAATATAAGAAGTAAAACTATGCAAGATAAATTTGAGTAACAGCAGATTCATTGAGATATGCAAAGTAAAATGATGACAATAGAATCAGGTGTGGGAACATTATATTAAGAATAACTGATGAATCATTAACATCTGCTTTTATTTTTTTGTAAATAAAAAAAGCCACTTAATGTGGCTTTTTGCTTACTAACACTTAGCGTGCACGGTAAGTAATGCGACCCTTAGACAAATCGTAAGGTGTCATTTCTACTTTTACACTGTCGCCAGTCAAAATACGGATATAGTGTTTACGCATTTTACCAGAAATGTGTGCAATTACTTCGTGACCGTTTTCTAAACGTACACGGAACATAGTATTAGGAAGCGTTTCGGTGACAACGCCTTCGAACTCGATAAGTTCCTCTTTATTGGCCATAGCCTACCTGATAGATCAAATTGGAAAGGCGCAAATTATAGGCAAAATTTTGGAAAAATACAAGGTTAAACGTACGTGATGGATTGTATCTGTAGTCAAAATATACGAACAAACAAATAAAATAATTAAACAAAAATATCTGTAACTCTGTTGTCAGTTTGGTCAATCGACTGTAATCTAATCAAAAAGTTTTAAGTAAATATTAATAACATACAAGGAAGGGCACTACGTGAGTCAGCTAACTGATGCTTCGGTTGTTTTGCGATTAGGCTATCAAGCGATTCGTCGTGCTGGATTGCCAACCGAAGAAATTTTGACTAAGGCTGGAGTGGCTTTAAATCAAGTAGACCAAAATGCGCGTACACCACTGAGTGCACAATACGCATTTTGGGTTGCTGCAGAAGAAGTCAGCAAAGACCCAGATATTGGTTTACACCTAGGTGAGCACTTGCCTTTATATCGCGGTCAAGTCATTGAACACTTGTTTATTTCAAGTGATAACTTTGGTGAAGGCTTAAAGCGTGCATTGGCGTATCAACGATTAATCAGTGATGCATTACATGCAGAATTGGTCATAGAAGATGATCGTTGTTATCTGACCAATGGTGTACAGGTATTTGCCGATAATATGGTGAATCGACATTTTTCAGAGTGTGCTTTGTCTGGAATTTTAAGATTCTTCAAATTTATCACCGAAGGTCGCTTTACCCCAATTTACATTGACTTTAACTTCAGTCAAGGCGCAACGGATGATGAATATCTGCGGGTATTTGAGTGTCCAGTAAGCCTTGGTCAGCAAGAAACGCGCTTGTACTTTGATCCTTCTATTTTAGAGTATCCATTGTGGCAAGCAGAACCTGAACTTTTACAACTGCATGAACAATTGGCAGTTGAAAAATTGCAAGAACTGGCTCGTTACGATCTTGTCGGTGAAGTGCGCCGTGCCATTGGGTCAACCCTTGAAAGTGGTGAAACCACTTTAGAGACGGTTGCAGCTCAGTTGAACATTACACCACGTCGTTTACGTACCCAGTTAAGTGAAGCGAATACGAGTTTCCAACAGATTCTTTCTGATTATCGTTGTCGCTTAGCGAAGCGCTTATTGGCGGGAACGAGTGAAAGTGTGGAGCGAATTGTTTATCTGACAGGTTTTTCAGAACCAAGTACGTTCTACCGTGCATTTAAACGCTGGACCAATGAAACGCCAGTGGAATATCGAAAAAGAAAGCAGCGCTAGAATTATCCCTCAATCCCTCCTTTTATTAAAGGAGGGGTGTTTTACTCTTTTTAAAGGTGAGAAGGACGGCTTC
This sequence comes from Acinetobacter shaoyimingii, assembly GCF_011578045.1. Lineage (NCBI taxonomy): Bacteria > Pseudomonadati > Pseudomonadota > Gammaproteobacteria > Moraxellales > Moraxellaceae > Acinetobacter > Acinetobacter shaoyimingii. Next base: position 533,659 of record NZ_CP049801.1, read on the forward strand.
GTAATAGAGGAAGATTTAAACACTTAAAACTAGAGTTATTGAGGCATATTCAACCAAAGTGGACCCAAAGGTGTTTTAGGTAGTTCAAATTGCGCTGGATAGTCCGCATGGATGAAATATAAGCCATCTGGTGGTGCAGTAATGCCAGCAGCTTTTCGGTCCTCAGCAGCGAAAATAGCGTCGATATGATCGATATCGTACATACCTTGTCCTACTTCAAGTAAACATCCCATGATATTACGTACCATATGATGTAAAAAACCATCTGCTTGGATATCTAAAACCAAATACGCACCATGCTGAATCAGGCGACAATGACTGACATGTCGTACAGGCTGATTGGACTGACATGCCGCAGCGCGAAAACTTTCAAAATTATGTGTGCCTTCGAACTTACTCGCTGCTGTTATCATCTTTTGAATATCAAGTGTTTGATATATATGAGTGACTTGTTTATTCAGTAAAGCTGGGCGGGTAGGTGCGTTATAAACCACATAGCGATAGCGACGCGCTTGTGCTTTAAACCGCGCGTGAAATTCTTGGTCCATCTCTTTAATCCATTGGATTGAGATGTCTTTTGGTAGTTGGCTGTTTGAGCCCAATAACCAACCATCTATTTTACGCACCGCAGAGGTATCAAAATGTGCCACCATATTGGTTGCATGTACGCCAGCATCGGTACGGCCTGCACCATGTAACATAATGGGTTCATTCGCAACTTTGCTGAGGACTTTCTCAATGGTTTCTTGAACAGTGATTACACCAGGTTGTTGTGTCTGCCAACCTCTGTAATTTGCGCCACTAAACTCAATCCCAATTGCAAAACGTTGCATATCAACCTCTAGTTTGAATGATCATATCATTGGCTATACCAGCGGTCATGCCACTGATCAGAAGTTGGGTATTGTAAATACATTTTAAAAATTTTGGCATAAAGATCTGAACGGCTATGCGTATCATTGATCAATATCTTGGCTTGTTTGATCCATTGGCTAATAGCATAACGCTGATCAATGCCACCAAAAGTGACTTGTGTATCTAAAATCACATGACACCCGAGTTGCTGAATGTTAAGCAGTAATTCAATGGTTTGATCATTTACAGCAATATTGCCTGTGCCATAGCCTTGCAGAATTAAAACATCGGGCAAATGGTGTTTGAGTGTTTCAAGGTTGGTATTCAACAATTCAATTTCAATCGGCTGCATCATCCAATTGATGATATTTAGCTTTTTAGCTTTTTCTATATGCTCATCTTGAATGATCATTTGTGATTGTTCAGCTAAGGTAAATGCTTGATCTACAGTTAAACCATGAAAGGCATGTAAATCAGTACTATGGATTTTAGCTGTGGTGCAGGCATGAAAAACCTGATGGTTAAATGCAATGTATACGCCATTTTGGACTTTATCCAGATGATCCAAAGCTGTATTAAGGTTGTCTACAGCATCTGTAAAATCGCGATTATCATCGCCTTGGACGTTGAGTAGAGGGTACTGACTTCCTGTGATCATGACATGACAGGATTGTTGCAGAAAACGCGCTAGGGTTGATGCTGCATATGTCAGCGTATCTGTCCCATGAATAATGACAAAATGTTGGTATTGTTGAAGTTGTAGGGTTTGAATTTGTTGTATGAGCAATAGCCAATCTTGTGCAGTCGCTGAACTGCTATCACGGATACGTGTTGCAGCAAAGCAATCAATTTGCAAATGAATAGGCAAGACTTTGGCGAGTTTAGGAATGAAGTCTTCTGCTTGCATTGGGCGTAAAGGATCGCCATAGCAACCAAAAGTACCACCCATATAGATTAAGGCAATTTTTTTCATAATAAAAAAAGCAGTCAATGATGACTGCTTTATGTTAAGACCAAAATCTTTAGGATGCTATTTTATTCAGTAAGTTTTCTGAAAGTTCACGTTGTTCAGCAGTGTATTGTGCTGTATTACGACTTAAAAGTTGTTTAGCCGATTCAAAAGCACCGAGCGCAATATAGCGTTCAGCCAGTTGTAAATCTAAAGTTGTTTCATCAATATCATTTAAATGTGGGAATGCCAATGCTAATGGGTCATTGATATTTTCAGCTTGTGTTGCAGCTGCTTCCGATTGGGCTGCAAGTTCTGTAATACTGTTTTCTACTGGTGTTTCAAACTCGATTGAAACAGGGTCAACTGAAGTCGTATCCGTAGACACAGTTTCACTCGAAATCGACTCAGTCGTTGCAACATCGCTTAATGTGCTACTGGTAAATGCGAGTGCTGAAGGTTCAATTGATAATGCTTCAGGCTCTATATGGCTGACCACATCAGATGCTGATTCGTTAGGGGTATCTGCGGTATAGGTTGTCGATGGTGTTTCAAAAGAAAACTCTAGATCTTGCGCTGTGTTTGAATCATCCACCAGCGCTTGTTCAGTTGATGTTTCATGTGTCGTGGCAGAGACAGCCGCCGAATCTAACGTAAACTCCATACTTGGTTCAAATGCTAATGCTGAATTTTGCGGTTCAGTTTGAACTGTTTCTGCTTGAACGTGATCATTGAGTGCATCAAATTCTAATTCGTTTGACGCTGATGGTTCGATATCGTTCGCAGGCGTATTAACAGAAGTGTTAGAGTCTTCGAGTTTGAAATTAAACTCAGGTGTATCTAAATTGAAATCTAAGCTATTTGATTGCCCATCTTTTGATTCAGTAGCAACGTTTGGAATATCAACATCTAAATCGATTGAGGTATCTGAATCCAGAGGTGTTGCTTCTGTAATGGTTTTTTCTTCAAATGAAAATTCATCTTCAAGATTGATTGCTGGTTCTTCAACTTCGATTTGCGCAGGCTGACTTAAGTTGAAATCCAGTGATTGGTTGCTAAATGAAAGTGGTTCTTCTTGGGTCGCAGTTGTTGTATCTTCTGTCGGTTCATTGAGAGTTAATTTTGAATCGTCAAAATCGAATGATTCAATTTTATTAACGAATACATCTTCATGAGCGTCTTGTTGAGCTTCGACTGGCTCTGGTTCTACAACTTGCTCTACAGGCTTTTGGCTAGCAGGCGGTGTAGTGTAGAATTCGAAGACTTTTAAATCATCTTTCTCTTCTGGCTCTGAGTTAAAACTTGAATGTAATTCATCGAAAGAATCTTTTCCATTGTCGATAATCAATGCATCAAAGGCTTTATTTCCTTTTGCAGAATGATCTGACTCAGCTGGCGTTTCTTCAACAAGAGTTTGAACGGGTTGAGGCTCTTCTACAATTTCTTCAGGCACATAATTTCTTTGCTTTTCTTCAGCTAGTTCAGCAATGTCATCTAAACCCAGTGAGCGAACATAGTTAAGAAGCTGTTTAATTGCAAAGTCATCATTTTGTGCTAAATGAATATCGACTAAATACAAATAAAGCTCATGTTGTGAGCTGTCCTGATTCAAAGCCTGATTGATTTTCGCTTCAGCAGTGTAAAAAGTACGTGCTTTGATGAGTTTTTCAATGCTTTGTTTGAATTTTTCATCGATAGAAGACGGACCATTGGATTGAGTCAATGCATCAGGATCAGAAGCAGGGGGATTGTTCTGGTCATTACTGGACCCAGGACCATTGCGCTTACTTGCTTTTGCAGCTGCTTTTTTTGAAGTAGTCGTTTTGCTTTTATTGGTATCCTTTTTAGACCTGTCTCTTAGCTTAAGAAGAATAAGTACTACAAGTAATACTATAAAAGGAATGACGTACAACATATTTTTACCCCTTCATTGACAACAATGAAAATTCTTCCCGATGTTAGATTTAATTTGACGGCTTCTTGACTTGATTCTGTTGTTGAAGTTGTTGCTGCAATTGCGCAAGTTTAGCATTCAACAATTGAATTCTTTGATCCTTTTGTCTTAAAGTCTGAGTGGATTCGGAAACACTCTTTTGTAATTTAACTGTTTTTTCACGAGCTGTCATAACTTTTGATGATAATTCTTGTGTTGTCGAGTTTTGCTGTAGATTTTCTTTAGCAACATTTTGATTTTTTTGGGTATCAGACTCAGCAACCAGACTCATTTCAGCATCATTTAAGCGGTACTTTGTTTTTTCAGTTGGTTTTTGACTCGATTTAGTCTTTTTAGTCGCTTTTTTTGCAACCGTTTTTTTCGTTTCAGGACGATATCCCGCTGCTAAGTTTAGCGCAGTCCCTTGGCGAATGCGATTGATATTGCCATTCACAAAAGCATGTTTGTTATTTTCTTGTAATTTTTTCATGACTTCAGGGACACTTTGATTGGTTTGCGTTGCAATACGTGATGCAATTTTCCAAAGTGATTCATTGGCTTGGACAATGTGTCGCTGATTTTGATCAGACTTTGCTGCTTTAGGGGCTGTTTTTTTTGGCTCAGTCGTTGCAACATTTTGACTGCCGACTACTGGCGCAACTTTGACTGGTTCTACAGGTGCTGCTGGTGTCGTAGCTTGAACATTCGAACTAGGCGGTTTATCACTCGGTCGAACGGTCACGGTTGTTGTGGTATAGGTAGTCGAATCAGTTTTAATATTAGGTACAATACTTACCGCAACAGGAGCCTCCAAACTGGAGCTATTCATATCATTGAATGCCGGTGGAGTTGGCATTTCATATTGAGTACTGGTCGGTAAGTTAAGGTCAATGTCTTTTTCACTGACAATCATTTGCGGTACAAGTGGTGTTTCATTAACAACCAAATCTGGGACAAAAGGCTCAACAGCAGTATTGGCTTGACGTGTTAATGGTGTTTTAACCTGATGAACGTGGGTCGCATCACCTTCGCGCACTTTAATCAGTACATTCAGTTCTTTGTCATGAATAGGGCGTGTAGACGTAATGACAATGACGCCTGTGCCATTACCCGAACGACGTGTATAAAAGTTCAAATGACCTGGTGGTTGATGTGACAACCCAGAACTCAATAGTTCTTGTGCACCAGCTAAACTCGCTTCAATGGGCGCATTCGCGTTTGCATTTCTGAATTTAATTTCAGCGTAAAGTAAGTCCCCTGAACCTGATTGAATTTGAACAGGTTCGAACGTTATAGCATGTATGGTCTGTGTAGACAGAACAGTTAAAATGGCAATTTTTAATTTGTTATATATAGTCATCTCGGTCCGTTGTTCCGACAGAATATTAGCAATCAGGTTATACAATACTCAGTTGTTATAGAAATGTAAATTTTTAACAGTATGATTACACAAAAAAGCTGATCCTAAGATCAGCTTTTTACTGGTAAAAATCTAAATTTTTATAAAATTAGGCGTTTTTATAATCGACTAAAATACGTAACATACGACGGAGTGGCTCTGCGGCACCCCAAAGAAGTTGGTCACCTACGGTAAATGCACCAAGATATTCTTTACCCATGTTCATCTTACGTAAACGACCCACTGGAACAGTCAACGTACCTGTGACAGCAACTGGAGTCAGATCAGTCATTGAAGCTTCACGTGTATTGGGTACCACTTTCGCCCACTGGCTTGATTGACGAATCATGTCCTCAATTTCATTTAAAGGCACATCTTTCTTCAATTTCAATGTGATCGCTTGTGAGTGACAACGCATTGCGCCAATACGTACACAGTGACCATCAATTGGAACGATTTGCTGGTTACCTAGGATCTTGTTGGTTTCAACTTGACCTTTCCATTCTTCTTTCGATTGACCGCTCTCTAACTGTTTGTCGATATACGGAATCAAAGAACCTGCTAAAGGCACGCCAAAGTTGGCAGATGGGAAACCTTCACCACGTTGAAGTGATGCAATTTTAGAGTCAATGTCTAAAATTGGAGATTTAGGATCGTCTAACAAATCTTTCGTGTTGTTGTACAAGTAACCCATACCAGTAATCAGCTCACGCATATTTTGTGCGCCAGCACCTGATGCAGCTTGGTAGGTCATCGAAGTTGCCCATTCAACCAAATTGTTTTGGAAGAGTGAACCTAAGCCCATCAACATCAGTGAAACAGTACAGTTACCGCCTACGAAAGTTTTTGTGCCTTTTACAAGCGCATCTTTGATCACATTCATGTTCACTGGATCAAGGACAATAATTGCTTCATCATCCATACGCAATGTAGATGCAGCGTCAATCCAATAACCATTCCAACCTTCAGCTTTCAGTTTTGGAAAAACTTCAGAGGTGTAATCGCCACCTTGGCAGGTAATAATGACATCCATTTGCTTCAGACTGGTAATGTCTGATGCATCCATAAGTGCTGGGGCGGTCTTTCCGCCAAACGCAGGCGCTTCACCACCTGCATTACTGGTAGAAAAATAGAATGGCTCAATATGAGCGAAATCATTCTCTTCAACCATACGTTGCATAAGGACGGAACCAACCATCCCGCGCCAACCGACCAGACCTACTTTCATGTCACTTTGCCTCGGTGCGTTAAAAATTAAAAGGGGGTTTGAGTGTACCAAACAGACTTATAACTGCAAGTAGGTACACAATGAAAACAGCAAATATATTGTGCAATATATCTTGTTTATGTTACATGCAAAACTGATATAAATTTATGAATCAACAAAAAATTAAGAATAAAAGAGCACGCATATGATATGGATCGAAATATTAGCAGTTGTTGTTATTTGGTTAAGTTTTTGGTCACTGATTCCACGCGATGAATGGTGGTTTCGTGGCACAGATTTTCCTCGCTTACAAATCCTAGCTTTGGGAATAATTGCCTTAATTTTAATGTTGTTATGGCAGACTCCTTGGGATTTAACCCGTGAAGTGATTTTAGTTCTGCTCATCGCAGCTTTGGCTTATCAATTGAAAATGGTGTTGCCATATACCGTGATTTGGAAAAAACAGGTCAAACAAGTACGTGAAGATCAGATGGATCCAGACAAACAAATTTCATTGATTGTATCGAACGTACTCACGCCGAATGATCAATACCATTTGCTCATCGAACAAATTGAAACGTTACAGCCTGATTTAGTGCTCACATTGGAATCTGATCAGACTTGGCAAAATGAACTGTCAGTCATCGAAAAGGATTATCCATATCGCGTTCCAGTGCCTCTAGACAATCTTTACGGCATGCATTTGTATAGCAAACTGAAACTGTCTGATACTGAAGTTAAATTTATTCTGAGTAATGAAATTCCTTCGATTCATACCACGGTTACATTACGTTCAGGTCAACCTGTGCAGTTGTATTGTCTGCATCCAAAGCCACCAAGTCCAACGGAAGCCAAAGATTCGACTTTGCGTGATGCTGAACTTTTAATTGTCGGTGATCAAATTAAAGATTTGGATGAAAGCTGTATTGTGATGGGCGATTTAAACGATGTGGCGTGGTCAAGAACGACACGATTATTTCAGCGCATTAGTGGTTTGCTTGACCCTCGTGTAGGGCGTCATTATGTCAATACCTTTCATGCCGATTACTCATTGCTGCGTTGGTCGCTCGATCATGTATTTCACAGTACTGACTTTGCATTGGTGAAAATGGAGCGACTTCCTCATGTCGGTTCAGATCATTTTCCAGTTTATGTGATTTTGCAAACAGGGCGTGTTTTTGAACAGGTTCAGGAGGAACTTGAACAGACTGAGGCAGATGAACAAGAGGCGCAAGCAGCGATTCAAGACGGTATCGAAAAAGCAGAAAAAGAGGAAAAACAAGTGACCGATGAGATTGCTCAAGATTATAAACAGGAGATGAAGTAAATCTTATTACACAGTGTAACATTATTTACAAAACTCTCGTGAGCCATGTCTTACAAGGATTTAAGTCTTAAACGAATGGTCAATAAAGTTGCTTCAGGGTAATCTTAGTTCATCAGCACATGGAGCGGGAATGGAATATCCCAACTACGGAAGACGAAGCTGATGGATGAAATCATGGATATGATGATGGTAAGGAAAACCATAATAAAATAAAAACAATGTTTTTTGAAAAGCACAACCTCATAAGCCCGAGTTTTTACAGGATGTAGAGCTCGGGCTTAAACTTATCTATAACTCCATAATTATTTATCTGCAAAATTATTTATCTGCAAATTTTTTACTTCTGTTTAGCTACATTTTGACTCTTCAATCATCTGCACATCATTGTATTTACTTTATGATCAGTACTCTTATCTTTAAAAAATAACAGACTCTAAAGAACTTGAAATAATCTTTTGCAAAATAACCGAATAAAACCTACGTCATGCTGTGCAATTTAAGTTTAGATTTTAAAGTTCACTCTTGATCAAATTTGCATATGTATTTATCTGCCTTTCAGCAATTCAAAACATCTATCGTCAGCTTTACAGGGCTTGAACGCGATGCTTTGCACATTTATGCAGGGCTTGCTGTTTTCTTATTGATTGCTTTGTTACATGGGCGTCAACTTAAATCCATTTATGCTTTATTGGCTGTGTTTGGAGTTGCCATTGGCGCAGAACTTTTAGATGCCCGCGATGACTTGATTCATTATGGGTATTGGCGTTATGGAGCAAGCGTGCATGATATGATCAACACCATTTTTTGGCCAACTGTGATTTGGTTGAGTGCAAAATTCAAGATGTGGAAAAAGTAGTTTTTGATTGAAATATTGACTTTTCTATTATGTTTTTTTTATTTTTTATGCGTTGCTTGATCAAGCATGGAATCCATAAAAAAGTGGAACAATGCCAGCATTATTCCACTTCAAATATATTCAAGATATAAAGATTATTTGCGACTGACACGCCAAATTATATTTCCAACATCATCTGCAATAATCAGCGCACCAGATTTATCCTGAGTTAAACCAACAGGCGCACCATAAAGTTTGCTTTCATCATCAGAATAAAAACCTGTGACGATAGGTTGAGGTTTACCTTCAGGTTGACCATTTTTAAAGGGAATATAGACCACATCATAGCCATTTAAAGGGGAGCGATCCCAACTGCCATGATTGCTGACAAATACGCCGCCTTGATACTGTGACGGTAGATTTTGACCTGTATAGAACCATAAACCCAAAGGCGCAACATGCGAGCCGAGCGCATAGTCAGGTTTAATGGCTTTTGCGACTAAATCGGGACGTTGTTTCTTGATGCGATGATCCAGATGTTGACCATAATAACTATACGGCCAACCATAAAAGCCACCATCTTGTACGGATGTTAAATAGTCTGGAACTAAACTGGCGCCAATTTCATCACGTTCATTGACCACGGCCCAAACCTTTCCTGTATCTGGTTGAATTTGTAATCCAGTTGGATTACGTATGCCACTGGCATAAATTCGACTAGCTCCTGTGGTTGCATCTACCTCAAGGACAGTCGCACGGCGGTATTCGATCTCTAAGCCATTTTCACCAATGTTGCTATTTGAGCCTACACCTACATAAAGTTTTGTTCCATCTGGACTGGCAACCATCGATTTTGTCCAGTGGTGATTGACTGTGTCTGGTAAATCGGCAAATTCAGTACCTTTGTCGGTAATTTGCGTTTGTCCAACTTTGTATGGATAGCGCATGATGTTATTGGTATTTGCTACGAAAAGTTGATTACCGATCAGTTGAACGCCAAATGGCGAGTGTAAATCTTTCAGTAGAATGTATTGATCCCATTTTCCTGAAGCATTTTCACGTAGCAAAGTGATGCGATTACCACCTTTTGCAGCTTTACCGGATTTTCCTTTCACCATAGATGCAATCAATTGTTTCGGTGTAGTCGTGGCTTCTTCACCTGGACCATTGGACTCGACCACTAAAATATCACCATTTGGCAATGTGTAGACTTGGCGAGGGTGCAGTAAACCTTCAGCAATTCTTTCGATTTTTAAGCCTTCGGCAACTTTGGGTGAAGCGTCTTTCGCCCATCCTGCATAGCTTGGCACCTGCATCGGTGGGATGAGGAAATCTTGAGCTTTAGGCAGCTCTGGATTTGGACCGACTTGCACATCATTGCTGAGTGGCTTGTCATTGTTACATGCAATAAGCGCCAATGAGGTCAAGATCATGAGCGAGATATTTTTCATTTTCATTGTATTGACCTCTTAAAGTTTATGATTGTTTTCAAACGCTTTTGCAATATATGCAATCGCAACCAGAACTACAGTTAGAATCGACAACAAAACACCTGAAGATGCTGTGGCATAGGCATCACGACTATGCACAAATGAATTTAAAATGGCTGCCAAAATACCGAAACCATAAAACCAGAATCCAATCAGGCTCACTTTGTTGCGAGCGTGTCCACCTGTAGACCATACAAAATAAAGGTTGATCAACCGTGGAATAATGGCAATCACTAAACCTATGGCAATGCACCATGCGGCAGATTTACTCCAGAGCATTTCAGCTGTTTTAAAATAAATGATGTCGAAAATCAGACCTGCCACCAAAAAGCCAAATGGCATGGCATCGAGCAGATAATAAATGGCCATCAGAATTTTGGGGCGAATCGGGTAGTTGTAATTTTCCATAATTATCCTTCACTATTTTTCTGATTAAGTGTGTTTGTATTTCAGTATCTTGAATGTGATCAAATGAACAATTGCGATGATCTTTATTAAAATTCGAAAGTACTTATGTGTGATAGCCAAGTATTTCAAAATGAATTGAAGCAGCTGGTCTATCATCACGCTAGCAAAAAAAGAGTAAATTTCAGTATAGGTTTAGTTATGTTTTAAAGGAAAAATAACAGAATTGATAAAGGCGCTTGGGCGACAATATATTGAAAAATGAATGATAAAATCAGATCACATGTCATTTTTTACAGAGATAAGATTTGAGCATATAACGTGTACCGATCATTAGGCTCAAAAATCGGTACAGGGTACAGTAGGGTAAAAAATAACTCTAAAAATTAATAAATTTTGTCATAGCCTTCAGGGCGTGTTTTAAAGCGACGATGGAACCACATGTATTGAGTTGGCGCAATGCGAAGCTGATTTTCAATGATTTTATTCACCCGTGTTGCATCAGCCAGTTCATCATCACTTGGCATGTTATCTAAAGCTGGTTCAATCAAAATATGGTATTTCGGATTGCGAACATCACCATGACGATAAAAATACAAAGGAATGGCGTGTGCTTTGGTCATTTTTAATAAACGACGATGCGCTGTGACGGTCGCTGCAGGTGTCCCAAAAAAAGGCGCCATCACCCCTTGTTTTAAGCCAAAATCTTGGTCTGGACTATACCAAATCGGACGCCCTTCTTTTAGGTGACGAATTAAGCCACGCATATCATCGTGATCAATTTGATGGGTGTAGATGGTGGCACGACAGCGGTAAATCAACATGTCTAATAGCGGATTGTTTTGCGGACGATAGACCACGTCTGGATCAAAATATTGGGCACAGGCATAACCACCCGCATCGAGTAGGGTTGAATGCGTACCTAAAAGCAATGCACCTTTACCTTCAGCTTTTGCTTTTTGAATATGCTCTAAACCTTCAATGCTGACACGACCAGCAAACCATTTTGGGCAGTACCAAGCGTTTAAGGTTTCAAAAACACCAAGCATTTGATCAATAAACACTTGTTTAGCATTTTCCTGAACCTGCTCAGGTGTCCATTCTGGGAAACAGACTTCCAGATTACGCAAAGTGGTTTTACGACGTGATTTCATTGATTTAAAAGCAAGTTCACCTAAACATTGAGCTAAACGATGCTGAATGAACCACGGTAAAATGGCTAAAATCATGAGGAAAATGATGCCTATCCAAATACCCCAATATTTTGGCAATAAAAAGGACCATTGAAATTCACCGGGAGTGTAGGCAGTTTTTTTACTCATAACGTGGAAATGAAGATAAAGAAGAGAGGGAGTTTAACATGCTCGACGTGCATTGCATAAAGCCTCCTTTAAATGCTTGATCATCACTTTATTTTGAGCTTAAGTATTCTGCGTTTAAACTACACCTGAGATGATCCATTTAGGACCAATGATGCGAGATCATGATCTGGATACCAGTAAAGCCTGCCTAATTTTTCTGGTGGTGTTTGGGCACTTTGTTGAGCGCTTGATCGGATGGACTCAACCAGAAAGTTATATGCTGTTGGCCAGTATTTATTTTTTTCATATGCCAGCGTTTATCTTTATTTCAGGCATGTTGTTTAAGGATCGAAATTATTTAAAAAATATTCTTTTCTTCTTGTCTTTATATTTGCCTTTTCAGGTTTTATTTGCCGCGTATAACTGGATTTGGACTGATCAATTTGTCCTGAGTTGGAACCTGTTTAAATGGCCGTATTGGATTTTATGGTATTTGATGGGCATGATGGTCTGGACATTGCTCACACATCTTTTCATTAAATTTAAAATGTCGCCTTTGCTCATGCTTGGCATCGCCATTGCTGGATCTATAGGTATCGGCTACTCAACTTGGAATAATTACTATTACTCATTTGGACGCATTCTGGTGTTCTTTCCATTCTTTATGTTGGGGCATCTCTATGGTCAAAAAGTATTACAGAACATTCGACAGCAAAAACACGCAAGCATTTACGCGATCGTTATCTTGGCCTCGATTCTGGCTTTAGTGAGTTATACCCATATTTCGCAATATTGGTTATATGGCAGTGTGAGCTTTAAACAAATGGGGATTCCATTTTTGGATGGAACATGGATTCGTTTAGGCTGTTTGATTATCTCCCTATGGGGAATTTATGCTTTATTTGCCCTCACGACCAGATTAAAACATCGATGTTTACGCTTAGGGGAAAATACGCTTCCTGTGTACTTGTTACATGGTTTTGCGGTGATTGGCTTGTCACATTATTTAAATTTGAAGATTCAGCCCATCTGGGGAATTTTGATCTGCTTGGGATTGTCGATTTTGACCTGCTGGATATTGCAACAATCTATTTTTGATCAGGCCTTAAGAAAGTTGTCACAATGGTTGATGAAACCTACAGAAAAGCTTTGGAAAAGACCAAACTAAAAGTTTGTGATTGATTCTGGTGCAATTATTGCTTTATTGATCTTAATTCAGCATAAAAAGATATAGATAAAGCAAATGAATCAGCTTGTGGCTTCTGTACCAGAACTCAATACGCAATATTGGTTTGCCAAACTTGAACTAGGATTCAAGAAGGATGGAAATCGCACAATTTTGGCGCATAGAAAGCATCATGGTCCTGTTCGGGTGCAAAAAATGCTTTGGCCTGAAAAAACAGGGGTATGTCACGCCATTATTGTGCATCCCCCTGCAGGGATTGCAGGGGGCGATCATCTGACCTTTAGTATGCAAGTCGATTCGCATGCACATGCACTGGTGACAACGCCTGGTGCAGGAAAATGGTATAAAACCAATTTAAAAAAAGCCCATCAACATATTGATATTCAAGTTGAAGATCATGCAGTTTTTGAATGGTTGCCACAAGAAACTATGCTCTTTAATGGTGCATTGGCACATTCAGAAACTCAAATTCATTTGGCACAGACGGCCAGTTTTATTGGTTGGGATATGTTGGTCTTAGGGCGTCAGGCACGAGAAGAAAAATTTACCCAAGGGCTCTATCACAATCAGTTTAAGCTCTATCGAAACAATACCTTATTGGTTGCTGATACTTTGCGTTTTCAAGGCAATGACCGTTTTCTCACTTCATGTTTAGGCATGAACGGTCATGCGGTTATGGCAAGTTTTTGGGCTGTACCTCCTATTGGAATGAGAGATTTAAATATTTTAGAACAACAGCTGGATGTGATACGTGATTTGATCATGCGGATGCAAGCACCTGTGACTCTAACTGTTTTAGATGATGTCGTCTGCGCACGGTATTTGGGTGATGATGTACGTGCTTGTCATGATGCTTTTGCTGCCATTCGGGCACGGTTAAGATGTTATTGGTTTAAGTTAGATGAAGAGTTTCCTCGGATTTGGAGGACGTAAAATCCCACTTGCGAAGCAATGCTTCTCACCCTTTGATAAAGGGAGGCTAAACCTTTTATTTATAAAAGTAGGATAAGAAGAGATTTAACTTTGCACAATTTTTGCATTGAGAAAAACAGAAGATATTTAGGACATAGAGATGGAACTAAATCCCACAGAAAAAGACAAAATGCTGATTTTCACTGCGGGCTTGGTGGCTGAACGTCGTAAAGCACGTGGTTTAAAGCTGAACTACCCTGAAGCGGTTGCCTATATTTCTGCGGCATTACTTGAAGGTGCTCGTGATGGCATGAGCGTGAGTGAACTCATGCATTACGGCACGACTTTGTTGACACGTGATGATGTCATGGACGGGATTCCCGAAATGATTGCCGAAGTACAAGTTGAAGCGACATTTCCCGATGGCTCTAAGTTAGTCACCGTGCATCAACCGATTGTTTAAGGAGTACGCCCATGATTCCAGGTGAAATCATTACCCCAGATACAGACATCGAAATGAATGTCGGACGTGAAAAGTTCAAGTTATGCGTGGCAAATATCGGTGATCGTCCGATTCAAATAGGCTCGCATTTTCATTTTTTTGAAGCCAATGATGCTTTGCAATTTGACCGTGAACTCGCCAAAGGTTATCGCTTAAATATCGCGGCTGGTACGGCTGTGCGTTTTGAGCCTGGGCAAAGCCGAGATGTGGAATTAGTAGCTCTCAGCGGTAAGCGTGAAGTGTATGGCTTTGCAGGTCGTGTCATGGGCAAATTGGATTAAACCATGATTCGACAAGCAACTGCACAGGATTTAAATCAAATTTTAGCGCTTATTCATCCATTTATTGATGACTTTGCTGTGGATGATGAAGGACGTGAAAAGTTTAGTCTGCAAATGATTCAACAGCTTATAGAACAGCCTGATATCCATTATTTTGTATATCTACAAGCAAGTGAAATTGTGGGTGTGATGGCGTATCGAGAACCTGCACATATTGTCCATTTCTTTGTTAAAGAAGAGCAACAAGGTCAGGGTATTGGTCGAGCACTGTGGAATCATGTGCAGGTGGTTATTAACAGAGTAGATACACAAATCATCACCGTGAATTCAAGCTGCTTTGCAGAGAAAATTTATAAAAAAATGGGCTTTGAATCGGTGAGCGAAGTCATTGAAGCACATGGTTTGCGTTTTATCAAAATGCAAAAGCACATTGTATAGGATCGAAAAATTATGAAAATGTCACGCCGTGCCTATGCGGAAATGTTTGGTCCAACGGTCGGAGATCGTGTTCGTTTAGCCGATACCGAACTGTTTATTGAAGTTGAACAGGATTTCACAACCTATGGGGAAGAAGTGAAATTTGGTGGCGGAAAAGTCATTCGTGACGGCATGGGGCAATCCCAACTTTTATCAGAAGACGTTGCTGATACTGTGATTACCAATGCTTTGATTGTCGATTGGTGGGGCATTGTTAAAGCCGATGTCGGTCTGAAAAATGGGCGAATTTGGAAAATTGGTAAAGCAGGCAACCCAGATATTCAGCCCAATATCACTATTCCATTAGGCGCTGCAACGGAAGTGATTGCAGGCGAAGGGCAGATTTTGACCGCAGGTGGCATCGACACGCATATTCACTGGATTTGCCCACAACAGGTTGAAACTGCGTTGATGTCAGGCGTGACTACGATGATTGGTGGTGGAACAGGTCCTGCCGCAGGAACATCAGCAACGACAGTCACTCCCGGTCCTTGGCATATTTCAACGATGCTACAAGCCATTGATGATTTACCGATGAACATTGGTTTATTGGGCAAGGGAAATTTAAGCCTACCTGATC
Source organism: Acinetobacter shaoyimingii (assembly GCF_011578045.1). Taxonomy (NCBI): domain Bacteria; kingdom Pseudomonadati; phylum Pseudomonadota; class Gammaproteobacteria; order Moraxellales; family Moraxellaceae; genus Acinetobacter; species Acinetobacter shaoyimingii. The sequence continues at coordinate 549,298 of NZ_CP049801.1, forward strand.
CGATTCGTGAGCAAATTGAAGCAGGCGTGGTCGGTTTAAAACTACATGAAGATTGGGGTTCAACACCTGCGGCAATTGATAACTGCTTAAGAGTGGCAGATGAATATGATGTACAAGTGGCGATTCATACCGACACCTTAAATGAAAGTGGTTTCTTGGAAGAGACTTTGGCAGCTTTTAAAAATCGTACCATTCATACCTACCATACCGAAGGGGCAGGCGGTGGGCATGCACCCGATATTTTAAAAGCCATTGGTCAGCCGAATGTGTTGCCATCATCCACCAATCCAACCCGTCCCTATACCATCAACACCATTGATGAGCATTTGGATATGCTGATGGTGTGTCACCATTTAGACCCTGCCATTTCAGAAGATGTAGCATTTGCCGAAAGCCGTATTCGCCGTGAAACCATTGCGGCGGAAGATATTCTGCAAGATTTGGGTGCAATTGCAATGATGTCGTCTGATTCACAAGCCATGGGGCGTGTCGGTGAAGTGGTCATTCGCACTTGGCAAACGGCACATAAAATGAAAATTCAACGTGGCTCGTTAGAAGGTGACAATGCCGCACATGATAATAATCGTGTGAAGCGTTATATCGCGAAATATACGATTAACCCTGCCATTACCCATGGTTTAAGCCATGAAGTGGGTTCGGTTGAAGAAGGTAAACTTGCCGATTTGGTGCTATGGAAGCCGGCATTTTTTGGGGTAAAACCGTCGATGATTATTAAGGGTGGGATGATTGCTGCTGCGCCAATGGGTGATATTAATGCTTCGATTCCAACGCCACAGCCTGTGCATTACCGTCCGATGTTTGGCGCGAATGCACGTGGGGTACACCAGACCTGTATTACCTTTTTGTCGCAAGCAGGCATTGAAAATGGTGTGGCTGAAAAGCTGAGTTTAAAAAAGTTGATTTCGCCTGTAAAAAATACCCGAAATATTTCTAAAGCAGATATGAAGTTGAATACTTACTGTCCTGTCATGGAGGTAGATCCGGAAATTTATGAAGTACGGGCAGATGGCGTACATTTAACGTGTGAACCGGCGGAAGTTTTACCAATGGCGCAAAGGTATTTTTTGTTTTAAGTTTCGGTAAAATTCATCTTCGATCGAGTAATTTTTCTTTCTAAGATGAATTATCTCATTCTTAAAATGTATTATTTTTAAGCTGATACATTGATTGAAAAGGATCAGCTTTTAAATGGATTTAAGTGAATTAATAAGGGTAAGCCGAGGCTTTTTAAGAAAGCAGTACGAGAATTTGGATTCAGTTTACTTTCAGTGTGAATAAGTTCAATAAAGGTCTGATTAAAATTTTCTCTTGGATATTTTGTTAAAATATTGAGCTTGAGATTCTGCGGGATTTTATGGAGTTGTTCACCTATTACATCGCAGGTTGCACCTTGTTGTAAGAGTGAAACTTCACTTGGTTGCGATTCATCACTAAACCCATTCATGTGTATGCAAATTGCATCTTTGATGAGAGTGGTTTTATGGGTATCAAAGTTAATTTCTTGGGCTTTGAGCTGAAATTGATCTGAACTTTCGTGTGTAAAACATTTACAGCCTTTTGAAGTTATATGGGCTTCAGTTAAACCAATATCATGAAATAATGATGCAGTCAGTAATGTTTCAGGGTCGTAGTTTTTCTGTTGTAGCTGACCTAATATTGCACCCCAAAAATAAGTTCTCCATGAGTGATTAATTAAAGCTAAATTTGCTTTAGATTCGATTTCTTCTACTGCGACTTCAATCATTTTTGTATCTGGAATAACAATGTGTTCAAGACTCATATCTAATTTTTTATCAGCTTTATTTTTATAAATATTTTCTTTAATTGGTGTGATGAGACTTGGAACAAGAAGTTTGTTCATGAGTTTAATTTTGTCTTTAAATTTGATTTTTCCTTCTGTTTGTAACATCCATTGAAAAGTGCCTAGGTTATGCTGTTTCATCATAATTCTCATTTTTTTAGAGTAATTACTCTAAAATAGCGCTTGCTGTTGGATGGTTCAAGATAATTTTTATAAAGAACATTCAATTTTAGAGAATATTCGAATATTTCTAAAGCAGACATGAAGCTGAATACCTACCATCCAGTGATGGAGGTTGATCCTGAGATTTATGAAGTACAAGAGGATGGGGGCACCTGTGAGCCTGCGGAAGTGTTGCCAATGGCGCAGAGGTATTTCTTGTTTTGATTGACCTCTCCCTGACCCTCTCCTAAAAGGAGAGGGAAAGCTCATTATTAATTTAATTGCTGCTATGTTCCTTCTCCCTTTGGGAGAAGGTTAGGATGAGGGTAAACTAGATTATTCTTAAAAGTGTATATAAAATAATGATTTATATTATTTAAAAAAGGGTGTTTTTTTGGATAAAACACATGAAGATATCTTGTTAGGTGCAACTAAAGAAACAATTAAGCCTAGCTATCAAAAACAATTTATGGATATAAAGTGTGATGATTATTATTACTATATTTATAAACACCTAAGTTTTGATCGGGAGTTAAAAGTATTAGATTTATTTAAGAAATTAAAACTAAAATTTACACCGCCTGATAATTTTAATGATCCTTATGATTGTATGGCCGAGATTAAATTTGAGAATATTCCTATTGCACATCATGAGATATTACAAAAACATTTTTCTGATGCCATTCGTTCAAATCTATCAGTAACTTGTTTTAATAATAATCCACTCAATATGTTAATGTGGTCGCATTATGCACAAAGCCACAAAGGCTTTTTAGTTGAATTTAAGATTCCACATCCTATATTTGAGTGGGTTCATGATGCATTTAACTTTCAACCTATTACATATCAAGATGAATTTCCTACATTTCCATTATTAATATCTGATCCATTAAGATTTTTTAAGCCTGAATTTAGTGCCGAGATGTTAAATTTTATAACTAATCAATATTTGGTAAAGGCAAAAGACTGGGAATATGAGAAAGAATTTAGAGTCTTAGCGCATGATTATGATAAAAACAATTTTGATTCATTATTGAAAATAATTCCTTCAAAGTATATTTCTTCAGTTATTTTAGGTGCGAAACTAAAAGATGAAGATACTAATAAATTGGAACTATTGGAGGCAATTTCTTATTTCAATAAAACATATCAAGGAAATGTGAAGGCTTATCAGGCAGAATTAAAACCGAACAGCTTTAAAATTTTTGTAAAAGGTCATCCTGTTTTAGATAGGGAAACAAAGACTTTAAAAGATTTTTTATTCCCCGAAATGCTCTAATAAATAGCATGAAAATGCTTAGTTTTGAGGCGCAAATTGATAGTTTTATAAAAATTAGATGCTTATATGGTTTTTGAAAAGTAGCTTATGATGAAACTATTGGCTTTGGATAGGATAAATTTTCCAATTTTTATCCTGAGGTTGATTTAGATAATGTTTAATCATCACTTCAGTTTCAGGAAAAAGAATTTGTGGAAGTTCATTAATGCTAAACCATTCCCAACGCTCAAAAATCTCAGGCTCTGTTACATAAATTTGAGTTTTTAAACGCTCATCTGAAAGTTGATAAATCGTTCCAAAAGTCACTTTCACAGCACCTGAACTTTTGTCAATCATTGTATTCAATGGTTTAATCGACGCTACATCTTGACTAAGATCTAAAGCGGTTTCTTCCAAAAGTTCACGCATCGCAGCATATTCAATCGATTCATGTGGATCCATTTTTCCGCCCGGAAAGCACCATGTGGCAGGTTCATCTTTTTTATTTCTGTAGCCGAGCAAAACTTTTTGATTTTGGTCTATCAACATTATGCCGACACCAATGATGTTCTGAAATTGATTTATACTCATAACTTCAAGCTTTAACATTATTTTTAGTTATTTTCAGCGTACTGGGAATACTATTGTAAGCACAATAAGGTTAATGTAATAAGTATTCATATCAAGACACATTTATTTTTCAGAATGCTTAAGTCACAATAATTTTGATCTACACACCAAACTTTCCGCTATCCACCACCAAGCGATTTTTAATTAGTCATCACACTAACAAAGACTTAAACTTAAGCAATACAAAACAACTTGTAGATGTTATGGCTTTTAGCTGGATTCTCTTTACCTTCATGGCTGCATTTATGCAGGCGTGGCGCAATGCATTCCAAAAACAACTTAGCACCACAGTCGATGTCTGGGGCGTCACCCTAGCTCGTTTAATTTTTGGTTTGCCACTGGCCATCATTTACATCTACAGTTTATATCATTTTTCACCAACTAAAGCGGTCGTACATTTTAGCCCAAAATACTGGTTTTATATTGTGATTGCTGGTTCAAGCCAGATCATGGCAACTGCACTTATGGTGCAACTGTTTAAACAAAAAAATTACGCCATTGGGGTCGGGCTTGCAAAAAGTGAAGCGATTCTTGCAGCCATTATTGGTGTGGTTTTTCTATCCGACCATCTGTCACTATATGCATGGTTTGGGGTGATTTTGGGTGGCTTCGCCGTCTTTTTACTCAGTCGTGGACATCAATTTACAGGTTTTTCTCCAAAGACTTTAGTGATTGGTATTGGCAGTGGATTATGCTTTGCCATCACTTCACTTTTAGTTCGAGAAGCCAGTTTAGAACTGACCATGTTGCCGACGAACATTCATCGGGCATCGTGGGTATTGCTTTCAGTCATTAGTTTTCAATGCATCAGTATGCTTATCTATTTAGGCTTATTTAGCCGTCAAACTTTGGTGGCCATGTGGCAACGTTTAGGACTGACTTTTAAGGTGAGTTTTTGCAGTTTTATGGCATCGCTTGGTTGGTTCACTGCCATGAGTATGATCAGTGTTCCGATTGTCAAAACTTTAGGTCAAATCGAGATTTTATTTAGTTTGCTTATATCCGCCTATTTCTTTAAAGAAAAACTCGCCAAAGCCGAACATTGGGGATTAGCACTGGTCGTTATTGCTGCGATTTTGGTGATTTGGGCTTAATCGAGCATGCGTCACTTCAATGTGCTGAATATAACCAATAACTCAGGTATGCTATCGGGAGCTTAGTCAAATAGAACAACAACTTGAATGAAAATAACAAAAACGATCTTTGATCTGCTTTTGATTTACTCCATCAGCACATGGATGATGATAGGTTTTTTTTATTTTTTAGGTGAGTTTCAACCGTTAGAACAGTATTATTTCGTTTTGCTCGGCATGAGTTCAATTTTATTGATCGTTTGTTTATTTGTAGACATTGAACATGATCGAAGTGATGAACTTTGGAGTAAAAAATTACCAGCGAAAATTCAACTCCCGCTTTCTCAAGCATTGATCTTTAAAATTGAATATTCATTAGGTTTTATACTTTTTTTATTTGCAATATTTTCCATTGCCGTGACATGGGTGCTTTGGCTTATTTGCTTTTGTTTAAGTCTAATTTGGGTGGCATTTTTCCATCATCCGCATGTTTGGGCAAAGGATTCAATCGACATACAAGATCGAATAAGCCATCCAGAAAAATACAAAGTCAACTATGAAGATGGATGTTTTGAATATCTAGAAGATGGTGAGGGTTTTATTTATCAGCCTGATGATCAAACACGAGCGATTAAAATTAAATGGAGTGATATACATTCAGTCGATGCACAATTCGTTGATATGTATAGTCATACAGAAATTCAGCTTTATATTTTAGCTGAAGATCGCATTTTACGAATCTTGGAATCTACAGATGGCTATTTAAAGTTTTATCAGCAACTACAAGATCATTTAAAGGATTTTGATGATTTGAAAATGTTGGTATATCTGTCAGGGGGATTTTCAGAGCCGATTAATGTCTATAAGAAAATTTAAAGATAAGGCATTCTAATAAGACATTCTAAATGGAAAAAACTTAAACAAGGAACTTAAAAAATGCACCAATACAAATCGTTTTTGGCATGAAAAATGCTTACTTTTGATGCAATAAAATTCTCATGCAATGGTCTGAAACTTCACACAATTGCAGCTAAGCAACAAAAGGGAAAGCATGAAAATCTATACTCAGCGATTAGAACAAGTCTCCGTGGACACAGAAGTTGAAACGGTCGCACTCAGCTTTGATACGCGCCAAAAAAGCCGTTTTCGTGCCACATTAAACTCAGGAATCGATATTGGGGTCGATTTACCCCGTACAGGTATTTTAAGAAGTGGTGCGTATATTGCCACTGAACAGGGCGATATTTTAAAAGTCGATGCCAAACCTGAACAATTGATGCAAGTCACTGCGCCTACAGCATTTGATTTACTCAAAGCAGCCTACCATTTGGGCAATCGACATGTACCGCTGATGCTTACGCCTAGCGCATTATATTTTGAGCCAGATCATGTCTTGGCAGAGATGGTAAAAGGGCTAGGATTGACCGTACAAGAAGTTGAACACCCATTTGAACCTGAAAGTGGTGCGTATGCACAGCACAGTCATGACCATCGTTTAAGCCCGATTAAGGCGATTCACGCACATGCCCATCACTAATGCGAGTCATCTGCTCAAATTATTGACGCTGTCGTCTACCGCTTTACCTGTGGGTGCATATTGCTACTCGCAAGGGGTAGAAAGTGCGATCGACCGAGGCATGATTAACGATGAAACTTCGAGCATGGCCTATTTTGAAGAAGTTTTAGAGATGCTTTTAGTACGCTTTGAGTTGCCTGTTTTAAAAAGGCTCATGCAATATCATGCAGATGACGAACGGTTTTTACATTGGGCGAATATCTACCGTGCCAGTCGTGAGTCGAAAGAGTTATTGGCGGAATCCAAACAATTGGCATTTTCCATGAATTCGTGGATTCGAGATGTCCTGAAGATGCCTGTGACGGTCAAAAAACAATTTGGTTTCGTACCTGTGTATGCACAGTTGTGTGGTCGTCTGGAATTGGATGAAGCGGAAGTTTTGACGGCTTACACGTTTACCGTGCTGGAAAATCAGGTCTTAGGTGCAGTGAAAACTGTTCCACTGGGGCAAATGAGCGGACAACGAATTTTATGGCATTTGCATGGACTGATTCCGCAAGCCATCGAAAATGCATTAAAACTGGAAGATGATGAATTGAGTAGTGCTTTACCGCAGTACGCCATGCTCAGTATGCATCATGAAACACAATATTCGAGATTGTTTAGATCCTAGAAGTCTCCCTTCTTAAAGGGAGATTTAGAGGGATTAACGCATAAAAAAATCAGGGAACTTAATCTCTCCCTAACCCTCTCTTTAAAAAAGAGAGGGAATAATGAAGGAATTAAAAAATGACAGAACGTTCACCTTTACGTGTCGGCATTGGCGGTCCAGTGGGTTCAGGTAAAACTGCACTGACTTTAAATTTATGCCGTGCACTGCGTGATAAATACAACATGGCGGTTGTGACCAACGACATTTACACCAAAGAAGACTCAAACTTCTTAACCCGGAATGAAGCCATGAGTCCAGACCGTATTGTCGGTGTGGAAACTGGGGGCTGTCCGCATACGGCCATTCGTGAAGATGCTTCCATTAACCTTGCAGCCATTGATGACTTATGTGAAAAGTTTGAGGGTCTAGAGCTCATCATTATTGAAAGTGGTGGTGATAACTTGGCAGCAACTTTTAGTCCAGAACTCTCTGATTTAACGCTGTATGTGATTGATGTGGCTGGTGGTGAAAAGATTCCACGTAAAGGCGGGCCGGGCATTACCAAGTCGGATCTACTCATCATCAATAAAACGGACTTGGCACCGATGGTGGGCGCAAATTTAGATGTGATGGATCAAGATGCCAAACGCATGCGTGGCAATAAACCTTTCCTGTTTTCCAATATGAAAACAGAAGATGGTTTAAGTGAAATTATCAGCTTTATTGAAAAACAAGGGCTGTTTAAAGCTTAAAAGACGAGATGAAGCACCTAGCAAATAGAATTTAAGGCGAAATTTTGAGGGTATTGAGATGCAAATCATGAAAAAAATAGCGTTGGCATTATTGGGCTTAGTTCCGATGTTCGCGATGGCGCATCCAGGGCATCATCACCATGATGCAAACTTCTGGACAGGCTTTATCCATCCATTTACAGGGCTTGATCATTTGATGATGGCGATCAGCTTTGGTGTACTGATGTGGTCTGTGGCAAAACAATGGAAATTGATTGGTGCTTTGGGATTGGTGACGGCATTGGTGGCAGGCTTTGCTTTAGGTGCACAGAACTTACTTCCAACCGTTGTCGCTGAATATGGCATTATTGCATCATTGTTGCTACTTGCTGTGGCACTCTGGACCAAGTCGAATCAAATTCTGCCTGTTGCAGCGACTTTGTTGGCGACCTTTCATGGTGTCGCTCATGGTACTGAATTGGCGATGAATGGCAACGTGGCAGTACAAATTCTAGGCATGATTTCAGCAATGAGCATTATTTATGTTGTAGGTTTAGGCTTAGGAGCTTTTATTCAACGTTATGTGCCAAATGGCAAAAAGATCATTGGCGCTTTGGCGGCTATAGTCGCAGTGATTGGATTGGCTTAGTCATTGGATAAAAAAACTCCGCCATCTAGGCGGAGTTTTTTTGAGGAATTGACAGATTAACCTTTAGTGAGGTTTTCTAACTCTTCCCAACGCTCTAATTTTTCAAGCAACACATCATCAACTTCAGCCAAACGAGCAGAAAGTTTCATGGCTTGATCATTGTCAGATACGAACAGAGAACCATCAGCAAGTTTGGCATTGATTTCTGCTTGTTCTTTCTCTAATGCTTCCATCTCTAAAGGGAGTTGCTCTAAGGCACGCTGATCTTTATAGCTCAATTTCACTTTTTTCGGTGCAGGCGTTGCGCTAACAGCTGCCGCTTCAGCCTTTGCTAAAGCTTTTTTGACATCACTTTTTTGATCTACAACCGTTTGATCAGGACGTTGTTCTAAGTAGTCTTGGTAACCACCAATGTATTCATCGATATTACCTTTACCATCAAATACCCAAGTCGATGTCACCACATTGTCCATAAAGGCACGGTCATGCGAGATCAACAACAATGTACCTGTATAGCCACCAAGCATCTCTTCTAACAGCTCTAGCGTCACCATATCCAAGTCATTGGTTGGCTCATCCATCACGATTAGGTTCGATGGCTTAAGTAAAAGTTTTGCCAGTAAAATACGGTTACGTTCACCGCCAGATAGGGCTTTTACAGGGGTACGTGCACGTTCTGGAGAGAACAAGAAATCTTGTAAATAGCTGTAGATATGACGACGATTGCCATTTACATCGACAAAGTCAGAGCCTTCAGAAACGTTGTCTTTAACTGATTTTTCAAGATCAAGCGCATTACGTAATTGGTCAAAGTAAGCGACTTCAAGCTGTGTACCTGTTTTCACAGATCCGCCGTGCTCAATCTCACCTAAAATAGCTTTAATCAAGGTAGTTTTACCCACACCATTGTCACCGACTAAACCAATACGGTCACCACGAAGCACCAGAGCAGAGAAATCTTTGATGATAGGTGCATTGTTGCCAAAAGTGACTTGTAGATGCTCAATATCGAACACCAACTTACCAGAGCGATTGGCGTCTTGCGTCGCCATGCTCACTTTACCTTGTTGTGAACGACGTGCTTTAGATTCTTCACGTAATGCTTTTAAGGCACGTACACGGCCTTCGTTACGGGTACGACGTGCTTTAATGCCTTGGCGAATCCAAACTTCTTCTTCTGCGAGTTTTTTGTCAAACAACGCATTTTGCTTTTCTTCAGCTTCCATCTGCATGGCTTTCAGCTCTAAGTAACGTGAATAGTTACCGTCATAGCTACGTAAAACACCACGATCAAGTTCGACAATACGGGTTGCAATACTGTCTACAAATGAACGGTCATGCGAAATGAAAAGCAAAGTTAGATTGTTTTGATCGAGTAAAAACTTTTCTAACCATTCAATACTTTCAACGTCTAAATGGTTTGTCGGTTCGTCCAGCAGTAGTACATCGGGTTGAGTTAGTAAAGCACGTGCAAGTAAAACACGACGTTTACGACCACCAGAGAGATCCGCAAGATCTGCATCTGGGTCTAAACCCATTTTGCTTAAGATTGAATTGACTTTATTTTCTAAAGCCCAACCATCGAGTTGATCAAGCTTGTGCTGTAGGTTGCCCATACGATCACATGCTTCCATGTCACCGAGTACGCATGCATCACTTGCTTCATGATATGCTTTTAAAACTGATGCAGCTTCACCAGCACCATCTGCGACGATATCTGCAACTTTGCCCGAATCCATGGGTACATCTTGAGCAAGCATTGAAATAGTGATGCCATTTTGCAACGAAACTTCACCGCGGTCAGGCAGTAAGCTTCCCTCAATGAGTTTAAGTAAAGTAGACTTACCTTCACCGTTTCGGCCGATTAAGCACACTCGCTCACCGCGTTCTAAACTGAAGTTCGCGCCGTCGAGCAGGGAAGGTCCGCCAAACGCAAGTTGGACATCCCTTAGGGTAATATAGGCCATACTGTTTCCTGAAATCCCAAATGAGGACTTAAAATGACTAAACAAAAAAATTTGAATGAACAGGCGTCATTTTCCGCACCCATAGAAGATTTGCAAGTGCGAATTGCATTTTTAGACGAATTAGTTGATCAGCTCAACGTTCAAATTGCAATTCAAGATCGAGAATTGTCGGATTTAAAGAAGCAAATGCAACTTTTATATCAACGTGTTGAAGCTTCAGATCCTTCTGATGGTATCGCACCTTTCGACCCGATCAGTGATAAACCACCGCATTATTAAATTGCAATATTATGTGAAATATTGGATATGAACGCATCAGTGCACACAATAGCTGTGTCGCTGAATTTAAGAAAAGCTGTAATTTAATTGACCTTTAGATAGAACATCAGTGTAATAACGATTTTCTGTCCCAGCGATTGGCATCTTCATGAGCAACAAAGTTGTACTTCTCGATCTTGAAAATAATGTGCCTAGTGCTCAATTGTTTAGAGATATTTTTCAGCACTATAGCAGCTTATATATTTTTAATCGTCAGGGAAAATTTGAACTTCCACTGGCTGATTTAACTGAGTTTGCAACTTGGGTCAGTAGTGGGCAAATTGTGGTGCTCGATACATTAACGGCGACAGAAAAAGAATTTGAGTACGCGGTGATTGTGGGACAGTTATTGGCACTTATCGATTTAGACACGCATGTTGAATTGATTTCTTCTGACGAAAGCAGTCAAATTTTAATGGATATGCTTATCGCTTCTGGCTTCAATTGTAGTTTAATTCAAGTTGAACGGGACAATAGTAAAGAGATCAAACAAAAGAATATTGTTCCCTCTGTAGCTAAGATTCTTGCCAATCCTCAATTAACTTTGGTAAAAAAATACTGTGATATTTTGGGAAAAATGTCAGGTAAACCCAATAGCATTGAAAGATTAAAAAACTCGCTCATCAACACGTTACAGGTTGAAGCCGAACAAAGTGAACATTTGGTTGGCATGATGATCAATCTAAAATTGGTAAAATGTCAGGACGAACACATTTCTTTTCGAAAGAAAGTGCTAAAACAATGGATTCAAGTTGATTTAACACAAGACAACATCGCAAAGCCTGCTGTTGCTTCTAAACTTGAAAAAGTTGATGCGCTACTGTCGAAGTTGCAGACAAATTCACAGCAGATTTTGGATGATCTTCAGCAGCAACACTCAGTTCAAAGTATTCAAAGTGATTTATTTAAAAACTTTGATAAGATTGATCCAGTGCAAATGGAAGTGATTCAAAAATTGAATCAGATGAAATCCAAACCAAAAGATATCTATGAACTGCGTGATTTATTAGAACAGCTTTTTCCAAAATCGGATGTGCGATTATTACTTAAAGAAATGATCGATAAAGGATATATTTATTGGAATGGGCATTCAGTGATATATAGCCATGAGATGTTTTTAAATTAAATTTCATTTGGCGTAGAAAAGAAAAACGATGCAATTGCATCGTTTTTTTGTTTTATAAATTCACAACACCACCATCTATGAGTATTTCTGTTCCAATGACATAGCGTGACTCATCAGAAGCAAGATAAATAAAAGCGGCTGCAACTTCATCTGCTTTTGCCATACGTTTTGCTGGCACAATATGTACGATACTATCGAGCATCGCTTGTTTTACTTCTGGATTTGGTGCAACTTTATCAAAAGCAGGAGTATCTGTTGGTCCAGGTGATATTAAATTAAAGCGAATATTTTGCTCAATCAAATCTTTAGATAATGTACGTGCCAGTGATCGTAGGGTAATTTTGGACGCAGCATACAAATTGCTATGATCTAAAGCAATATGAATATCGGCCGTTCCACAGAACACAACAGAAGCGTCATTATTTAAAATAGGAACAATTGCTTGAATAAGAAAGAACGGACCTTTGACATTGGTGTCGAACACTAAATCAAATTCTTCAGGTGTCCAATAACCTAAAGGTTTATGCATTACGTTTCCTGCATTAATGAAGATCGCATCTAGATGAATATCTCTATCTTGTAATGTTTTTACCAATTCAATTTGTTCAGCGACTTTGGAACTGTCACTTACCAGTCCTAGAGTCTGTTCAGGATATTTTTTTTGTAAATCTTCAACTTTTTCTTTATTACGACCAGTAAAAATCACAAAAGCACCTTCTTGAATGCTTTTTTCTAAACTGGCTAAACCGATTCCGCTAGTAGCTCCTGTAATCAGAATTTTTTTGTTTGCTAATCTCATCTTAAATTCCTCTGTATTTAAGAATTTAACATGCAACTTTTTAGTGCTAAGAAAAAGGACTTACCTTTTGGATAGTGAATATCTTTGTTGATAGAAATATGATAATTGCAATTCAAACAAAATGTTATTTTTTGTATAAATAGTGAGGCAATTGAAATTCGTACTGATGACAATGAATACTTTGCTGGAAAGTTTTTTTTATTATTTTCAGGTAAGTGGAGTTTACCAATATTGCGCTATTTGTTTATTGCAAATGCACCAATTCGTTTCAATAAAATTCATCGTGATTTGAGTCCAATTACCCAAATGCAACTTTCTAAATATTTAAAAGCATTGGAGCGGCTAAATCTAGTTGAAAAAAAATCCTATGCAGAAATTCCGCCTCGAGTTGAATATTCAATTACAGACTTAGGAAAAAGTCTGGACCAACCTCTTGCTGAATTAAGTAATTGGATGAAACAACATGACAATTTTTTTAAATAAATTTCCATACTTTTATAGTTGAACTAACTCTCTGATTAAGTTCAATATTTTTCACTTGATATCTCCAAGTTATTTTATTGCTCATAATGACGTCAAAATTGAATTTTAAAAATCATAAAAGCAATTCTTTGGTATTCTACTTTTCTTAATCTCATGGTATTTAAGTCAGTGTTTATACTAATATTATAAAAAATGAAAAATCACGCTTTATAGTGCAATTTAGCGCACTTGAAATTTCTGCATTGAATAACAATTAAAAAAGCTGAAATGAGTTCGTTTTAAGTGCTTGATCAAAATGTTTAACCAGCAATTTTCATTTTGATCTTGCCTTTTATATTGACCTTATGCAACTCTAATATAAGGAAATGAAGGTTGAGCTATGGAAAACATCGGAATTTGGGTCACAGTTGTCATTGTGGTTTTTGTCTTAGGGTCTATTTTTGGATTACGTGTGAATCCTCGAGAGAAGGCACTTGGACTGATGCGTGAAAAGGCGAGAAAAATGTCTTTACACCCACGACTCGTACCAGCACCAGATTGGACAAAGATTCCAAAAGCGACAGAAAGTCGTGCCAGTATGGTGGCCTATTATAGTGTACTCATTCCAGAAGCTCGCCTACCATTAATGCGTGCACGTGTAGAAGATCAAAAACTTCATGTTGTTACGGGTGATGAAAAATTTAATGATTTACCGATTGCATTAAAGGGCATTTATGCTATTGATATGCAGGCAAACTGTGTAGGACTCTACTGGGATGAAGAAACTGACCTTCGAGCGACACAGTTAGATGATATTAAAGTCTATTTACATTCTTTAGCAGAACTTTAATATATACACCACTTTTATAGGAATAACGGTTCATTATGGCGAACTCTCCTCGGTCCACATCCAAAAGCACCGCAGCTCAATCTCCTAAAGCTGGCCAAAAACGTGCCTTAGTGATTGTGGAGTCGCCTGCAAAAGCGAAAACGATCAATAAATATTTGGGTTCGGACTATATTGTGAAATCGTCTGTAGGTCACGTACGTGATTTACCTACAGGAGGTAGTGCAAAAACCACAGAAAAAAAACCTGCAACACGTACCAAATTAAGCGATGAACAAAAAGCAGAAAAAGCTCAAACCGCTTTGGTGAATCGTATGGGGGTTGACCCTGAGCATGACTGGAAAGCCAAATATGAAGTGCTTCCAGGCAAAGAGGGTGTGGTCGCTGAACTAAAAAAACTGGCTTCTCAAGTCGATGAAATCTATCTCGCAACGGATATGGATAGAGAAGGGGAAGCAATTGCTTGGCATTTAAAAGAAGTGATTGGTGGTGATGATTCACGTTATCAACGTGTGGTCTTCAACGAAATTACCAAAAATGCCATCCAAGAAGCGTTTAAACAACCTTCTCGTCTTGATATCGATAAAGTAAATGCACAACAAGCACGTCGCTTCTTAGACCGTATTGTCGGCTTTATGATCTCGCCATTGTTGTGGGAAAAAATTGCGCGTGGTTTATCAGCAGGTCGTGTGCAATCTGTTGCTGCAAAACTGGTGGTAGAACGTGAACGTGAAATTCGTGCCTTTGTACCAGAAGAATATTGGCAAGTATTTGCAGATACCAAAGCATCAAAAGATGACATTCGTTTAGAAGCAGTGAAACAAGGGGGTAAAACCTTAAAACTGCAAAATAAAGCGCAAACAGATGCTTTATTAAAGATTCTGAATGATGCCGAATACAAAGTGTCAGTGCGTGAAGATAAACCGACTAAGGTGAATCCAAGCGCGCCATATATCACCTCTACGCTTCAGCAAGCGGCCAGTACACGTCTCGGTTTTTCTGTGAAGAAAACCATGATGATGGCACAGCGTTTGTATGAAGGTGGTTTTATCACCTATATGCGTACTGACTCGACATTCTTAAGTGATGACGCGGTCAATATGGTTCGTGGTCATATCGAATCAGAATTTGGTCAAAAGTATCTTCCTGCTAAGCCGAATCGTTATGGCAATAAGGCTGGTGCACAAGAAGCCCATGAAGCCATTCGTCCATCCAATGTGGCACTCAAAGGTGATCAATTGGTGGGTGTAGAGCGTGATGCTCAGCGTCTTTATGACCTGATTTGGCGTCAGTTCGTGGCATGTCAAATGACACCAGCAGAATACTTATCATCGACCATTTTAGTGGATGCCAATGGTATTGAGCTCAAAGCCAAAGGTCGTACTTTGGTATTTGATGGCTTCACCAAAGTACGTGGTCAAAACAAATCTGATGATGATGTGTTATTGCCAGCGGTCAAAGTCGGTGAAATCTTAAAACTTGAAAAGTTAGATCCTTCGCAACATTTTACCAAGCCGCCAGCACGATTCACTGAAGCATCTTTGGTTAAAGAACTAGAGAAAAAAGGCATTGGTCGTCCTTCAACCTATGCTGCTATTATTTCCACCATTCAAGATCGTGGTTATGTGAAGTTAGATAACCGTCGTCTCTTTGCAGAGAAGATGGGTGAAATCGTGACAGACCGTCTCGATGAAAACTTTAATAACCTGATGAACTATGCCTTTACCGCAGACTTGGAAGGTCAGCTCGATAAAGTTGCCGATGGTGAACGTAATTGGAAAGAACTGCTTAATAACTTCTACGGTGATTTCAAAAAACGTTTGACTACAGCACAGGGCGAAGACGGTATGCGCCGTAATCAACCTGTGGAAGTTGAAGCGGTGCATTGTAAAGAATGTGACCGTCCAATGCAGATTCGTACGGGTACTACAGGTGTATTCTTAGGATGTTCAGGCTATAACTTGCCACCGAAAGAACGTTGTAAGGGTACTTTGAATTTGACTCCTGTTGAATCTTTGGCTGTATTGTCCGATGACGAAGGTGCAGAAACTGCAGATTTGATGTCAAAAAAACGTTGTCCAATTTGTGAAACAGCAATGGACAGCTACGTGATTGATGGTGGTCGTAAACTTCATATTTGTGGTAATAATCCAGATTGCGTGGGATATGAGCTTGAAGAAGGCGAGTTCAAAATCAAAGGTTACGATGGTCCAACCATTCCGTGTGATAAATGCGATGGTGAAATGCAATTAAAGACTGGGCGTTTCGGTCCTTACTTTGCATGTACCAGCTGCGACAATACGCGTAAGGTATTGAAAAGCGGTCAACCTGCACCACCACGTGTCGATCCAATCAAAATGGAGCATTTACGCTCTACTAAACATGATGACTTCTTTGTCCTTCGTGATGGTGCTGCAGGTTTATTCCTTGCTGCAAGTAAGTTCCCGAAAGTTCGTGAAACACGTGCACCAAAAGTATCTGAACTTCGCAGTGTTGCCGATCAGCTTGATCCTAAGTATCAATTTATTTTGAATGCGCCAGATCAAGATCCTGAAGGGAACCCTACATTGGTGAAATTTAGTCGTAAGAACCAAGAACAATATGTGGGTTCTGAAACAGATGAAGGTAAACAAACCAAATGGAGTATGGTTTACCGTGATGGAAAATGGATTGAAGCTTAATCTTCAATACGACCTTCAGTATCAGCCCACTTCGGTGGGCTTTTTTATTTTCAAAATAAAATAGAATTTTCAATGTTCTATGAAGACCATGATTTTAATCTGTATGCATAGAGATGATGAACTGAATTTAGACATACAGTCATTATGATTGGCTAACATTTGGTTTTTAGACAGCTTAAATCGCTCAATGTTTTCTTGTATATGTCACTTTGAGATTGATAGACGTTATCTCAAGTTTACAGTTTATAAACAAATAAGAATGAACATACTGATTTTCTTTAAATCGATTTTTCGTTATTTGAAAAGATGGCAAGGCTTGAAAATCAACCTTTCTAAGCTGGAACATGATGTACATATCAGATTCTTTTTTGCATATTCGGATTTAAGGCTGATCTCTTTTTTACATAATGTGACTTGAGTCACATTATTGCTATTGATTATATTGTTGATATAAATCACAAAAAAGACATTTACCATGACTAGATTTATCCATTTTGTGTGATAAAAGTGTTTGCTCTCTTTATAGAGTATGAGTCTTGGTTTTTTGAATGTGATGAGCTTAAGAACTCAACAAATTTATGACTTTAAAATAATGAGAATAGTATGTGGAAAATTATTCGAGTAGCCGTTCTACTCATGATCCTCATTGTTGTTGCTGCTAATGCTTGGCGTGACAAAAATCAAGATTGGTCTAAACCTGTCATTGTGTTGTTACATCCTATAAATTCAGATCATCAAGCATCGACACAAAAATATATCGATGAACTTTCGGTTGATGACTTTAGTGATGCCAACAAATTTTTAATGGAACAATCGAAACAGTATCGTGATCAACCTGTATCGGTTTACATTCAATTAGGACGTGAATTGCTCAAAGCGCCTCCTAAGGTTCCTGAAAATGGTAATTTCTTAGACAATATGCTGTGGAGTCTAAAGTTTAAGTGGTATGCATGGAGACAGCATGAGCGTGCTGATGGTTCTCCAACAGTGACTTTGTATCTGAATTACTATGATATGAATACGACCACAGTGCTTAAGCATTCCACAGCACTTGAAATTGGTAAAGTGGGGTCTGTAAATCTGTTTGCTGCCAGTGAACAAGACGATCAGAACAATATTATTTTAACCCATGAGTTATTACATGCTTTTGGTGCGAAGGATAAATATGACTATTTAACAGGTCAGCCAAGATATCCTTTAGGTTATGCAAACCCCAATCAGAAACCTTTGTATCCACAAACTCAAGCTGAGTTAATGGCAGGGCATATTGCGATTTCAGCCATGGAAAATGTGATGCCAAACTATCTGGGACAGGTTATTGTGAATCAAACAACAGCTTCTGAGATTGGTTGGACAAAAAGATAGATCATATCTAGGTTAGACGTCATAAATTGAAATGAGAAGTCATTGTCAAAAGTGTTGAGACTCAGCTTTTTTCAAAATGGATGGTATAGAGCCATCCATTTTTTTTGTGAGATTTTAGGGACTGTTTACTGAGTGCGGTATTTGAGCGTCTTTTAAAGCCAATTTTGTTAATCAACAGGCTTTTACAATGATATTTTATCCATGCTCTTTAGCGGTCATGATCTCGTTGAAAATAGATGCTTAAGTAAAATGGATGCAGATTAGATACACAGTTTTGTGAAGAAAATGCTAAAAAAGAATCGAGTTTGAGTAAAAAAAGGTGACTTCATGAGAACAGTAGGAAATGATCTGGTTCGACATCAATTGCATGAAAATCGTAAATGGTATTTAGGATTGGGAATCCTACTTATTGTATTTGCTTTGGTTTTATTCGGATCCTTAGCATTTGCCACACTTTCCGTGGTGTTTTTATTTGGTGTTTTGATGATGGTCGGCGGTATTGCACACATTATTGCTGCATTCAAAATTTTTGAAGGAGGCTACCGTTGGTTACTGGTAATCTTTGGAATTTTATATTGTGTTGCAGGTTATTACGCATTTAAAACGCCAGTTCAAACAGCCGTAGTACTGACCCATTTATTGGGTATTCTGTTGGTCATTGCAGGCATTATTCGAATTCTAAGCTCAGCCATTTTTCGTGTATATCAAGGTTGGGGTTGGACGCTCTTTTCAGGCATTTTGACCTTGGCAACAGGGATTCTTATATTGGTCACACCAGACGCGCCATTTTGGGTGCTAGGAATGTTCCTTGCTATCGATATTCTATTTCAAGGGATTAACTACCTCAGTCTTGCTTCGTATATTAAATATCAGCTACCAAAAAGTTCCGCGGATGTCTAAATCTACTGTTTAATTATCTGTTTTATAAAAAAGAGCTTTCATGGCTCTTTTTTATGCTTATGGCTAGTTTAAACCAAAGCGAAATCAGGATATGTTGAGTTTTACCACTTGTTCACACAAAGAAATCCTTTCATGGCACTGACTTTTGTACTTGCACCAGACTCATTTAAAGAAAGCATGTCTGCACTTCAAGCGTGTGAAGCCATGGCGCGTGGGATACAAGCGGTATTTCCAGATGCCCAATGTATTCATTTCCCTATGGCAGATGGTGGTGAAGGAACGGTAGATGCACTCATTGCGGCATTAAATGGACAAAAGATTGAGTGCGAGGTGATGGGGCCTGTGCCCAATTCAAAAGTGCAAACCTATTTTGGCTTAATTGATGATGGTCAAACCGCCGTCATTGAAATGGCCAAAGCCAATGGTATTGAACTTTTAGAACCTTCAAAACGTAATCCTTTACTCACCTCAACCTTTGGTACAGGAGAGATGATCCTTCGAGCCTTAGATTTGAGCGTATCAAAAATAATTCTAGGTTTAGGTGGGAGTGTCACCAATGATGCAGGTGCAGGTATGGCACAGGCGTTAGGCGCTCGACTGTTAGATGCTCAGGGTAATTCAGTTGCATTCGGTGGTGGAGTTTTGGGGAGGGTTCGGCAGATTGATTTATCGGATTTAGATGTGCGTTTACAAAACGTGGAAATCATCATTGCTTCAGATGTGACCAATCCTTTGTGTGGTGAAACGGGGGCATCTTATGTCTTTGGACCTCAGAAAGGTGCTACTCATGAGATGGTTCAACAATTGGATGCCAATTTAAGCCATTTTGCCGATATGGTGGAATCGCATGTAAATCGTCAGTTACGTGATGTTGCAGGCTCAGGGGCAGCAGGGGGATTAGGGTTTGGTTTAATGGCTTTCACAAATGCGAAAATTCAATCAGGTGCTACGCTTGTGATTGAGCAAACGCATCTGGCAGATAAAATTGCTGAAGCAGATTATGTATTTACGGGTGAGGGTAGCATCGATTTTCAGACCAAATTTGGTAAAACGCCTTGGGCGGTGGCACAAGTGGCAAAGCAATTTGGTAAACCCGTGATTGCCTTTGCTGGAAAGGTCGGGGATGACATTCAACCTTTATTTGAAGAAGGTTTTACTGAAATTATTGGAATTAATCCACCTGATTATGATTTGGAAACGGCATTGAAAAATGCGGAAAGAAATTTAACTCAAAAAGTACAGGGAATGTCTAAATCATTGTCCTATTTTAAGGATTCACTTTCTTAATTATCTTTTTAATTAACATGTACATACATAAATATAGTTGAGATAAATTTTCAAATATTCACAATGATTTTTAATCGAATTGGATAGCTAAGTTGGATGAAATTTCAACCTAAAAAATTCATTCATAAAATTAAATTAAATTAAAATCATTGTAGGAAAAAAGAAATGAATCAATCAAATCCTGATTATGCTCGCTATTTAGATGCCGCACTCGAAATGAGAAGTTATTATATTGAACTCAGTAAAACTGCAGGCACACCTGACGCATTATTTTCAGTTGAGAATTTTGAAATCACTGCAAATAGCGATGCTGAACGAAAAATTCCTGTCAGACTTTATACGCCAACAGAAAAACCTCATCACGAATCTTACCCACTTGTTTTATTTGTTCATGGTGGAGGATGGGTGTCTGGAAATTTAGATACGCATGATGTTTTAGTACGAGCGCTATCTTTGCACTTAAATGCGGTGGTATTGTCTGTTGATTATCGTCTAGCTCCAGAAGTGGATGCAATTGGACAAAATGTAGATGTGAAAGATGCTTTTTTGTGGCTTTATGAAAATGCAGAAAAATTAAAAGGTGACAAAACTAAAATTATTGGGGTTGGTGATAGTGCTGGCGGTGCTTTAATTTCGATTCTAACGACTGATTTAAAAAAGAAATATTTTGCAGCCCAGTGGTTGATGTATCCCGTGATTGGCTTAGATGTCACAACCCCTTCAGCTTTAAAATACGGTGAAAGCTATTTCCCAACCAACGAAGCGATGAAAACGTTCTGGAAAAGTCAGCTTCCTGAAGGATATTCAGATCAGGATCCACGACTTTCTCCTTTATTTTCTGATGTAAATGGTTTGCCACCAACACTTATTTCAGTTGCAGGCTTGGACCCTTTGACATCAAGTTCTGAGGCTTATGCTGAAAAACTAAAAGCCCATGGCGTTGAGTCAGTCTTAAAAAATTACGATGGTGCAGAGCATGGTTTTTTACAATTTTTTAAAGATGCCAAGAACCATCCAGCTGGTCAAAAGGGTTTCGAAGAAGGTATTCAGCAATTGAAAGTTTGGTTAAAAATTTAATCAGCTAGTATTGAAGCTGTCATAGTTTGTGGACTTTGTATTAGGTTGCACTGCTGTATCATATTCAAATTTCACGATTTAAATTAGAAAATTTGAATCTAACAACTCTTTATCACTGGATAAATTGTATCATTCAGCAATTCTTAAAATGATATCGAGAAACTTAAGTCATTAATCTTTTTTGATCGAAGCACTATTAGGTGCAGGTTTTGCTAAACTACTTATTCAAATTTGATGATGAGCCCCCATGAGTTTAGCCAACCTGATTAATGAATTAAATCCTCAACAGAAACAAGCTGCGACCACAGATTCACAACATAGCTTGGTACTTGCAGGGGCAGGTTGTGGCAAAACCAAAACCATTGTGGCACGAGCAGCTTATCTTATTGAGCAAGGTGTGCCTGCCAATCAAATCCAAATTCTGACCTTTACCCGCCGTGCAGCCAGTGAAATTGTGGCACGTGTGGAGTTGGCACTGGGAGAGCAAGCCAAAGGACTGAGAGCGTCAACGTTTCATACCTTTTGCATGTACTTGCTACGTCGTGTTCCAAAAGCTTTTGGTATGGAGCAATTTTCAATTATTGATCGTGATGATCAGATGATGATGTTCCGCCTGATTCGTGGTAAAGATGACAAGAAAAATCCCAATCAACTTCCTAAACCTGCGGAACTTTGTGATCTGTATTCGTTTGCGCGAAATACACGTCAAAAATTGAGTGTGGCTTTAGAAAAACAAATGCCTGAATTTTTGGCAATGAAAGATCTCATTGCCGACATCATGAAAGAATACGAAGCACGAAAAAAAGCCCGTAGTTTTCTGGACTATGATGATATTTTGGCGATTGTCGCTTCAGCCTTGGCGCAGTCTGATGGCTTGGTCGATTATGTTGCGAGCATGTGTCAACATATGTTGGTCGATGAAATGCAGGATACCAATCCATTGCAATGGGCTTTGCTTGAGCCTTTAAAAGAATGTGTAAATTTGTTTTGTGTCGGGGACGATGCTCAATCCATTTATGGTTTCCGTGGTGCAGATTTTGAAAATATTCACCACTTTAAAGAACGTGTGCCGAATGCACAGATTTTTAAACTAGAAAAAAATTATCGCTCTACTCAAGAAATTTTGGATCTCTCCAACTGGCTACTCGATCAAAGTGAAATTAAATACGACAAACATTTAGAGGCTTACCGTGGTGAAGGCATTAAGCCAAGACTACATGTTTTTCCAAACGAATTTGATGAAGCCAAATGGATCGCCATCGACATTAAAGAGCGTCATTACTTAGAAGGCAGTCCTTGGCGTGATCATATGGTCTTAGTGCGCTCCAGTTTTGCTGCACGACATATTGAAGCGGCCTTTATTCAAGCCAATGTGCCGTATCGTTTTATTGGTGGTTTAAAACTGCTTGAAACAGCCCATGTGAAGGATTTAATGAGTCTGTTACGTGTGATGGCAAATCCTTTGGATGATATTGCATGGATGCGCTTTTTAACGCTATGGAATGGTGTGGGTGATGTAGGCGCAAGTCGTTTGGCACAACAGTTACTGCTTGAGTCCGATGTTGATGGTATTGCTGAAAAATTAGAGAAATTCGGCAGAATTCCAGCTCAAGCGATTTTAATCATGAAGCAAATGGCTGTGATTAAACATGAAGTGCAAGCTTGCGTGACATTGGCGATACAAGCCATTGAAAATCAGCTCACGGAAAACTATAAAAAAGATTGGAATCGCCGTCAGGGTGATTTTGAATTGGTTAAGCAATTGGCGTCTAAACATGATCAGCTCAGTGAGTTTTTAGAAGCTTATGTGCTCGATCCAGTCTCCATTTCAGAAATTGAACGTCAGTCTGAAAGCGATGTGGTCACACTCATCACCATTCATTCTGCAAAAGGCACAGAACAAAAAGTGTGTTACGTTGCCAATGTTTCAGCGGGGCAATACCCACATGCGCGTGCACAAGGCGATTTTAATGATGTTGAAGAAGAGCGCCGTGTGCTCTATGTCGCGTTGACTCGTGCACAAAATGAATTAATTCTGACTAAGCAAAATTTAAGCATTTGGGCGCGTGATCAGATTGATGAACAAGGACGTAAAGTGGAAAGCTATTTCCTTAACGATCTGACTCGAAATTTATGTACCACTGAAACCCACTATAAGACACGTCAGCAAACAGTCAAAAGTGCCTTGATTGAACGTAAAACGATTAATTTAGATTTTGGTATCGATCTCGATTAAACTAGCTACATTACACATATGTGTTGTTATTTTTTGATGCGAATGACAAGAAGTGAGAATCGTCGCTTTTTGAAAATTTTGCCTATTTTAAGGTTGTAAGATGAAAATTTTAGTTCGTAGCTTGGAACGTACAGTCACAGAAGCTGAGTTGCTGAAACTGTTTCAACAATATGGAACAGTGGAATCATGTGCTTTGGTGATGGATGCTGCGACAGGTAAATCTAAAGGCTTTGCTTTTGTGGAAATGCCTCATGGTCGTGAAGCAGTGAAAGCGATTAAAGGATTAAATACCTTACGCTTGCATGGTACAGGTATACGCGTTAAACAGGCTGATGATAAACCAACAGCTGAAAAATAAGAAAGGGAGCGTAAGCTCCTTTTTTATTGCTTAAACTGCAAATATTCATTTGAAATGTATACTGATATTTAAGTGACATTATTGAGCTTAAAGTGATATTTTTAGATACTTGAAATTTCTAATTGATTAGATATTTTAATGATGAAGTATAATAATAAATGTAATAAGGTGGTTTTTTGTAATTATTCATTGTATGGAAACTTTGACCGTTGTTAACATATTTACTGATAATAATGATATTTTAGCTACAATATTTTTCATTCTTTGCATAGAAGAATTATGTAGGGGAAAAGATGTAATTGTTTAGCTATACTTATAAATAAATTGATCTAAAAAATGTGACTCAGTTATCATAAACACTCCATACTTTACTAAAAATATGAGGATAAAAGTTAAAATGGCTATTCAAGAATTGACGCAAACAGAAGTTCAAAGTGTATGTGGTGCTGGTGTTGTTGGTGATGCCGTTCAAATGGGTTCAAACTTGTTCTCAGGTACTTTAAATGCAATGGCTCCAATTTGGACACCATTAAGTTTGGTTCCTGGTGTTGGTATTGTTCACAATGCAATTGACCTAGTTTTTCTAGGTGTTGCTGAGGGTACTTATGGTTTAGGATCAATGCTTGGTGGTTGTCAAGACAAAGTGGAATTCCACTACGAAAAAGAAAAAAATGCAGGCGTTTACAACGGCGCAGGCATTTTAGGTGGTTTGTTTAAATAATAAAGATTGTGAGGTCTTATTGAATCAATGAGGCCGATCATGATTTAAAAATCAGTTATGTTTTACATAACTGATTTTTTAAATTTTATTTCAAAAAATGAAAAATATTTATGCGGCTATCTCAATTGTTGCACCCAGTGGGCAAAAAATTATTCTTGGTGAAAAGACCTTAGAGATTCGTTCATGGAAACCAGATCAATTGCCTTTAAAAAATTTAGCAATAATAGAAAATCATCATTATTTAACTGAAGATAGTGCTGAAGAGCAGGGGCAATTTATCGCTTTGGTCGATGTTGAGTCTGTACATGTTTGGCAACCGAATGAAGTTGAACAAGCGTGTGCACAGTATTGGCAAGCAGGATACTTTGCATGGGTGTTGAAGAATATTCGTCCTTTAAAAGTACCCATCAAAACCATAGCAAAAAGAAAAATTTATCAAATTGAAGTAGATCCAACGCAATTTATCTTGTGATTCTCATAAAATTGGGTTTAATCTTAAAACGAAAAGAAAAAGCTCTCTCATTAGGATCAGATTTATGTCACGTGTTGCCCGCTATCATGCCGATCGTACCAATCAAAAACTTTATTTTGCTCGTTTAGCATGTCAGCAATCTGAACAGACAGATCATGTGCAACAAGCGCAAGCGCATCGTGAAGCTGCGGTTTTTCATTTGCATGGCGCTGTTTTGGCTTTTTTGCAAGAATTGGTACGCTACTATCGCTTGAATGATTTTGCTCCGACCTTAAAATCAATTGAAGAGCATATGGCGGATAAAGGTCAGGTTTCTCCAGAAATTTCAGTATTACAACAACTCGCAAAACAAGGGTTTATTGCTGAATTGAAACGTGCGTATCGGATGTGTCAGTATGCACCAGAACCAAGTACGCCAGAACCTGAAGATGAAACGTCTTCAAACTTGATTATTAAAGTGACTCAAACACCACAGGCATGGTTGCCTGACACTCAAATTTTAAGAGAATGGCATCGAGATTTGACTCAACTGATTGATGGTTTTCGTAATGAAATGGTAGAGTTTTAATTTTAATCACAATGATTTCTTGACTCGCACTTGAAATTAGCAGAATGTGATCCTATATAAGATAGTCTAAGCGAAGCAAAGTGCATTCAGTGCTTTGTCACCATGTGGATCATGGAGGGTGTATGTCTATAGAGCAATTGAAAGAATTATTTGGTACTCAAGAAGCAATTCTCGAATTGGTTCAGCTAGAAGGTGGTGAGCTGGCTTTAAGAAATGCAGATTCTGAGAATTCACCTTTGGTGACTATTCAATTTAATGATGAGATTAAGGCTTTATTGGGTGATCAAATGCCTGTAATTGCACAGCATATGATCCAAGCTGCTTTATTTGCATTATTGGAAAAGCAGTCAAATGAGTGGCATGCTGAAGTCGTGGATGAGAAACCGCAATACTTTAGTTAATTCTGATATATGAAAAAACCGCACATAAGTTGCGGTTTTTTATCATTGAAATTGTTAGGTATGCATAAACATAGATCCTGTGATTATTATGGCTAAACCAATCAGCTGTAGGAAAAATGGGTTTTTAGTGTCTTGCCAATACATGACCAAAAATACTAATGAAACAGGTGCTAGAAAGATACAACCGAAACCCCATAAAATACTATTTTTAAAAGCAGCAATTAAAAATCCAATACCGCCAATAATAAAAATGATTAGACCTAAATATACAAGCAATATATTTTTCCCCTCATGAATAGTTAAAGTCATTTTTTAAAATTATAATGAGCTGGATTTTATCTTAAAAAATTTTATATATTTATTTTTTATCATTTTTTCTTGAGAATTTTTTGTGAAAAGTAAAAAACCGCACAAAAAGTGCGGTTTCTTTGTTACTTGTGTATATCAGTTACTCAATGAATTAATGAGAAGGTGCTTGATGATGCGCAATTTGAATTTGATTTAAAATATGATTGGTCATATTTTTTGCCATTTCTTCTTTGGCAAAGTAAACCTCACCAATGTTATCTGCACGAATCACCTCAGCTTCTTCTTTGCTTTCTGCACAGATTAAAAATTGAATTTGCGGATTAAGCATTTTCGAAGTATCCACAATTTTATGAATATCTAAAATATCCATGGGTGAAATCACCAATAGGCGTGCATGTTGAATATGTGCTTGAATCAGCACACTTGGTTCAGTGGCACGGCCTGATACTGCTGCAATGCCTTTTTCACGAAGCTTTTCAACTTTCTCACGATTTTCCTCAGCAATAACGACTTTAATACCTTCATTCATGAGAACACGTGTAATACGTCGACCGACTTCACCATAACCAATCATGACCACTTGATCACGTAAATAATCTTGAGACACTTCATCGGGAAGCATTGAAAGTGGGTCACCACTACGCTCTAAAAGTCTTGCTAAATGTGAGCGTTCACGAATCCAGTTCTGTGCAGGTTCGATGGCTGAAAACAAAAAGGTGTTGAGTGTGATTGAAAATAAGGCCCCTGCCAAAATCAGATTTTGCGCTTCAGTGTTAATTAAACCCAGTGACAAACCTAAGGTTGCTAAGATAAATGAGAACTCTCCAATCTGAGCCAAACTCGCACCTACAGTCAATGCTGTATTGATTGGATAACGGAAGAATAAAACCAGTGCCATTGCTGCAATTGTTTTACCAATCATAATAATGGCAATAACAGCGAGAATTTTTAAAGGTTGTTCAACAATGATGCTTGGGTCAAACAGCATGCCCACAGAAACGAAGAATAAAATGGAGAAAATTTCTCGAAGTGGTAGCGTTTCCTCTTCTGCGCGGTGGCTAAAATCTGATTCTCTTACGACCATGCCTGCAAAGAACGCTCCAAGTGCCATAGAAACGCCAAAGACGGCGTATGAGCCATAAGCGATGGATACGGCTGCCGCAACAACAGTCAGGGTGAAAAGCTCTCTAGAGCCCAAACGAGCGACGTATTGCATGATCATCGGCACAAGGCGTTTGCCAACAATCAGCATGAATGCGATAAAACCTGTGACTTTTAATAAGGTAATGCCCAAGGTTACCCAAATATTTTCATTGCCAGCATGACCTTCTAAAGCATGACCTCCCAATAATACGGCTGTCGCAGGCAAAAGTACCAAGACCAAGACCATGACAAGGTCTTCAACTAAGAGCCAGCCTACAGCGATTTTACCGTTAATTGATTCAAGTAAACCTTTGTCGCCAAGTGCTTTGAGTAACACAACAGTACTGGCACAGGATAAGCTGAGTCCAAAGACTAAAGCAGAACCAAAGTTCCAACCCCAAAACATGGAAACGCCTATGCCTAATAGTGTTGCAACAGCAATTTGTAGAATGGCTCCAGGTAAGGCGATACGACGAACTTGTAACAGATCATTGAGTGAGAAGTGCATGCCCACACCAAACATGAGGAACATGACGCCAAGTTCAGCCAATTGGTTCGCTAAAGCAAGATCTGCAACGACACCGGGGGTATTTGGGCTGATGACAATTCCGGCAATCAGATAACCAATGAGCGGGGGTAGACGTAAACGCGCAGCGATATAGCCAAAAATCAAAGCTATACCAAAACCAACTGCGAGTAAAATAATAAGATCTACATCATGCGGCACTAAAAACTCCTTAAAACATAAGTGAGGAGAAAATTAAAATAAGAATATGGTTAATTTAACCAAGCAAAAATAATGCACAAAATTGAACATTCAAGAATAATTTTTAGAACGTATTAAAAACTCTGAATGTTTGAGTGTTTTGTTGGATTGAAATTTAATCCTGTATTCAATTTTGCGTCTTTCATGAGCAAATACTGATGAAGTGTAGCAAGCTGAATAAAATAAATGCAAAAAAAAACGATCCAAATGGATCGTTCTTTTAAGAAAACTAAAATTATTTAATTTTAGCTTCTTTGAAAATTACGTGTTGACGGATTTTTGGATCAAATTTTTTGATTTCCATTTTTTCCGGCATAGTACGTTTGTTCTTAGTCGTGGTATAGAAATAACCTGTACCAGCAGAAGAAACTAAGCGAATTTTATCACGCATGGTTCAGACTCCTTAGATCTTTTGACCTTGAGCACGTAGGTCAGCAACAACCTTTTCGATGCCCAATTTGTCGATAATACGCATACCTTTAGTGGTTAAACGAAGACGTACAAAACGTTTTTCGCTTTCTAACCAGAAACGGTGGTGGTGCAGGTTCGGCTCGAACCGGCGTTTAGTTTTGTTGTTGGCGTGTGAGACGTTGTTACCAACGACTGGACGCTTGCCGGTAACTTGGCAAACCTTAGACATGGTGTAACTCCATTGATTTAGCCAACAGCAAATCTGTATGGCCAGTCAAAATAAAACGGATTGAATTCTTTCAAGGGGCGTTTTATACCAAAAATACGCTTAAAAGACAAGCGAAATTGATAAAAACAAGACATGAATCCGTGTGATAGATCATGCCTTGATCATTTAGCGAAGAAAGGCTTTCTGAATAATGCTCGGAATCGACCGATTAAATGGAGGCAGGATGAATTTCAAGCTAAACAGCTTTGGAATAGACATCATAGAGCGTTCATTACATAAACTGAAGAAGCCTTCAGGGCCATGGTATCTCCCCATTCCCGATGCGCCAACGCCTCCAAATGGTAGGTCATCTTGTGCAACATGCGTAACAACTGCATTTTGTCCAAAATGTCCTGAATGGGTCCGTTGAGCAACGTACTCAGCGCGGGCATCATCAAAGTCGAAATAGTATAATGCAAGTGGACGTGGTCGGTCATTAATAAACTCGATTACATCGTCTATTTGATCATATTCTAAGATTGGCAGCACTGGTCCAAAAATTTCATTCTTCATGATTTCCATGTCAGCAGTTACACCAGTGACTAATGTCGGCGCTATTTTACGCACTGCTGTCAGGTCTTCATTTTGAGGATTGATTTCAATTTTTTCAGCACCTTTTTGCAATGCATCCTGCAAAAAACCTTGCAGACGATTATTCTGCTTGTCGCTGACAATAGAGGTATAGTCTTGGTTATTGGCTAAAGTTGGATACATGCCTGTCGCAATCGTTTTGAAATTTTTAACGAATTCGGCAGTTTTACCACGCGGTAAGAATATATAGTCAGGTGCAACACAGGTTTGACCAGCATTCCAAAGTTTACCGAAAGCGACACGTTCAGCCACATCTTTCATATCTGTTGAAGCGTGAACAACGACAGGAGACTTACCACCCAGTTCTAAAATCACAGGAACTAGATTTTCAGCGGCTGCTTTCATCACGGTTTTACCAACATTGGTTGAACCAGTAAAAATGAGCTTATCAAAGGCAAGATGACTAAACGTATCTGAAATTACGCCACCGCCAGTAACCACTGCAACCAACTCTTGCGGGAACGCTTCAGATAAAGCATCTCTTAACACATACCCAAAGTTTACAGATGAACTTGAAACTTTGATCATGGCATGGTTACCCGCAGCCAAAGCACAAATGAGAGGGCTTAAAGCTAAAAGAAGTGGGTAGTTCCAAGGTGAAATAATGCCGACTACACCTAAAGGTTGATATTGCACCCAACCTTTTGCTGGTTGGTGTAATATGCCAATATGACGTTTAGATGGTTTCATCCATTGCGTCAAATGCTTGCTATAATATTTGATCTGTTCTAAACAGGTCAGCAACTCGCCAATTTTTGTTTCAGCGATTGAACGGTTGCCATAATCTTGGTTAATTGCTTCAGCAATTTGATCTTGGTATTTAACTAAAACTTTTTTAAGACGTGCCAAACGTTCAATACGCTCTTTCGCTGTAGGAAGAGGGTAGCGACGAAAAGCTTCTTTCTGAAGCGTAAGAAGATCATGTATTTTCTGTACTTCAGGCGAGTCAGTTGTCATTAAATTTGTTTTTGTTTGACTGTTCATGACCAGTACCACTAATGTAGGGTTAATATATTTTCATTTTTAGAGCAATTACTCTAAAAGTCAAGTTGCTTTTGTGTTAGATTTCGCTAATAGTTGAAATTGTTATAGATGGTAATAGGATGTCGCATTCCAAAACGTTGAAAACGAAAGACAGAATTTTGCAAGTGAGTTTGCAACTTTTTAATGAGCGCGGCGAGCGTACCGTTACGACAAACCATATTGCTGCTGAGATGTGTATCAGCCCTGGGAATCTCTATTATCACTTTCGTAATAAACAAGAAATTATTAAAGAGTTAATGGAACAGTATCAAAAGGAAACGCTTGATTTACTGTCACTTCCAGATGACCGACTGGTCAATGCCAATGACAAAATTCGTTATTTCCAAGTACTGAGCAGTCAAATGTGGGATTATCGCTTTCTACATCGTGATGTTTATCACTTGGTTGAAAATAATGACGATTTTAGAAAAATTTATCCTCGCTTTGCAGGCAAGGTGATGCAACAAGGGCAAAAGATTTATCAAGCCTTTGTGGATGCAGGTTTAATGCAAATGACCACTTCAGAAATTGAGGCGCTCATTATCAATTTATGGATTGTACTGACCAATTGGACCAATTTCTTATATATGTCTGGACATTTAAAAGACTCCAATCATTTAGACGAAAAGTGGGTTTGGCAGGCTTTACGTCAAATGGTTTTTCTTGAAGGTCCTTATTTACGGGGCGAAAGTCGCGAAACCTATGAGCGATTACTGGAAACGATTGGTACATCTGAACTGTTTGCGAGTCTATCTGCAGATAAACCCGATTAAAAATGATCGAATGAATCTTATTTAAGATGCAAAGAAAATTTGAAAGCGCTTGAAAAAGCGTTAGAATACTCGGCTGTTTTTTCAATTTACTGTTAAGTGATATAAATCAAAATGAATATGACCACTGCCAACACAGCACGTCTACTGATTACTTGTGAAGATAAACCAGGGATTGTGCAAGCTGTATCGAGCTTTTTGTATCATCAAGGGGCAAATATTACTGCGCTTGATCAATATGCAACTGAAGCTCAGGGCGGGCGTTATTTCATGCGTGTTGAATTTGAGTTAGATAATCTTCAAAGTCGAAAAGAAAGCATTATTCAAACTTTTGCTGCGAATGTTGCAGAACGCTATGAAATGTTATGGCGTTTGGCTTTAGTCAGCGATGTCAAAAAAATTGGTATTTTGGTCTCGAAAGTTGATCACGCTTTGCTTGAGCTCTTATGGCGTCATGC
Source organism: Acinetobacter shaoyimingii (assembly GCF_011578045.1). Taxonomy (NCBI): domain Bacteria; kingdom Pseudomonadati; phylum Pseudomonadota; class Gammaproteobacteria; order Moraxellales; family Moraxellaceae; genus Acinetobacter; species Acinetobacter shaoyimingii. The sequence goes on from NZ_CP049801.1 coordinate 581,115, forward strand.
ACGTGGTGGTCTACCATGCGAAATTACAAAAGTAGTTTCAAACCATGAAACCCTACGCGAGTCTGTAGAAAACTTTGGTATCCCGTTTGAAGTTGTGCCTGTAAGTAAAGACAATAAACGCGAAGCTTATGAGAAAATCGATGAGCTTATGCAAGGTAATGATTTACTTGTCCTTGCTCGCTATATGCAAATTTTAGATGAAGAATTTGTACAGAAGTGGGAAATGAAAGTGATCAACATTCATCATTCTTTCTTGCCAGCATTTGTGGGCGCGAATCCTTACAAACAAGCACATGAGAAAGGTGTGAAGTTGATTGGTGCTACTGCACACTATGTTACTGCTGACTTGGACCAAGGTCCGATTATTGAGCAAGATGTTGAGCGTGTAAGCCACGACTTTACCGTAGAACAATTACGTGAATTAGGGCAGGACGTTGAGCGCAATGTCTTGGCACGTGCGGTGAAATGGCATTTGGAAGACCGCATTATTGTGGATGGAAACAAGACCGTTGTATTCCAGTAAGTCTGGACAGTTCATTAAAAAAGGCATACTTTAAGTATGTCTTTTTTTTGTTGTAAATATTTAAAAAACTGATCAAATCAGTACTTTTAATAGTTGCAAATGAAAACACTTCTCATTTATTATTGGTTCACTTTAATTGTGCTAACCGATGAACTTGATTGATAAACACGAATTTGTATTTCAATCTCTTCTATTAGGTCCCAGATTTTAATGAGTCAATCTTCTACTGCTACAATGCAAACACCTAATCCAATGAAGAAAAAAGTCATTATTGCCCTCGTTTCTGTACTAGTGGGGCATATGGGTGTGCTTTTTGCAATCAGTCATATGAAGGTTTCAGAGCTTAAAAAAATAGATAAAGAACCTTTGAAAGTTCGTTTTGTACAAATTAAAGAGGATGCACCACCTCCGCCTCCACCACCTTCAGAGCCAGTAAAACCCAAAGTACAACCTAAACCTGAGCCGAAAGTAGTTGAGCCACCGCCTGTGGTCAAACCTAAAATTATTGCGGAAAAACCTAAACCCAATATTGAAAAGCCCAAACCTGTTGTTGAGCAACAAGATAATCGTATTGAGCAGCAACGTTTGGAGCAACAGCGTCAACAGGAACGCTTGGCTCAACAGCAGCGTGAACAACAGTTAAGAGAACAGCAACAGCGTGAAGCTGAACGTCAACGTCAAGCTGCAGAACAAGCAGAACGTGATCGTTTAGCGCGTGAACAAGCGTCTAAACCAAGAAGTTTAAGTGCTGGACAAATTTCGTGGGCAAGATCTCCACGACCTTCGTACACCAACAGTGATTTAAAAGGTTCAGATCGTAGCATCGTGGTATCGATTGAAGCAGATACAAATGGTTCAATTACCAATGTACGTGTGGTGAGATCGACAGGTATTGATGCACTCGATCAAAAAATTGTTCGTGCAGTTCGTGGTGCGAAATTTAGACCCTATAAAGAAAATGGCGTGGCTTATCCGTTTAAGGCTGAGCAACCATTTGAATTGAAATTGAATTCTAACGGCTAACTTTAATTTAGGAGTTCGAGTATGAACTTTTCAGTGTATTGGCAACATGCAGATGCAGTCAGTAAAACGCTGTATTTCGTATTATTGGCAATGTCAATTACGACATGGACCATCTTTGCTTTACGTTTGATGGGTACACGTCAACTGAAACAAGTGGCTTATGCTCAACTTTCAAAAGCCTTAAATGCTTTGAAGGCAAAACTTGCTCCATTAAGCTTTGATCAACGCAAAGCTGTAGCGGAACAAGCATTATTGCGTCAAATCGCTGCGGAAAAATCTTCTGCTGAAAAAGGCATTGCAGTATTGGGTACCATTGCTTCACTTGCACCATTCGTCGGTCTATTTGGTACAGTGTGGGGGATTTTCCATGCGCTTGTAGCAGTAGGTAAGAGTGGTCAAGCAGGTCTTGCTCAGGTTGCAACACCAGTAGGTGAAGCGTTAATCATGACAGGTATTGGTCTTGCAGTTGCGATTCCAGCCGTGATTGCATACAACATCTGTGTTCGCGTAAACCGTACTTTAAGTAATGATCTTCAAGATCATGCACATGGTTTATTGATTGATACGATGTTACAGCAAGATTCAGCAGCGCAAAAAGTTGAAGCAAAATCGACTCAACAAAGTTTAGTTGGAGGTCAAGTTTAATGGCTTTTCAATTGGGTGAAGACAACGATACAGGTATGACGGAGATGAACCTCATCCCGTTAATCGATATTATGTTGGTATTGATGATCATCTTTTTGGTGACAGCAACCGTTGCTAACCCATCAATTCCATTAACTTTACCAAAAACCACTGCAGATATTATTGATCCGCCACCACAAGCGATTCAGGTAAGTATTAACGCGAATGGCGAAGTGGCTTGGGATGATCAAATTATTACGCTTGATGAGTTGCAAAACCGCTTTGACAAAGCGAGCAAAGAAGCGCGTCAACCGACAATTATTCTAAAAGCAGATAAAGAATCACGTTATGACACTGTTGCACAAGTGATGTCACGGGCGAGCGAAGCCGGGCTTGCAGACATTGCCTTTGCCACAGATAACTAATGAGATCTTCATTAAAAAAGCGACCGAATTGGTCGCTTTTTTATGTCTTCTAAAATCTCTAAATCTTTTAAATTATTCAGATTTAAGCAAGTCTTGGAATTTGGCACGTAATTTTGACAATTTCGGTGGAATTGAAAAATTACAATAGCCTTGTGATGGATTACGCGCAAAAAAGTTCTGATGATATTCTTCAGCAGGGTAGAAAGTGGGTGCTGGACTCAATTCAGTTACAATGTTTAAGCCATCTGCTTTCAAGCTTTCGATCATCTGTTCAGCTTGAATTTTCTGTTCTTGGTTTAAATAATAAATCACTGAACGATATTGTGTGCCGACATCATTGCCTTGGCGGTTTAACGTGGTTGGATCATGCGTTGCAAAAAAAACATCAAGCAGTTGCTGAAAACTAATTTGTGACTCATCAAAGTCAATTAAAGTAACTTCTGCATGATTGGTGTCACCTTTACAAATATCTTCATAACTTGGATTGCTTGTGTGTCCACCTGCATAGCCGCTGACCACTTTTTCTACACCTTGAATTTGTAAAAATACGGCTTCAACACACCAGAAACAGCCACCGCCGAATAGGGCTTGTTGCATCGTCATATCCTTCTGTAATTAAATTTTATAAGTACTTTATGGGGGCATTGATGCTGAACTGCAACAGCATCCAATGAGAATCATCTAAGACCTAAGACAAGCACGGTATCAGTTTTGAGCAGCGCTACTAAATTGCAGCACAGGATTACCATGACGATCAAGTAATCTTAAAGTTTTGTCATAAACTTGATAACCTGCAACACGTGCAAGGGCTTCGTTATACAGTGTGGCTACGTTGCCTTGACCACACAGCATTTTTGTCTGCGAAAGTTGGCGGAAATGGATATGTTCACCTTGAATACTGTAAGTGCCCATAATACGGTTACAACCATCAGTGCCTTGAATATTTTTATTGCTTTGATCAAATTGAATTGTAGGAATTTGGCGCACTGAAGGATCTGCTTTAAATTCTGCTGTACCCATATGCGTAAGTGTCCACTGGGTGTTTTGAATTAACAATAAATTATGTTGTTGCTGTGTAGGAGTGGGTTGATTGCTACATCCCACAATCAATAATGAAGTTATCAGTAGTGAGCTCGACACAATTTTTTTAAACATAGTGATACCTAAGCCATTCGTTTTTATATATTTCTCTTATATAAACAAAAAATGACTTAAATCACTAGAATATTTTTAGTCTTCTAAGGGTAATGTTGTGTAATAACCCTTGAAGAAGGTGGTTTGCTTTCAGTAATTTTTTCAATGCTCTATGTTCGAGTACATTGTCTTGTAGTCATTTGATTTTCAATGGTTAGGTTTTAATGATTTGTTTTTTGATGGTTCGGTTTTGACGGATTCAGCTTTGGTTGTACTTGAGATAAACCGTAGCGTAGCACTTCAGAATAATTCAAACTTGTTTGGTATTTAAACTTTTCATATTCGGCTGTGCGAGGATTGACATGTGCACGTTGATACCACGTTTCCATATTCCATTGATGATTTAAAGCACCAAGATCATATAAATAATTTGGCAGGTAACCTGAAGCCAATAAACGATAATCAGTTGGTAATTGTTTTTGTGATACAGCCTGTACCATATCAAAGACTAGTGTTGTACAGTTCGAGGTTAAGGTGTTGTACCACTTTGCTTGTTCTTGAAGTTGGTCAGATTTATTGAGATATTCCAAAAATAAGGCTTTCATTTCAGCTTTAGGCATCTTCACAGGAAAGAAATACACCTGTTCACCTCGAATATTACTACGGGTATAGACAATATCTTTTTCATCCGCTGCAATTAAACTCACCTCATATTGCCTGAAAAAACCACCAATAGCGGAAAATTTTTCATCCTTTTCTTTTCGTATTTCAATCGAAAAAGTCAGTGGTTGAGTGTCTGCAAAATCAAAACTCACCAAGGTATGTGCGATTTGTGGACCCATCCAATAGGAGGCGATGATATTCACCCTTGTAATTTGGTTGAGGTCGTATTGGCGTGTTTCCCAATGTTCGTCATATTGACCATCTTGATGCCAATTGAAATTACGAACATGATGCAAAGTAATGTGATCACCATTGCGTTCATAACTCAATATTTTAGCGACTTCAGGACTCCAGTCTCGATCTTGTTTAGGCGTTAAGCTGAAGTACCAGAATAGGCCAAAAAGGAAAATCAGGATATATAGCATCACGTCGATACGACGACTAAAGAAATGTTGCGTCGCATATATGCCAATAATGCTCATGGCAAAGACGATCCAGATGCCGATCAAAATACGGGTAAATAGCCATCCAAAGGGTTCTTGAACCCAGATAGCAAAACATAACCAAATAGAAGATAAAAGCACGAATAAACTGAATGTAGAATGCAGAAAAGCCATTCCGAATGAGCTTAAGAGTTCATCTTTACCAATATTATTCATGCAGAGTCGTTATATCGTTGTTATTGGCTTTATTTTTGATAAGTTGCGAACTCAAAAGCAATGCCAGTTTTGTCGTCAATATGTTGTTCAGAAGCGACTTTTCTGAATTCAGCAGGTATAGCAGGGTAATGAGCATCACCTTGAACATCGAGCTCTACGTGTGTGAGTTCTAAACGATCCGCAATAGAAAGCGTTTGTTTGAAAATTTCACCGCCACCAATAATAAAGATGCTTTGCGGTTTTTCAGAGTCTTTTACATCTGCTACAGCTTGGCTGAGCGCATCTTCAATGCTATGCGCGATCTTTGTGCCATCAAAAGCCCAGTTGCTATCACGTGTAATGACCCAGTTGACACGTTTAGGTAGTGTGCGCCCCATAGACTCCAAAGTTTTACGCCCCATGACGACCACGCCACCTTGGGTGATTTCTTTAAAGTGTTTAAGATCTGCAGAAATATGCCAAGGCAAATCATTTCCTTTACCAATGCAGTGATTTTGATCCATCGCAACAACGTGAACCACTTCTAAATTTTGAAATGCCATAACTGAATCCTGCTCCTGAATCAAAATTCCTTCATGCAATTGTTTGTATTTGACGAAGGATTGTATTTGAAATTTTTTTCTTTTTGAAGAATAAGCGAATAGGGCTTTATTCACCTCTCCCTAACCCTCTCCTCAAAGGAGAGGGAAGTAATGTCGGAAATTAAACTGCGACTGGCGCTTTAATCCCTGGGTGTGATTCGTAACCGACAATTTCGATGTCTTCAAATTTAAAGTCAAAAATGTCTCCGATTTCAGGATTGAGTTTTAACTGGCAAAGTTGCATCGGCTCACGGCTTAATTGTAGTTTTGCTTGTTCAAAATGGTTGGCATATAAATGCGTATCACCACCTGTCCAAACAAAGTCACCTACTTCTAAATCACATACTTGTGCAATCATGTGGGTCAAAAGCGCATAGCTGGCAATATTGAATGGCACACCTAAAAATACGTCCGCACTGCGCTGATAAAGCTGACAAGATAATTTGCCGTTGTGTACAAAGAATTGGAACAAGGTATGACATGGAGGCAATGCAACTTGTCCTGCTTCTTTAGGATTCCAACCTGACACGATGAGTCGACGCGAGTTTGGATTGGTTTTAATTTCATTCACAAGCCATTGAATTTGGTCAAAACCATCTTGTTCATATAAGCCATTTTCTTTTTTTGTTGCGCCGAAATTACGCCATTGATGACCGTAAACTGGACCAAGTTCACCTTCAGGGCGACCAAAACGTGCCGTTTGCTCTGCCGTTGACCATTCATCCCAAATGGATACTTTATTGTCTTTTAAATATTGAACATTGGTATCACCTTTTAAAAACCATAACAGTTCAATCACAATTGAACGAAAATGTACTTTTTTGGTGGTGAGTAAGGGGAAGCCTTTGGACAGGTCAAAACGCATTTGATGACCGAATACAGAACGTGTACCTGTGCCTGTTCGGTCGCCTTTGTCGCCACCGTTGTCTAGGATATGTTGTAATAGGTCTAAATACGCTTTCATAGAGGTCCTAAAAATAAGCTAAGAAAATGACTCAAAAGATCGAGTTGGATCTCTGGTCATCATGGTTTAACCAGTCAGTTTATACTAAAAGAAGCAAGTTTTTAAGTTAAAAATTTCGTGTGCTCAAATGTCTATAGAACAAAAAATCTAAGTGTTTAAAATGCCAGTTTTTGTGTATTTATTAGGCGGTTTTAAGCTTTAAACACCCATCTAAAAATATACAATTCGGTTTATTTTTATCTTTATACGGGGTAAAAAAACAGCTTTTGATTAATCGTTAAAAGCTTAATTGTGTAGCTGTATTTATGCCTGTGCTTGAGCTATTTTTATTTTTAAAATCAAAAATAACCGACAGATAAAAAATAAACGATTAGTCGTTATAATCTATAAATGTGAATACATTTTTACATTTTTTATGTGAAAAATATTCTGTCAGAGAGTAGTATTCTTGGCTTGAAAATGTAGCCAAAGCATTTAAGTGTAAATGGCGAAATGTTGTAAAAAGAGGATTGAGGTTAGAATGATTTACGATCAACAGAGTGATATGAGTGAAATTCATGCCCCTGTAGAGATGAAAGTAATCCTTCGTTCAAATGCGAAAAGTAATGGTAATAACGACACCAAGTCAGCTTCAGCAAACTCGAAAAGAGATTCTAAAAATAAAAACTATACTTCTGCTTCAGCTCAACGTATCGATATTTCAAAGTTTACCCAGCATTTAAAAGGGGTTACCGCGCGTAAAAGTTCTCAAGAATGCGCAAAGAGCATCCGCATTGCTTTAGAGTCAGCTGGTGCACGTTTTCAAAGTCATCCAGTTGCCGCTGCTGATTGGGGTGGAACATTGATGAAATTGGGTTACCGCAAAATTAATTTATCTTTTGATAAACCGAAAGAAGGTGATATTTATATTATTAATCGGACGGGTTCACACGTTTATGGACATATTGCAGGCTATACGGGTTCTGGTTGGGTTTCCGATTTTAAACAAGCAGGTTATGCGGTCTACAAAGATAGTGTGAAATATACGTATTACCGTATGACAGAGTAATGTAGTGCATTTCTAAATGAGAATGTCCGTATACAGGTTTTTGTATTTTCAAATTAGAATTTAACACGGTATATTGCTTTTCAAGATTTATAGAAACGTCGTTTTTGCGCAATGACATAAGAAGCTGGCATTGGTCGAAATACAATCTAAATTTCTATGAGTCCTTGTATGGAAAAAAGATCTATTCACATCAGAATGGATCTTTTTTTTGTTAGAATGAATGACGTTTTGCCCGATGGGTATAAATCGAACAAATAAAAATCCCAATACAGACAAATCCTAAATTTTGTAGCATTAACAATACACGATATGGTGAGTCTAAGTGAAAAATTAAATAGGTCTGATAAATCACTAAAGTAAGCAAAAAAAGGCTTTTAAATTGACCCATCGAGAGTAAAGCTTTTTTGGATTGATACACATAAGAACGTATGTAATGGGCTGCCATACCCATTAGAACACTGATGATCACATAAGGTGCTGCAAGTTTTACTTTAATTGAGCAAAGGTAAATAACAACACAGGTTGAGACCACCACGGCAAATTTGATTTCTCTGCTACACCGATTTGAATACCAAAAATTTAACATCACAATTAAACTTTTGCTTCGGGATTAGTGCGGAGTAAGGCAAGTGGTGAAAAGATACAGACTGACAATGCCATAAAGCCAAGACCTTGTGCACCTGGTAATAAAATTTCCCCATTTTTCATATGCATAAAGATTAATGCCAGTAATAAAGCAATCGGAATCCATGTCAGTAAACGGTAGAAAAGCCCCGTTGGATTTTTTGCTGCGAAATGTATTTTGCAATAACGACAAATAAGGAAAATAATGCCTGTACCAAAGAACATTAAAATCGCATCAAGTTGTAAGGGTTCTAACCAATACAAAACCCCTGTCATCATTCCAAGTGCGATTAAAAATAAGGTTTTTTTTATGATAGATACGTTCGGATCAAACCAAAATTCAAGCATATTTGAAATAATAAAAATAAATGAAACTGAACTCTAACATAAAAAAGGCGAAGATAAACTTCGCCTTTTGTTTCTACCTTTGATGATTTTCATTAAGATGAGTTAACTGTTTTTTTGTGGACCCCAGTCATAGATTTTCTTTTGATAGGCATACCACATCATCCAAATACCAATCAAAATCATTGGCAAGGTGAGGAATTGTCCTTTACTCATCCATGCAATAAATAACTGTCCGTTATCTGGCTCACGGAAAAATTCAACCACAAATCGTGCGATACCGTAACCAATTAGAAACAGTGCTGAAACAGCATAACGAGGACGAGGTTTTGAGCTAAACCACCATAAAACGATAAAGAGTATTAACCCTTCACATAAGGCTTGATAGAGTTGTGATGGATGACGAACCAGTTGCAGTGGATCAGTTGGGAAAATCATCCCCAAAGCAAAGTTGGGATCAGTCACAGGACGACCAAAAAGTTCACCACCAATAAAGTTACCAAGACGACCAAACATTAAGCCAGTAGGAACGCATGGTGCAATAAAATCGAGGGTTTGGAACCATGTCATCGAATATTTCTTACACCAAAGTAACATGGCAATCATGACGCCTAAGAAGCCGCCATGGAAACTCATTCCACCTGTCCAAACTTGGAATAACCACAGTGGATTGGCAAGAAACTGATCAAAACCATAAAAGAACACGTACCCAACGCGCCCGCCTATGACTACACCAAGCGCACCGTAAAACACCAGATCCGACACCATATCAGATGTCCAGCCACGTTCTTTCGCTCGATAATTAGCAAGCCCCCAAGCAAATAAAAAAGCGAGCAAATACATCAGTCCATACCAGTGAACTTGTAGTGGACCCAGCGATATTGCAACTGGATCAATGGATGGGTAGGTCAGCATTTCTGTTCCTTGATATTCTCTTTTGAACAGATTTTATCTGAAACATACAAAAAATGTTGTACATTCACTGTATAAAGTCAAAGAGAATCAACTATGTGTATTGTCGCACTGGCATGGCATGTCATAGACCACATGCCTTTATGTCTGATTTCTAATCGTGATGAGTTCTATCAACGACCTTCATCACAAATCCATGCATGGGCAAACAGCACCCTTATTGCAGGTCAAGATTTGCAATCGGGTGGTACATGGATGGGTATGACTGAAACAGGGCGTTGGGCTGTGGTGACTAATTTTCGTGATGCAACAGATCAGAAAACTTATCTCACTTCCAGAGGTCATTTGGTTCAAGACTTTTTAGAATCTGATTTAACTCCATATCGTTTTGCACAGCAGCTCGAGCAAAGGCAGTGTGACTATGCGGGTTTCAATCTCTTTTTAGGTGATTTAGAACAAGCCGTTTATATGAGTAATCGTGGTGAAGCACCACAAGTTTTGGCTAAAGGCGTGTATGTCGTTTCAAATGGATTAATGACTGAAGATTGGGAAAAGACCAGACATCTACGTAAACGCTTTACGCAAGAATTTCTTCCCATGCTACAACTTCAACAAACTGCCGAATCAGATATACGTCATGCTGTTTGGGATATTTTAGAAGATGAAAGAAAAATAATCCCTGACTTGTTACCTAACACTGGTATTAGTTTGGAAATGGAAAAACTGCTTTCTTCGACCTTTATTCAAAGTCTAGTCTATGGAACGAGATGCTCGAATTTATTACGTATCCAAGATCATCAGATAGACTGGCTAGAGAAAACCCAACACGGTGAAAAGCAGGGAGAGATTTGTCAGATTCTACAAAAGCTCACATAAACGTCTAATGGGCAAAAGCTTATGCAAAAGAGGTTTATTGCTTATGTTTAAAAAAATAAAGCAATGTCTCATTAGCCAAAAGCCCACATCGTCGTGGGCTTTTAAGATTGAAGATGTGTAATGGAATCATCTACAAATTATTTTTTCACGATTGAAGGTGCAATTGGATCTGCGGTGATATAACCGACACTGGCACTATATCCTCCGTTATAATTATCTAAAGTGGCTTGTTTGAGACCGCCACCAGTTGGATCTTTAGCATCGCCAGCATGTTGGAAGTTACTCATAATGTAGGTCCAACCTCGAATAGAATCGACAGCATGTAAACCAGTCGATTCTGCACCGAACGGTGTAGACAGTAATCGTACTGGATCTTCTTTACGGTCTACATGGTATGCCCATAAGAAGTTATTGGGATGATTACCGCTATCTTCACCAATAAACAAGGTTCTGAAGGTCTCTGAAAATTTCAAATTATCAGGGCTGGCTATTTTATTTGGATTGGCTGTGTTGCCTAAGCTATCTGCTGGAATATCTTCGCCTAAAAGCAAAATGCGAGATTGATAGGGTACCCATTCACTCTTGATAGGTGAGCCTACTGATGTTGATTTTCCACCAGCAAGATCATGTTCTAAAATGCCACCTGCCGTGATTTTCTTGGTAAAACTCACGTTATGACTTGCCACCCAACCATTGCCATTTTGCACCATCGAATCTTGAATATTTGCCAACGCTGAATAGGCTTTTTTATCCTTGATATTGATGGTAGTACCTTCCATTTTCGTGAAAGCCATACTGCCACCTTTCAGCGCCGCATAGCGGTGGGTTTCTAAAAAAGCTGCGGCTTTTTCCATACCTGGCTTGACTTTGACCCAGAGTTTTTTCTTTGCGAGGGTTATTTCCGTGTAGCTTGCATCATTTGGATTGACGGTTAAGCTTTCCATAATGTCGTTTGGTTGAATATTTTGTTGATTCACCAAATCATCAATTTCTTGACTTGTGGCATGTCCAAGTTCAATCCATTGAATGGTCGCTGTCGAACTTTCATTGAGTAGGCTGGTATATTGGGCAACGTAAAGTGTTCCACTCGATAAATCTTTTTCTTTATCTGCCACAAACATGAAAAAGCCGCCGTTGGTATAGTCATCGCCCATAATGACAGTACGGTTATCTGGCATGACATGAACCAATTCGTGGGAAATTCGTCCCATACAGTAGTGCTTCACAATTTTTCCACTGCCATCTGGGTTGACGATGACTTCAGGTAAATGTCCATAATTGTATGGGTTCGCCTTACTGGCATCACCAAAAAAACTGCGTCCAATGCCATCGACATTTGGTCCACCAATGCCCTGATCAAAAGCATCAGGCTCGTATTCTTCACTAGATAGATGCGTATCCCAAGGCGATAAACTTGCACCACACGTAATCCAAAGACCATGTACCGCCGACGTATCCACATTAAAATACTTTTTAAGTTCTAAATGCCCCGTCTGTTGATTTTGATCTAAGGTGAGAATGGCAATCGGTGAAGGCAAATTGCCATATTCAGAGTTGCCTGCCTGATTTTGCGAAGCGTATTCAAATTGAACGACATGGAAAACAGGATTTTGAACCCCATCAACTTTGGCATTGTCTAAATAAATTAAGGATGAACCATCTGGACAATCTGAGAAAAATTGACGAGGTTTGCTGTCAACGGATGTGTCTATAATCGGTTGACCTTGCGCATTAAAATAACCACCTGCAACAATTTCACCGCCACCCCATTTGGGCACAAGATCGCCAGTTTTAAAGAAATTTTTATAACCCAATTGATATTCAGTGGAAGAATTATCGTCCCATTCAATTTTGAGTTTAGAAGTGACAGCTGTTTTGGCACGCTCTTCAAGCGTCGTTGGGGCTGCCATAGCGGTAAAAATGGCATTTTTAAAGTTTGCAGGCTTTACAGGAGGAGCTGTATTCGAGTCATTGTCATCATTGCACCCTGTCAGTGCTGCTGCGGTCGCCATTGCGCCAAAAGGTAAAAAAGGAATACCGCCAAACCATTTTAATATATCGCGACGACTAGGCTGCTGAGAAGTGGCTGTCATAATAAGTCCATAAGTTTTATCAGTTGAAATTATTGTTACGTTATCTTGGTTTAATTGTAGGAGTGCCACATGACAGTTTTTTGACGTTTTAAAGACAGTTTAAAGACACTGACTGAGCAGAATAAAAACATAAAATAAAAAAGAAAATCCAAACCTTCAGATTTGGATCACATGGGAGAGATGAAAACCAAGCGAATTGGTGATTTTGATTATGAAGTCTTTATGTTGGATTATGATTTCATTTTTATCATGGTGCTTTTATTTTTATTTGGGCTATTGGACTCTAGTTTTTATGGGCTATGGTTTGTTTCCTTTTTTCTAAAATTTTTCCAAACACTAATCCAATTTCAAACAATAACCACATTGGGATCGCCAACATAATCATTGATAATGCATCAGGAGGCGTTGCAAACATAGACACAAAGAAACAACCGACGATAATAAAACGCCTTTTCTCAATCAGACTTTGTGTGCTGACCACGCCAATTAAAATCAGAAGCAAAGTAATCACAGGAATTTCGAATGTTAGCCCAAACACCAAAAATAGTTTTAAACAAAAGCTTAAATAACTATTGATGTCTGTCATTGGTGCAACACTTTCTGGAGACACGCTCATGAAGAAATGTAGAATTGCGGGTAGGGTAATAAAATAAGCAAAAGCGATCCCAATATAAAACAAACTGATGCTGCCCAATAAAAGTGGAAGCGCTAAATTCCTTTCTTTTTCATAAAGTGCAGGTCGCACAAAAGACCAAATTTGATACAGGATAAAAGGCATTGCCAGCATCAGCGCGACGAATAAATTCAATTTAAACGGCGCCATAAATGTTGCTGTTACATCGGTTGCAATCATGGTCGATGAGGCTGGAAATTGCTGACGTAAAGGCTCAGATAAAAGCTGATACGTAAAATTTCGAAAGGGCAATAAGCAAAAGAAAATGAGCAACGTGATTGCGACAATGCGAAATAAATATTTTCTCAGAACAATCAAATGCTGCATGAACGGCATGGTTGCTAAATTTTCAGTTGCTGTTTGGGGGTCGTTCACAGCAGAATCTTCATTGGATGCGATCATTGGCTTCATACGGCAATCCTGAGCTCATGAGAATGTATGAATTGCTGATGTTTCATCATGTTTTTAATTTGTTGCTGAGTATGATGTTGCGTAAAGGGAATGCTGAAAGGCTGATCTAAAAATTGAAAATTGAACTGTTTTAAATCGGGATAAACATCTAAAGGCTGTTGAATGTTGCTATGGTTTGAAAGCGTTGTTGTTTGCTTTGCCTGAGTGCTTACTTGATCCATTTGTTTTTGCATGCGTAATTCAAATTCGGTTAGACGATCAATTTCTTTTTGTATTTCTTGTCGAAACTCAGCCAAATGGAGTTCTTGATCAATTTGATTTTGAACATTACTGATGAATTTTTTAAATTTTCCATACCATTTAGCGACAAACCGTGCCGCTTCAGGCAACTTTTCAGGGCCTAAAATAAGCAGTGAAATGATGGAAAAGCATAAAATTTCAGTAAAACCAATATTCAACATAATCTTAAACCTAACGTGTTAAATGGGTTTCTTTTCTGAGTTTTTCACTTCAGTGTCGAGCAAACGTGATTCATGAACAGGCGTATGTTCAAGCGGATCATCTTTTATTGATTTTTTAAAATCTTTGACTGCGCCACCAACATCTTTACCCAAGTTTTTGAGCTTTGATGTGCCGAACAATAGAATCACCACAATTGCAAATATCAGCACATGCCAAATTGAAAGTCCTGCCATCTTTTATCTCCTAAAATATGCTTATTATCTAAGCAGGCTTTTATGACATTGCGGTGACGTTTTTATTGCGGTTTAAAGACAAGAGCTCTATTTCTAGCTGAGATTGCTCATTTGAAAAACGAATCAAAAGTTGAATTATGCTAGGATAATGACCAATATGATTGTTGTTCTGCACGCTTATGGCTTTAATTTTGCCACTTTTATCCTTTTTAATTGGTTATTTCGCAGTTCAATATTTGACGCCTATACGTCCACTCTTGGCCTCTTTGCTGGCTAAAATTTTTATTCCACTGATCATTATTTACAACATGGTGTTTTATACACCGGGTAGTTTATGGCTATTGATTTTAAGCCTGTGCAGTTCAGTTGTTTTTTTCAGTATTTTTTATTATTTCAGCCACGACAAGTTACGTGCCTTATGTTTTAGCTATTTAAATGGGGCTTGGTTGGGCTTTCCATTTGCTTTAGCTGTTTTTGGACCTGAAGCTAGTAGTACCATTGTGGCCTTATATATTGGCGGTTCACTGTTTGGTAATGTCAGTGCAGTCATGGCTGTGAGCCAAGAAAAGCAAGAATTAGCCTTCATCATAAAGAATATGCTGTTTTCACCCCCAGTCATTGCACTGAGTGTTGCAGCAATCCTCTCAATATGGGATTTCAGTGCGTGGCAACATCATTGGCTCGTTCAAGATCTGTACGCTGCTAACAAAGTATTAGTGACGTTTAGTGGTATGTGTATTTTGGGCATGTGGCTCAGTAAAGTGTCGATAGGATGGAAAGATTTAAAACGAAGTCTACTTTTAATTACTGGGCGTGGCGTGTTATCTATTCCACTGTTAATTTTGGCCTATTTTGTTTTACCCATTCCTCATCAAATGTTGACCTATGCCATTATTTTTATGTTCTTTCTACTGCCACCAGCAGCCAATATTGTGGCTTTGGAGACGCATTATCAGGGAACAGGGTATTCAGCGAAATATATTGCTTCAGGTACGATAGCCAGCGCACTTTTGATTGGAATTTATGGTGTTTTGATTCATTTGCTGATATCTGAATTATAAACGAGGAAGTTCTCTCTCCCTGTGGGAGAGAGTTAAAGTGGGAAAATTGCGCCTGATTATTTTGCCAAACTTGCTTTAAACAATTGCATCGCTTGACCACGATGACTGATTTTATTTTTTTCTTCTTTGCTTAATTCAGCACTGGAAATCCCAAGCTCTGGTAACCAGAACAATGGATCATAACCGAAGCCATTTTCACCGCGTGCTTGTTCTAAAATTTCACCTGTCCAAATACCTTGGAAAATTTGCGGTAATGGATCTTCAGCGTGTTGAACCAATGCCAATACACATACAAACATAGCTTCAATTTTTTCATCTTGTTTGCGTAAAGGTTTTAGATCAGCCAAAAGTTTTGCATTGTTTGCAGCATCATCACCATGATTGCCTGCGTAGCGTGCCGAGTAAATGCCAGGTGCACCACCTAATATTGGAACGCATAGACCTGAGTCATCTGCAATGGCAGGCTTTCCTGAAATTTTTGCAGCATGACGCGCTTTGATAATGGCATTTTCAACAAAGCTCAAACCATCTTCAATAGCATCTTCGATATTAAGTTGTCCCTGAGCCACCACATTGACTGGTAGGTTGAGTGCGGCAAAGAGTTTTTCAAATTCGGCAATTTTACCTTTATTGTTGCTTGCAAGGACTAAAGTCCCTTGAGATAACCAATCTTGAGATGACATGCTGCATCAGCCTAATGAGGAAAATGAGCAATATTCTAACTGATTTTTGCCAAGACATCCGTTGCTTTGCTGAAGTGACGTATCGATTTGATTTGGAAATTATTTCATCTTCATTGAACGGTTGAAATTGCAACATTTGACTGGGTTTTATTGAGGTTTCATGTAGTTAAATTCTACCAAGTACTTAGAATAGATCGAGATTTTCAAATCATACAGGTATATGCACTGTGCTCAATGATACTCAGTACTATATTTTAGATGTCGTTGAAAAGTTATTGATAGAGTTAATGGAAGACGAACTGATTGTGGGGGAGGAGCTGAGCCATAAAGTCAGTGAAGTGCTTAAATTGATTATGTGTAAGACTCAAAAGAATGAGCTCATCTATAATTTAGAAATGCGTTATCGAAATGACAAAGACAAAGATAATGACAATGCAAGCTATGAATTTTTAATGCATAAAATTCAGCAAGACATTCATTTTTAAACAAACTTAAGTGTGTCCCAAGGGTATATGGGAAGTATGAGAGAACTTGGTTCCATGTCCACACTATTTAAAGATGAAAAAAGCACCCTAAGGTGCTTTTTTACGGATTAAATCATTGAGATTGAATCCATTGATCTGCACGTTCACGTGCTGTACGAATTTGCTCTGGCGTTAGGTTTGCTGCCAAAGCTGTCTTTTTAGTTTCCGACATGTTGATGACTTTATTGTCTAACATACCATCACGTGTCGAAAGCTCATACCATTGGTATGCACCTACATAATTTTTCTTTTTCTCTTCCATCATGGCTAAGTTAAAGCTTGCACGGTTGTCGCCACGACTTGCTGCCTTTTCAAAATACTGACGTGCCAAAGATTCATTTTTGTGCGTACCTGTACCTTCAGCAAGCATACGACCCACATTTAATTGGGCAGCTGAAATACCTTGATCAGCAGCGGCTTTAAACCATGTAAAAGATTGTTTAAGATCTTTTTGGATATGTGTACCACGTTGATAATGAGTAGCTAAATAAAATTGAGCAGCAGGTTGTCCAGCTTTAGCAGCTTTTTGAAGGTCAGTAATACTCATGGTGGAGTATTGTGCTGCCATTGCAGCCACAGACTGCTTAGGTTGCTGAGCGATGTACTCTGCATGTACATGGCTCGCAATTGAACTCAAAAATAATGTTGTCGTTATTAATAATTTTTTCATATTGCGCTCACTCGATAAATCGCGACTTCTCCGAACAAATTTGGAAGATGTTTACTCAAAACACTTCCTTGTTGATTCCCATTCACGGCAAGTCGATCAATAATTTTAATCTGATTTTCAGCACAAAGTGCCTCAAAATCACGAAACGTGCATAAGTGGATATTGGGTGTGTTGTACCACATATACGGTAATGCTTCTGAAACAGGCATTTTCCCCTTTAACGCTAAGAAAGAACGTGTCTTCCAATGAGCAAAGTTTGGAAAAGTAATAATCGCTTGTTTCCCAACACGCACCATATCACGCAAAAGTACGTCTGGTGCATCTACAGCTTGCAAAGCTTGTGCCATCACCACATAGTCAAAAGACTGGTCGGCAAAGCGTCCCAAACCGAGGTTCAAGTCTTGTTGGATAATATTTAACCCTTTACTTACCGCAATTGCAATCTTTTCCTGATCAATTTCGAGACCGTAAGCACGGATTTGATGCTTTTTACCCAGCAGTGAAAGTAATTCACCATCACCACAACCCAAATCAAGTACGCTTGAACCTGGTTTAATCCATTTGTCAGCAAGTTGTTGATCGATACGCATTAGATGGTCTCCTCAATCACAGTTTCTTGAAGATGGTCTGGTCCACCTAAAAATGCTCTCAGTGTTTTCACATAAAGTGGAATAGGGAATAAGAATGAGTCATGTCCTTGTTCAGCATCAACATCAAGATAACTCACAGGTTTTTGACTGGTAATGAGTGCATCGACAATTTCTTGCGAACGTTCTGGGGCAAAACGCCAATCTGTCGTAAATGATACGACCAAGAAGCGACACTTGGTATTTGCCATGGCTTTTTGTAAAGACAGTTCATATTCTCGAGATGGATCGAAATAGTCGAGCGCTTTGGTCATAATCAGATAAGTATTGGCATCAAAGTTACGGCTAAATTGCTCACCTTGATAACGCAAATAGCTTTCGACTTGGAATTCGACATCGAAACCATACATAAATTTGCCTGACTTTAAGTCACGGCCAAACTTTTGTTTCATCGCTTCTTCAGACAAATAAGTAATATGACCCACCATTCGAGCCAAGATCAAGCCCCGTTTCGGGTAACTATCATTTTCTAAATAACGACCATGATGGAAATCAGGATCCGATAGAATCGACTGACGAGCCACTTCGTTGAAGGCGATATTTTGTGCAGAGAGTTTTGGTGCGCTGGCAATAATCACACAATTTTTCAAACGATCTGGATAATCCACAGACCATTGTAGTGCTTGCATACCACCGAGTGATCCACCAATCACCGAATACCAAACATCAATGCCTAAACGATCGGATAGCATGGCTTGGGTTTTGACCCAGTCGCGAACAGTGACTAATGGAAAATCTGGACCATAAGGACGGTTTTCATTTTCAGGATTTGGGGAGGTTGGACCTGTAGAACCGTTACAGCCACCAATGTTGTTCAATGCAACAACAAAGAATTTTGATGTATCAATTGCTTTACCTGGACCAATGCATGCATCCCACCAACCGGCTTTTTTATCATCTTCATGATGATAACCTGCTGCATGATGATGACCTGATAAAGCATGACAAATGAGGATTGCATTGGATTTATCAGCATTAAGTGTGCCGTAAGTTTCAAACATAATGTCGAAACGAGGTAGAATTCGTCCACATTCTAGTGCGAGTGGTTCTTCGAATTGGAACTTTTGTGGGGTAACAAGACCCACTGAGTCAGCTGGAAAAGACACAGGTATGATTCGCCTTAAATCTTTAGTATGAATAAATAAAAGGATACCACTTGAGGATATCCTTCTAAAGTCATTTTAGTGCTATTTATTAGTGCTAAAACTTATACTGCTGCTGCAACCAGTTGTTCAGTGCTTAAAACGCCCTGATCAATCAAACGATTGATGGTTGCAAAAATCGCTTCAATGGATGATGTCACGATGTTGTCATGGATCCCAGCCCCGAATGCAGAGCGACCAGTACCTTTCACTTGAAGCTCAACTAAAGCCAAGGCTTTTGCATTTGCACCAGAGCTAATGCTTCGTTCTTCATAGTTCAATACATCAATTGGCAATTGTAATGCATCCAAGATTGCAGAAATTGGACCATTGCCTTCACCACGTAAGTGTTGAATCTCACCATTGACAACCACATCAAGTTCAATGACTTGCTTGCCATTTTCATCATGCAATTTGTAGTTTTGCGCGACATAGTGTTGATCTTTTACAGCCACATAGGTCTTTTTGAACAATTCCCAGATCTGTTGTGCAGAAACTTCTACACCTTCTTCATCGGCAACTTGTTGCACAACTTGAGAGAATTCAATTTGTAAACGACGAGGTAAGACCACGTTGTAATTTGATTCTAACAAATAAGCGATACCACCTTTACCCGACTGTGAGTTAACACGAATGACTGCATCGTAGTCACGACCCAAATCTTTCGGATCGATTGGCAAGTAAGGCATATCCCACATGTCTTGATTTTTTTGGAACTCGAAACCTTTTTTGATCGCATCTTGATGTGAACCAGAGAATGCAGTAAAGACCAAGTCACCTGCATATGGATGACGTGGGTGCACAGGCAAACCAGTACATTCTTCAATGGTTGCAATGATCTCATTAATATTTGAGAAATCTAAGTTTGGTGCAACACCTTGGGTGTACATGTTCAACGCAATTGCTGCAACATCGACGTTACCTGTACGTTCACCATTACCAAATACACAACCTTCAACACGGTCAGCACCCGCCATGATTGCCAATTCAGAAGCAGCAATACCACAGCCACGGTCGTTATGACAGTGGACAGAAATAATCACGCCATCACGACGTTCGATGTTACGGTGCATCCATTCGATTTGATCGGCATAGACATGCGGACCTGAAACTTCAACCGTTGCAGGCAAGTTCAAAATCACTTTATTGTCAGGTGAAGCTTCCCAAATTTCAGTGACTGCATCACACACGTCTTTGGCAACTTCTAATTCTGTCGCGGTAAAACATTCAGGAGAGTATTGGAAAACGAATTCAGTTTCAGGGTATTGTGCAGCGTACTCTTTCACTTTTTGTGCTGCATTAATCGCTAAGTTTTTTGCACCAGCAATATCTACATTCAACACTTTCTCACGGAAAGTCGGAGAGTTTGAATTGTAGATATGCACAATCGCACGTTTAGCGCCCTTCAAAGATTCAAAAGTACGTTCAATCAAATGATCACGTGCTTGAACCAACACTTCAATGTAAACGTCTTCTGGAATATGATTTTCTTCGATTAACTTACGCGTAAAATCAAAGTCAATTTGAGATGCGGAAGGGAAACCAATTTCAATATGTTTAAAACCAATTTTCACCAACATCTGGAACATTTTGAATTTTTGATCAATGTCCATCGGTTCGAAAATCGCTTGGTTACCGTCACGAAGGTCTGTGCTCATCCAAATCGGCGCTTTATTGATTTCTTTATTTGGCCATTGACGGTCTGGCAAGTCTACACGTTGATACATGCGACGATATTTTTTACTTGGATCAGCCAACATCATGAGGTAACTCCTTGTGTAGCGTAGGTTGCTCAAATCTTTTGTAAAGGCAACTTATCTACTTTATAGATTGTATCTATGTGTTCTATTTACAAGGATGTTTTCAAATTTAAGTGTAAAAATGATGTTTTTTACACGTTGAAATTGAGAAAACCTTGTAACCCTATGCTATTAATTTTAATCCACTTGCTTTGAAATGTTTTTCCTATTTCTATGGATTTTAGTCGTATATCAATAAAGAATTTCTGATATATATTGAATAATGAAATTTTTTTTCATCATTATGTTTATTCTTGATAAATATAATCCGAATTAATCTCTTTAATGCTTGATGTTCCCATGAGTGCCATCGTGATTTCAAATTCCTCTTTTAAAATTCGGATCACATGTGCCACACCTAAAGCACCTGCAACTGCTAAGCCATAAATATAAGGACGACCAATCAACACCGCAGATGCACCTAAAGCAATCGCTTTAAACACATCTGTACCACGTCGAATACCGCCATCATAAAGCAGTGGGAAATCAGCAGGCACAACTTTCTTAATCATTTGCAATGTTTTAAGTGGTGGAAGGCAAGTGTCTAAAACACGACCACCGTGATTAGAAATGATCAGTCCTTGAACACCATGTTGAATGGCAAGTAAAGCATCTTCTGGATGCACAATGCCTTTTAAAATAATAGGCAAATCAGTTTGGGTTTTCAGCCATGCAATATCTGCCCAAGTGGGTGCAATTTTCATTAAACCATCAAATACAGGGTGGTCACCCTCATTCAAAGGAGGCAGTGGAATATGCGCTGGAGTATGTGGGTGCTGCATACCTTCAGGCAAATGGAAAAATGCACGACGTTCACGGTCTCGAATGCCAGTATGTGGCGAATCAACTGTCAGTACGATCGCTTTAAAGTTGTGAGCTTCAGCTATTTTGACCAATGATAAAGATTTTGCACGATCACCTTGCCAATACAGTTGAAACCATTTGTATGGATTGTCTTTTTTTAACTGTCGCATATCGGTATTGGTAAAGGTGCTTAGAACGATATTGCTTCCTAAAACTTCTGCTGCGAGCGCGCTGGCTGCTTCTGCATCAGGGTGAAACTGTTGTTGATGACCAATAGGTGCCAGAAAAATTGGGTGAGGGAAGCGTTGCCCTAAAATTTCACACTGTGTATTGCCTTGGGTTAAATCTTTGAGCATACGTGGCATCAGATGAATTTGACTAAATTGCTGAAGATTATCGCGAACACTGACTTCATCCATCGCACCGCCTTGTAAATATGCCCAGACCATTTCGGAGAGATGTTTTTTAGCTTCACACTCGTAATCTGCAACTGTTTGCAGATAGGCTGGAATCTGGGTAAGGGGTGGCAGGATTTGATTACTCATGAATGTTCCATCGTTCCGCATTAAAAGTCGTGTCAAAATATAAGCTTTAAGAATATATGTTTTATTCCTTAAATCTCAGCCCATTTACGCATCAAATTATGATACATGCTGGTGAGCTTAATGACTTCTGAATGTTGATCTCCCAATTCTATACGTAGATTTTGAATACTTTGATCCAGATTAAACAGCATATGTCTGTTTGCATCATCCCGAATCATACTTTGCAACCAAAAGAATGATGCAACTCGACAGCCTGATGTCACGGGAGTGACTTCATGTACGCTGCTCGATGGATATAAAATTAAATCTCCAGCAGGCAATTTCACTTCATGGTAACCGTAGGTGTCTTCAACAACCAAATCACCGCCTTCATATTCATCAGGTTCAGATAAAAATAGTGTGCAAGATAGATCGGTGCGAATACGTTCAGATGTGCCTTGAAGCCAACGAATAGAATTGTCGACATGAAAACCAAAAGTTTCGCCGTTTTCATAACGATTAAAGTAAGGCGGTAAAAATTTATAAGGCAGCGCTGCTGAAATAAATAAAGGGTGTTGATTTAATGCCTTTAAAATAATCTCACCTAAATGTTGAGTCAGCGGATGATCTTCTGGAAGTTGTTGATTGTTTTTAACATGTGCTGAGAGTGAACCCGTGGTGTTTTTACCATCTACCCACTCAACTTTGTCCATCTCTGAATGAAAATATTGAATTTGCTCTTGAGTCAATACTTGAGGGATATGATGGATCACAGCAATTCCTTATAAAACTTTTTTAAAATGGGGGGATAAGTTCTGTGGACATTTCAGCCATCTATATCATTGTCAGCAGACTTATTGAATATTCTTTATAGCATAAATAAAAAATAGCCTCATGAAGAGGCTATTTTTTTAATTTCACGACCTAATTAATGAATTGAAGTATCGAAACTTAATTAGTATTTAAAGTTAACCGCCAATACTGCATTGGTACCTTCAGCTTCGGTTGCATAGTGCGAAGCATAAGCTTTAGTGAAATAACGCTTGTCTGAAATATTGTTGTAGTTCAATTGAACGTTGAGGTTTTTGTTGACATCGTAGCGTGCCATTGCATCGTATCGAACATAGCCAGGCACATATTTTGTATTTGCTAAGTCACCATAAACTTTGTCCATAGCGACAGCACCTACACCAATGTTGAGCTTAGGGAGAATTTGATACGTCGTCCAGATTGTACCTGAGTTTTCAGGGACGTTTGGTAAGTGGTTACCATTGTTTGGATTAGCTTCGTTGGTACAATTAACTTTAGCGCCTTTACCTTTACAGTTTTTACCATTGTCCGTAGCTTCTGTATACAGATAAGTATATCCAGCTGAAATCGCCCATTTATCCGTGATTTTACCATTAATGCCAAGTTCGAAACCGTCTACTTGTGTAGAGCCGACATTGCCGTATGTCGTTGTATCCAGTTGTACTCGGGCATTATGTTTTTCAGTTTGGAAGATCGCTGCGGTTACATTTAATTTATCTGAAAATAAATCCCATTTGGTACCCAGTTCAAAGGTTTGGCTACGTTCAGGATCTAAATTGCTATAGTTTGCATTAACACCATCATCGCCGTCGCCTTGGTCAATACCGACAGGATTCGATGACGTTGCATAACTAAAATAAATTGAACCGTTTTCACGTGGTTTATAGGTTAAACCCGCTTGATAAGAAAAGAAGTCAGTGTTACTTCTTACTTTGTCTTTGTCACCTACGTTTCGTAATGGATCAACTTGTATTCCATCTTTAGTTGTAGGTTTTGTGTTGGCATTGTTTGCGCCGTAGGTCATGACTTGTTCTGTGTCAAATTTATCCCAACGAAGACCTAGATCTAAAATCCATTTTGGTGTGAATGCAATACTATCTAAGAAATAGATTGAAGTTGTCTCAGTCAGCGTATTGTATTTATCTTGCCCTCGAGTACTTGCAGACTCAGTCCATGGCTGATTCGGATTTGGATGATACGATGACGTACAATTGCCAGTTTGAACTGCTAAATTGGTACAAGTGCTATATTTATTTCCGTCCGCATCTAATGTATTGACGTTATAGCTGGTTCGATCGGTTTCTTGACGGCTATATTCAGCCCCAACATTAAAACTATGTTTGATAGCGCCTGTATTAAATTTACCAGCTAAAGAAAGTTGATCTGTAAATGTACCTGTATCTGTGATCCGAGAATTAGAACGTCTCCAAACTTTGCCATTGGCAATATTTCCTTGACTATCATCTGGTTGAGTCCAAAGGTAATCATTTTTAGATTTATTAAAGACGGCGGTA
Organism: Acinetobacter shaoyimingii; assembly: GCF_011578045.1. NCBI lineage: Bacteria > Pseudomonadati > Pseudomonadota > Gammaproteobacteria > Moraxellales > Moraxellaceae > Acinetobacter > Acinetobacter shaoyimingii. The sequence goes on from NZ_CP049801.1 coordinate 605,566, forward strand.
TTACTTAAAGTAATGTCATCACTAAGATCATGTTCTAACTTAAGCGTTCCAATTTGATTTTCTTGCTTTTGGAAATCACGATCTTTCCAGCCGTAATAGACGCCTTGTTTGGCATCTAATGGTTTGCCTGTTGTGGTCCCTTTACCCGTACCATCTGCGTTTTTCTGAGTCCAATTCCAATAGGGAACACCCGAATCTGGTGTATCGTCAGATTGTAAGTAGTAGTAACTTAAGGTTGCACGGGTCGGGGTGTCTAAACCGAAGGTGATACTTGGTGCAATACCAACACGTTGATATTCAGCACCATCATGTTGTCCTGCTTTATCATTCATGTGACCTAATACGGCAACACGTGCTGCAATGCCATTACCAAAATCTTTATTGCCATCTAAAGTAATGCGCGCATAGTCATTGGTACCGCCAGCAATAGAGCCCTCTAAAGAATCGCCTTTTTTAGCGACTTTAGACACCATGTTTACGCTACCACCAATAGAGCCACCACCATTCATGGCAGATGATGAGCCTTTGGTGATTTCGACTTGTTCGACTGCAAACATTTCACGGTTTTGTGAAGTCGAGTTACGAACACCATCGACATACATAGAGCTTTCAGAGCTATAACCACGAATGAAAGGTCGATCACCATTTGGGTTACCGCCTTCACCTGCACCTAAGGTTACACCTGGAACTGTTCTTAAGGCATCGGCGAGGGTAGTTACTTGTGTATCTTCAAGTAACTGTTTTGAAATAATGGACACAGATTTTGCTGTGTCTAATAAAGGCGCGACAAATTTAGAGTTTGCAGATTGGTCTACTTTAAAACTTTGTTTTGCTTCTGCTTGAGCTTGAATTTGAATTGTTTCGAGTTGAGCTACTTGATCTTCAGCAATTGCATTTCCAGCGACTAGACTTAAAGAAGAAGCGATCGCGGAAGAAACGATTTTTTTACGCGTTTTAATAAAAGCCATTCTGCACTCAGATATTAGTGTAAATTTGTGTGCGAATAATAATGATTCTTGTTACTTATTACATATTTTAAGTAATGTATATAACGATCAATCATTAGTTATTAATAGAATTATCGAATGAAAATTATAGTGTTTCTTCAAATAAGAAATTGTTTTTTATATAAAATCTAATTATTGAATGGTTTTTTAATTATTTATTGTGAATTTAAATTAAAATACTTTTTATACAAATATAAGTTGTTTTTTGAACTTTTTCTAAAATGGAGTCAATAAAAATATTTGTTGAATAAAAAAACAGCCTCCATAGGGAAGCTGTTTAAATTGGATGAAGCTTGTATTGTTCAATATGTAGATTTGATCAATATTTATAGATCAATATCTAAAGTTAAGTGATACCACACCATTGATGCCATCTGACTCAGTGGCATAATGTGATGCATATGCTTTAGTGAAATAGCGCTTGTTGGATAAGTTATTCAGATTTAACTGAACATCAATATTTTTATTTACGTTATAGCGAGCCATTGCATCATAGCGGACATAACCTGGCACATATTTCGTATTCGCTGCATCGCCATAGAATTTATCCATTGCAATAGCGCCTACACCTAAATTAAGTTTCGGTAAAACTTGATAAGTGGTCCAAAGTGTTGCGCTATTTTTGGGTACGTTTGGCAAACGTTTGCCTTTTGCAGGGTTATCAGCTACACAGTCACCTGCACGATTACATGATGGTCCAGGGTTGGTCTGTTCACTATCTAAATAAGAATAACCTGCGGAAATTGCCCATTTATCGGTGATATTGCCGTTTACGCCTAGCTCTATACCATCGACTTTACTCTCGCCTCCGTTGGTATAAGTGGTTGAGTCTAATTGAATGCGGGTATTTTGTTTTTCTGTACGGAAAATGGCAGCAGTTAAGTTTAGTTTATTGCTTAAAATATCCCACTTAGTTCCGAGCTCGTAAGTACGGCTCTTCTCTGGGTCTAAGTCTTTAATATTGACATTGAGACCCGTTTCAGAACCATCCCCAGCATCAATCCCGACTGGATTTGCTGATGTGGAGTAACTTGCATAGATACTGCCATTTTCAACAGGTTTATAAATTAAACCGCCCTGATAGGAGAAGAAGTCAGTATCGTTCTTCAGCGTTACACCAGTCGAATGCGTTTCTAATTCTGTTTTAAATTTATCCCAACGAACACCTAGGTCAATTAACCATTGTGGGGTGATTTCGATGCTATCTAAAAAGTAAACGGAAGTAGCTTCAGCTGTTGTTGTAGTCACTCTTTTATTGGCAGCAATATTGCCTAACCATGGATCACGCGCATTTGGATGATAAGCGGATGTACACCAGTAATCCGAAGCTTCACCAACACCCAGTGAACAAGCACCTGTTGTTGGTGATCCTGTAATCACTTTACCAGTCGATGAAGTTACTGAATACGACCCCTTGTCGGACTCTTGTTTACTGTATTCTGCACCAATATTTAGACTGTGTTTAAGCGCACCCGTATTGAATTTACCTGTCAGTGCAAGTTGGTCAGTAAAAGAATCACTGTCGGTGATGCGTGAGTTGACACGTCGCCATACTTCGCCGTTGGCTATGTTCTTTTGACTGTCATCGGGTTGCGTCCAGATATAGTCATTTTTAGATTTGCTATAAACTGCGGTATTGCTTAGGGTAAATTGGTCATTTAAGTCATGTTCTAACTTAATGGTTCCGATATGATTTTCTTGTTTTTGAAAATCACGCTCATTCCAACCGTAGTAAATCCCTTGTTTGGTATTTAGCGGTTTACCAGTCGCAGTATTGGTTCTTGGATCCCAGTAAGGCACGCCTGAATCTGGTTTGTCATCAGATTTTAAATAGTAATAGCTTAAAGTCGCACGCGTAGGGGTATCTAAACCAAAGGTAATGCTTGGTGCAATGCCCGCACGTTTGTATTCAGCGCCATTGTGCTGACCAGGTTTTTCATTGGTATGACCTAAAACTGCGACACGAGCAGCAATACCGTTACCAAAGTCTTTGTTGCCATCTAAAGTCACTCGAGCATATGCATCTGTGCCACCCGCAACTGATCCTTCAATAAAGTCCCCTTTTTTAGCGACCTTAGAAATCAAGTTGATGCTACCCCCAGACGAACCGCCACCTGCAAGTGCAGAGGCTGAACCTTTAGTGACTTCAACTTGTTCAACCGCAAACATTTCACGGTTTTGTGAGTTAGAGTTACGAATGCCATCGACATACATTGAGCTTTCAGAGCTATAACCACGTAAGAAAGGGCGGTCACCATTTGGGTTGCCACCTTCACCCGCACCTAAGGTTACGCCAGGCACTGTACGAAGCGCGTCTGATAAGGTGGTTACTTGTGTATCTTGAATCAGTTGCTTAGAAATGACAGAGACCGATTTTGGTGTATCAAGCAGGGGAGCAACATATTTAGCATTTGCAGATTTATCGACTTTTAGACTTTGTTCTGCTTCTGCTTGAGTATTAATGGTCGGAAGTTGATTGACATCATCTTGTGCAATTGTTGCTGTACTCATGACTGATAATGAGCTCACGATTGCAGAAGAGATTATTTTTTTTCGACTTTTTATAAAATCCATTGTTTTACTCAAAATAATTTTAGTGTTTATTTGTATGCGAATAATAATGATAATTGTTATTGAGTGCGGGATTGATTAATTAATAATCTCTATTAAAATTACTACATCTATAGTTTAAATAAATTAATTGTGGTTAAATAATGAGCATAACTTAATGATAATAATAAACTATCTTATAATTCCATTATGAAATGATTCATTATTGGAATTGTAGATAAAACTAAATATCAACGAATATTCCATTGATTGAGTCTGTCATTTCGCTTGATAAATTTTTATAACTTACAAAATTGAGATTAGAGTTCACGGAATTCATAAGAGACAATAGGATAATTTGGTTATAAAGTTTAAAACTGACGAAAAAACGATAAAAATAGTGGTTATATAAAGGTATTTTGTATATCTTCCAATGTTGTCATATAATATGGCACTTTTAAAATTGCAATTACTATTTCTATATCGAGGAAGCCATGCAAGTAACTTCTGAAGCGGTTTCGGGCGTTGCCCGTCGTTTAAATGTATCTGTACCGACGAGCCGTGTTAATGAGCAGTTTGAAGCTCGTTTAGTACGCACTGCGAAAACTGTGAAGATCAACGGCTTCCGTCCAGGTAAAGTGCCTTTAAACGTTGTTCGTCGTGAATACGGTGCGAGTATCTACAACGAAGTTGTAAACGATGTTATTCGTGACACAGTATTTGAAGCAATTCAACAAGAAAAAATCAATGCTGTTGGTATGCCAAACATTGATAAAGTTGAAAACAAAGAAGATGCACTTGTTTACCAAGCAACTGTTGAAGTTTATCCAGAAGTTGAAGTTAAATTTGACGGTCTTGAAGTTGAACGTAAAACTTCAGAAGTGGGTGACAAAGACGTTGATCAAATGATCGAAAACCTTCAAAAACAACGTCAAACTTTTGTTGAAACAAAAGGTATGGCGAAAAAAGACATGCAAGTGACTTTCGATTTCGAAGGTTCAATTGATGGCGAAAAATTTGAAGGCGGTTCTGCAGAAGACTTTAAACTTGTTTTAGGTTCTGGTCGTATGATCCCTGGCTTCGAAGATGGCATCATCGGTATGAAGAAAGGCGAAGAGAAAGTGATTGATGTGACTTTCCCAGAAGACTACCAAGCTGAAAACTTAGCGGGCAAACAAGCTCAGTTCAAAATCACTGTGAAATTAGTTGAAAAAGCTAAACTTCCAGAAATCGATGCTGAATTCCTTAAAATCTTTGGTGTAACTGAAGAAGAAGGCGTTGAAAAATTAAAAGCTGACGTTCGTAAAAACATGGAACGTGAAGTGAAAAATGGTCTTCGTAACCAAGTGAAAGGTGCAACTTTTGATGCACTTGTAGCTGCAAACGAAGTTGAAATTCCAGAAGCGATGTTGTCTCAAGAAATTGACCGTCAACGTCAGCAAATGATTCAACAATTTACTCAACAGTTTGGTGCTCAAGGTGCAAAAGCATTTGACAGCAGCATGCTTCCAGATGAATTGTTCAAAGAACAAGCTGAAAAAGCGGTTAAACTTGGCGTATTGGTAAGCAAGGTTTTAGCTGATGCTAAAATCGAAGTTGACCAAGCACGTGTTGAAGCTTACATCGAAGAAATGGCTTCATCTTACGAAGATCCAACTGAAGTGATTGAATACTTCAAAAATGATCAACAACAACGTGCTCAAATCGAAGGCGTTGTTTTAGAAGATCAAGTTGTTGATCACATCTTAGCTGCTGCTAAAGTGACTGACAAAAAAGTAAGCTATGAAGACTTACTGAAAGAGCAACAAGCTCGTCAACAACAAGGCTAATTGAGTCTGGTTGTAAAAAAGGCGCTGCGAAGCGCCTTTTTTTTCAGCATCTAAATCTATGTCCTTTTTTCACATAGCGTATGCAAAAAAAATCTGATATTTAATTGGGAATATTTTGCATTTTCATTGATTATCCCTCATATTGTGATTATGTGTTGAGTAACAAAAATTCAGGAATAAATAACGTATGTATGTTCCAACAATCGATAACGCATTAGTGCCAGTAGTCGTAGAACAATCTTCACGTGGTGAACGTTCTTTTGATATTTTTTCGCGTCTTTTACGTGAACGAGTGATTTTTTTAACAGGTGAAGTTGAAGATAACATGGCAAACTTAATTGTTGCTCAAATGTTATTCTTAGAAGCTGAAAATCCAGAAAAAGATATTCATCTTTATATCAACTCTCCAGGTGGTTCAGTCACTGCTGGTATGGCCATTTACGATACCATGCAATTCATTAAGCCAGATGTTGTTACATACTGTATGGGACAAGCTGCCTCAATGGGTGCATTCTTGTTAAATGCTGGAGCAAAAGGCAAACGTTATTGTTTGGAAAATGCACGTGTTATGATTCATCAACCACTTGGTGGTTTCCGTGGTCAAGCGTCTGATATTGAAATTCACGCACGTGAAATTTTATTTATTAAAGAACGTCTTAATCGCTTGATGGCAGAACATAGTGGTCAAGATTATGAAACTGTGGCACGTGATACAGATCGTGATAACTTTATGACAGCTCAAGCTGCTAAAGAATATGGTTTAGTAGACGAAGTACTGACTAAACGTCCACAAAATTAAGCTGTTAAAGCGTAAATCAGATATTTGGAGTGAAAATGTCCGAAAATCCTCAAGGACAAAAGCATTGTTCATTTTGTGGTAAAACGCAGTCTGAAGTAGGAAAGCTCATTGCAGGCGAGGACGCTTACATTTGTAATGAGTGTGTGGATGTTTGCCTAGACTTGGTACAAACCAGTCAACAAGTTGAGACTGGTGATTGGGCTGCACGTCCACTACCAAAACCGCATGAAATTCGTGCTGCACTCGATCAATATGTGATTGGTCAAGACACTGCGAAGAAAACACTTTCTGTTGCCGTGTATAACCATTACAAGCGTTTGAAAGTCACTCAAACTACTACTAAAACGGAAGATCGTGTAGAACTTGCGAAAAGTAATATTCTACTGATTGGACCAACGGGTTCAGGTAAAACATTACTTGCGCAAACACTTGCACGTCTTTTAGATGTGCCTTTTGCAATGGCTGATGCAACAACACTCACTGAAGCAGGTTATGTTGGTGAAGATGTTGAAAATATCGTACAGAAGCTTCTACAAAAAGCAGATTACGATGTCGAAAAAGCTCAAAAAGGCATTATCTATATTGATGAAATCGACAAAATCACACGTAAATCTGAAAATCCATCGATTACTCGCGATGTCTCAGGTGAAGGTGTTCAACAAGCATTGTTGAAAATGATTGAAGGAACGGTTGCATCAATTCCTCCACAAGGCGGTCGTAAGCATCCTCAGCAAGAATTCATCCAAATTGATACCTCAAATATCTTGTTTATTTGTGGTGGTGCATTCTCAGGTCTTGAGAAAGTGGTACAACAACGTCAAGAAAAAGGTGGTATTGGTTTCACGGCTGAAGTGAAGAATAAAGATGATTCGAAAAAATTATCTGAATTGTTCAGCCAAGTTGAAGCTGCTGATTTGGTCAAATTTGGTTTGATTCCAGAGTTCATTGGTCGTTTGCCAGTAATTGCAACGCTTGAAGAGCTTGACGAAGAAGCCTTGATGCAAATTTTGACAGAGCCAAAAAATGCATTAACCCGTCAGTATCAATATCTTTTCGAAATGGAAAATGTTGACCTTGTCTTTGAAGAATCTGCATTACGTGCGGTAGCGAAAAGAGCGCAAGAGCGTAATACAGGTGCGCGTGGTCTACGTTCAATTTTAGAAAATGTCTTATTGAATACGATGTATGACTTACCAAGTCGTACAGATATTGGTACGGTCATCATCAATGCTGCTGTGATTGAAGACAATGCTGAGCCTGTTTATCAAGCAGGTCGTCAAATTAAAGCCGACGAAGCAGTTGAAGAAAAAGTTGATCTAAAAGTGTTGGACAGTAAGTCAGCATAATGACTTTTTAAGTCAACTGTATTTCATCTGAAACGTGTAAGAAGTTCTCCTTTTTACACGTTTTTTTATTTTTAAAATTTTGTGGCAATGTTAAGCTTAGATAAGAATACATTTAAATTATAAATCAAAATAAAAAACGTGATGAGGGATAATCATGCGTCAATTTAGTTTCATATTGATGACGAGTTTAGGTTTAGTGGCATGTTTAAGCTCACCTACAAAGCAAGTATCAAATTCCAATCAATTGGTCTCTACCTTGGAAAAGGTTGATCTAGATCAGATGCCAGGTTTCTTTGAGTCGAAAAAAGATCAATACAAAGTTTCCGGTTTTTCCCTTGGTTCTTGGGTCAATCAAAAACCAGGGCAATATTTTAAATTGGTCAAACCTCAACATGAAAATGCTGCCGTGCTGTATTTATACCGTCCAGACAGCCATTGGAATCGTGAAGAGATTATTGCACCATCATTCTTCCTTAATGGTAAGAAAATTCCAAGTTTAATGAGTAATCATCATTATTGGTTGGAGTTGGCTGAAGGTGATTATAAACTCAGTATTAGTCGCCCTTTGGCTGTTATGCATTTTCAAAAACCGATTGTGGCCTATTTTTCTGTGAAAGCAGGGCAACAGTATTTTGTGAAATATGAAGAAGAAAAATTTCGTGGTGAGCCAAATGGCAATGAAAATCTGCTTAAAGTTGGCCCACTCATGCAGATGCCGACAAAACAAGCATTAAAAGAAATAGGTATGACTCAGTTAAAGTCACCTGGATTGAATTATGTTGCGGAAGTGTTGCCTGACGGTCGTTTGAAAAAATCTAAAGAAAAAATTGATAGTGGTAAATATAGAACAAGTGATGATGTCCGTTTAGCACAACCTTTTAAAATTTATGATCCACGGACATGGTAATTCAACTCAAGATTTTAATGGCGATTAACTCAGTCTTTAAGAAGGGGCTTTAGAATCGTATTAAATTCTTCTAAGAATTTTTCTCTCTTGTTCGGATCTTGAAGCGCTTGTTCTGACATTGCTTGTGATTTATTGACTAAGTCGGCCATCAAATTTACGCTTTTTTTGTTAATTGATTGACCAATCGGTGTTTCTAGAAATGCAATATTGGCTAGTGCTTCATCTTCGGTAAATGTATTTCTATAACTTGATTTGATCATTTCATAAAATTTAGGATCTTCAGTAATTTCACTGGTCATTTTTGACATCAAATTTGAAATTTTATTGGCTGCATCTTGTTGTTTAGCATCCAAAGTTTCAACTTGAAGCGTATTTTTGATGATTTTTATGGCTTGTTCATCAAACATAGGCTTTAACTCTTTAGTAGTTTCTTTGAGTACAGCCTTAATATTTGATAATTCCATCATTTTGTTAATGGTTTCATCTTTCATAGGTGCCGAATAAGCACATGGAGTCGTGAATATACTTGCTGTTAAAAGTACAGCAGAACCGATCAATTTTTGTATAGATTGTTTCATAATTATTTCTCTAATGATGTTTAAGTGTTGCTTTAAAAAAAGTAGAAATTTTTGTGATTAAATGTGATGAATTCTATAGTAGATTATATATAAATTTGAATGGATTATAAAAAAAGCATCCTTAAAGGATGCTTTTTTTTAACGCTAAAAATTATTTTGCAGCAGCATCAACCACTGGGATTTTACCAATTTTTGCTTGCCAGATTTTTGGTGCAGTTGCATGAATAGACGTACCATTCACGTCTACAGCTACAGATACAGGCATGTCTTTCACGACAAACTTGTAGATGGCTTCCATACCCAAATCAGCAAATGCTACAACTTCAGCCTCACGGATTGCTTTCGATACTAAGTATGCAGCACCACCAACAGCCATTAAGTAAGTTGCTTTGTTATCTTTAATTGCTTCAACAGCAGCAGGACCACGGTCAGCTTTACCAATCATGCCGTAAAGCCCCGTTGCTTCAAGTACTTGACGAGTAAACTTATCCATACGTGTAGCCGTTGTAGGACCAGCAGGGCCAACGACTTCATCACCCACTGGATCAACAGGACCTACGTAGTAAATGAATTTACCTTTAAGATCGACAGGAAGTTCTTCACCGTTGTTTAACATATCAACCATACGTTTATGCGCAGCGTCACGACCAGTATAGATTGTACCGTTAAGAAGTAATGTATCACCCGGTTGCCAAGTGTTCATTTCTTCTTGCGTGATATTGTCTAGATCAACACGTTTAGAAGATGAAGAATCCCAAGTCACTTCTGGGTAATCTTCAAGTTTAGGTGCAATGATGTTCGCAACACCTGAACCATCAAGGGTGAAGTGTGCGTGACGAGTCGCAGCACAGTTTGGAATCATACCGACTGGTTTACCTGCAGCATGACATGGGTAATCTTTAATTTTAATATCGAGTACAGTGGTTAAACCGCCAAGACCTTGAGCACCAATACCTAAAGCATTAACTTTCTCAAAGATTTCAATACGAAGTTCTTCAAGTTTGCTTTGTGGACCACGACGAAGAAGTTCGTCCATGTCCAATTCTTCCATCAATGCTTCTTTTGCAAGCATCATGGCTTTTTCAGCAGTACCACCAATACCGATACCGAGCATACCAGGAGGACACCAACCTGCACCCATTGTCGGAACAGTTTTAAGTACCCAATCTACGATCGAGTCAGATGGGTTCAACATAGCAAGTTTAGATTTATTTTCTGAACCGCCACCTTTAGCTGCAACAGTAATATCGACTTTGTTACCAGGAACAAGTTTGTGGTAGATCACAGCAGGGGTGTTGTCTTTGGTATTTTTACGACCAAAAGCAGGATCAGCAAGTACAGATGCACGAAGAATGTTTGAGTTCTCTAAGTAACCTTGGCGTACACCTTCGTTAATCGCATCGTCTAAGCTCATGGTTAAATCAAATTTAACGTCCATGCCCACTTCAACGAATACGTTGACAATACCTGTATCTTGGCAAATTGGACGATGTCCTTCTGCGCACATACGTGAGTTAATTAAGATTTGGGCGATCGCATCTTTCGCAGCTTTGTTCTCTTCACGATCGTACGCACGGCTCATCGCTTGGATGAAATCTTGTGGGTGATAGTAAGAAATAAATTGAAGCGCATCTTTTACAGATGTGATCAAGTCATCTTGCTTGATAATGGTTGTCATACAAATATCTCTTGAGCGGGCTGTTAGCTAGCGGGCTAAATTATAAGACAAATAAAAAGTTTTGTGGGAGTTTTGCGGATATTTTAGACAATAGTTAATGTTGCTTAAAATGATTGAAATATTGAAAAAATGAATGATCGAAACATTGGGCAAATTTTATTTAAAATGCTCTAGTTATTTGAGAAAAATTGAACTGAGGTCATGATTAGGAGAAATAAAAGTATATCCAATGTCGTGATGAGCGATTTAGGGAGTTTATCGTAAAAAATACCTTTCGGCTCTGTGATTCTAGGTCCTTTCAAACCCATTTCAAAATTACCTCTGATTAAAAGATTAAAAATGATCATGAGTAAAAATAATAAGTTAGTTATGACAATGCCAAGTTGACTCATTGGTTTGGCATTCAAGGACATAGAAAAAAGGAGCATATTAAAAATAATTAATATGATTATAGAAAAGCTTAAATATTTCACAGTTTATTGTTTTACTCATGTCATGAAAGTAATTCAGGACTTGCCCAATATTTAGCTTAGTCGGATTTAGATCTATATTGAGCTATAAATCAATAAAGTCATTCAATGAGCTGACCCAATAAGATCATGTATGACGCTATAGTGGCTCCAATTTGCAAACGACTTGAAGAGCAAAGCTTGATGGGCTCAGTCTGATTAACACTCAAAGGTTTCTATCGAAAAAAATCAACATTTGAATGGATACGAGGCAGACAGTTTGAGTATATCGTTTTCAGTTTAAAGAGATTGAATGGATTACATATTGATAAAATTAACTTACTCGCTATTTAAAATGTAATGATCGTGCTTATAGACTGAAATTATTCCACTGAATCGATTGATTTGACTCAAGTGTAGAAGTTTAGTCATAAGTTAAATTTATTGTTTCGACGTTCTTTACATCACCAAAGGTGACTGGAAGTGATGGAGTAATAAATGAAATATTTATCCATTATAAAAAATACATAGGGGCAGTAAGTGAGCACTATCCCCCCTAAGTACGTATATAGATTAATATGACTGCCAAAGTTGCCCTAGCTTTTGATCCCATTCACTTGGTGTGATAACCATTCTTCCTGCATTAGGAGTGAGGGTGATTTCACTGAAATACACTTTTTCTTGACCCAAAAGAAAATCAATACGGCTGTAACCATATTTAAAACAAAGATTTTCAGACTGCAGGATCATGTCTTGAAATTGCTGTGGTTTAGATAAAGGAGTAGGGGCATTGTCTTTTAAATCAACTTTGAACGGTTGTAATTTCCATTGAGTATCATAAATATTTGTAAATTCACGTCCTTCATAGTTTTGAATATCCATTTCAATGAATCTAACCTTTCCTTCAAAACAATGTACGCGGCAAGTGGTAATCATGGAATGCGTGATTTTGTCTTGATATAAGTCTACATATTCCTCAATCAAAATTTTGGGAGAAATATTTTTGTAATGCCATTCACGTTTTCTAAAATACATGTTCATTTTTAAATGTCGTGAGATTTTAGCTTCAGCACTTTTAATATCAAATGATGATTTATCTGTACAAACTATGGCGCTACCACTGTCATGGTTGCATTTTATAACGAACTTTTCAGGCAATTTCCCAAAATCAATTTCACTAAAATTTTTATAAGTGCCTAACAATGGAACAAAATAACAAGAATCTATCCTGTTTGAAATAATGTCTCTCACTGTAATTTTATCCGCCAATCCCGTATGCAAGGGATTCCTTTCAAAAATCATTCTAGCTGTTACTTTTTCATTAAAGCTTTGAGGGTTTTGAAAATTAGGTTCATAGCCCAATTTTTCAGTAAATCTTTTCGTAAGATATTTTTGATCTGATACAAATTTAGTGCGAATGATTTTGGCTGTATAAATGATCTGTTCTAACATTTCGTAAAATATGATTATTGAAGTTACAAAACTTTACATTAAAAAGAATTTTATTAATATCGTGAAAAGTATAGTTGTTAAAAATATTTTGTTATTTTTAATTATTATTTTATTCAATGTAAACTATTTTTTTAGTGTTGTTTAATGATTTGTAAACTATATCACTCACCACCCAAATGAGATGGTGAGTGATGATAGACATTAATTTACTTGCTGATCAGCCTGAATCGCCGTCAAAGCAATGGTGAATACAATATCATCCACCAAAGCACCTCGTGATAGATCATTTACAGGCTTGTTTAAACCTTGCAACATTGGACCAACACTAACCACGTTGGCCGCACGTTGAACGGCTTTATAGGTGGTATTTCCGGTATTTAAATCTGGGAAAATAAACACATTCGCTCGACCTGCGACTTTCGAATCGGGTGCTTTAGATTGTCCAACACTTTCAACTGAAGCAGCGTCGTACTGTAAAGGACCATCGATCAGTAAATCTGGTCGACGTTGTTTCGCAATTTCAGTAGCTTTGGCTACTTTTTCAACATCTGCTCCTGTACCTGAAGTACCTGTCGAATATGAAATCATGGCAATACGTGGGTCAATACCAAATGCTTTGGCAGAGTCAGCAGATTGAATGGCAATTTCTGCGAGTTGTTCTGCATCTGGATCTGGATTAATCGCACAGTCACCATATACATAAACTTCATCTGGCAACAACATGAAGAAGATGGATGAGACCAAGGAATAATCTGGTGCTGTTTTAATCAGCTGAAAAGCAGGGCGGACAGTATTGGCAGTGGTATGTACTGCGCCAGAGACTAAACCATGGACTTGATCGAGTGCCAACATCATTGTGCCAAGTACAACAGTATCTTGTAATTGTTCTTTGGCTTGTAGCTCATTGAGTTTGCCCTTACGCAGTTCAACCATTTTCTCAACATAATTGTCTCGAATTAAATCTGGATCAACAATTTCCAGTCCTTCTGGTAATGTGATACCACGTGCTTTGGCAACCTCTATAACTGCTTCTGGTTTTGCCAATAATACACATTGAGCAATACCTCGTGATTGGCAAATAGCCGCTGCTTCGATAGTGCGAGGTTCATCACCTTCAGGTAATACTACACGTTTTTGAGCTGTAATTGATTTTTGAACCAACTCGTGACGGAATGCAGAAGGGGATAAGCGTGGTTGATAGTCTCCATTGAGGATAACTTTAATCCAATCTTCATCTAAATGACTGGAAACAAAGCGTGTCACTTGTTCAGCACGTTCTGTATCGTCTACTGGAATTTCATTGCTTAAATTTGACAAGATTTGGGCGGTTTCAAATGTGCTTAACTGGGTATGTAAAATGGGCAAACCATTTTTCATGGCAGTTTGGCAGAACTCAAATACTGAAGCTTTAGGTTGATAAGGTTCGGTCAGCACTAAACCTGCAAGTGGAATTCCATTACTGCTGGCTAGACTACTTGCAAGTAGTATATCTATACGATCCGCAGCACTAATAATCAGTTCACCCGCGACGAATTTATGCAACTCATATTCTATATTTGAGGCAATTAAACTGCTGTGTAATACACGGCGTTGTTTTGCATCACCTTCATTAATCCAATGCGCCTGAATTTGTTTAGCCAAATCCGATACTCGCGGAACACTCAAAGTGTTGCTAAAGGGTACCATCCCAATCACAGGGAATAAGGCTGAACCAATTTGTGGATGTGATTTTTGAATGGCTTGAACAAATTGTTGGGTTTCGTTGACCAATCGTAAGGACGGATCAATGGTCACTGGAATTTTCGCAGATTCTTCAGATAAACCGCGTGTACGCATAAAGAGTACACCTGACATGCGTTTAGAGCTCAAACCACCAAATTGGCGTAATTGCGCTTCAACTTTTTCAGCAGTTTTTGCAGGTTTGTCTATATTGGCATTGGTGACAATCACCACTTTTGCATCTAATGCTTGTGCAAGTGTGGCATTAAACTCTGTTGCAAAGGTATCTATTGCATTGGGTACAAGTCCTTCCACAATAATGACATCGTGATTCTTTGCAATTTGACGATGCAGATGCACTGCTTCTTCTAGAAGTTCATCACTTTCACCCACATTGAGTAAATGGACCAATTTTTCATAAGAAATCGGTTCAACAGTCTCTGATTTAGTCAGATGGCGGTACAGTGCTGTAGAGCGATCTGCACTCTCTTTGCTCTCTTGAGAAAAAGGTTTTAAGAAACCCGCTTTAATCCCTTGGCAATCGAGTGCATAAATTAAACCTAAACATGCAGATGTTAAACCAACACCTTCTCCAGTGGGAACCAGTAAAATTGTCTTCATAAGTGTCAAAAATCAGTATTTAAAATTGGATTAAAAGTTTCACAACTACATTCAATCAGCCATTACACACTTTCTATGGCTTGTGTAGTTGCATCATTATTTTCAAACTCATGAAAAGCAACGTGTTTCGTTTCTTGAGCGATACGACCTTCTTCATCGGTAGGTACGACCCAAATTTGAGGACCTGTACCTTGATCAATACGGCCTTCAGTGCCACGTTTTAATTCGTTGTTTTTTTCTTTAGAGAGTTTGAAACCAAAATGCGGTAAATAATTCAAGGTTTTTTCACGAATATAAGCTGAGTTTTCACCAATACCGCCTGTAAAGAAGAGCCCATTAATTTCTGGTAATCCACAGCTGAGTCCTGCTAAAGATTTTGCTAAACGGTAACAGAACACTTCAATGGCAAGCGTTGCATCTTCATTGCCTTGTTCCGAAGCTTCAATCAATGTACGCATATCATTTGAAAGGTCTGATAAACCCAATAAGCCTGATTGGCTGTTGAGCATTTTATCAATTTTATAGATGTCCCAACCGAGGTTATTGGCAAGGAAACTGTGGATACTCGGATCAACATCACCACTGCGTGTGCCCATGACAACGCCTTCAAGCGGTGTTAAGCCCATAGAGGTATCGACACTTTCACCATTCCAGATGGCACAAGTTGAACTTCCATTGCCCAAATGAGCAGTTAACCAACCACCTTGTCTAAAGCTACCTGCGAGTTCTGAACCACGGTCTGAAACATAGGCATGACTGGTGCCATGAAATCCGTAACGGCGTACGCCATGTTCAGTATATAAAAATTTCGGCAGGGCATAACGGTATGCGTGTGAAGGCATGGTTTGATGAAATGCTGTGTCAAAAACAGCGACTTGTGGCAAATCTGGGAATAAACGTTGAGTCGCTTCAATCCCAATCAGATGCGCAGGATTGTGTAGTGGAGCAAGTGGAGTTGCTTCACGAATCTTTTCAATAATTTCAGGGGTGATGAGTTCTGCTTTAGTGATGTTGCCACCATGGACCACACGATGGCCAATGGCATCAGGTTTGTAATTGGCTAAACGTGATAGGCCGACTTCAAGCGCTTCTTTATGATCAGCATTTGGAATATGAATATCAACAGGTTCATTGCCCACTGTCACGCCTTTGATACGTGCCTCAGGTGTTCCTAAGTTTTCAGCCAAACCATGAATGCGGAACTTTTGATCTTCAAGTAATAAAGCAAACTTTATAGATGAAGAACCGCAATTGATTACAAGTACTGACTTAGACATGACGGGTTCCTTCGCTGATAATTCTCATACTTAAATTGTTTTAGTCGACGCGATAAGTGTGCGCAATTTAGCTACAGTTTATCGTGGTCGTAGTTGTATCATGTGTTTTTTTAGTGTCCTAGATAGACTTTAGCAGATTAGACTTAAGAACTATCGACCAATCGTCTAATAATAACTAAAATCTATCGGTTCATAGTTTTCATTTATTTAAAAAATAATAGTCTTGTTCAAATTATAAGCAATTGTTTTAAAATAACATAATTTTTTTCTTATTTCATGGTGTAAATACAAACTTAAACATCACCTCGATTTAGGTATGCTACTTATGTATGTGCAGTGATTTAAGCGATAAAACAAGACGCTCATTGAATCAATTCAACACTATCTTAGCGAAGCGCAATTTCAAAACGTTGAGTTTGTTCTCAGTGAATGAGATTGACAATGTGCGTTTATAACTCATTTGAGTTTTTTAATTTTATTAAATAAAACATGTATTTAAAAAATTAATCATCTTGGAGTTAAAAATTAGCCACCTTGTGGTGGCTAATGTAAAAGACGATTTTTTCACTTATTGGCGAATTTGACCATCACCTAAAACGATCCATTTTTGAGAAGTCAGACCTTCTAGACCCACTGGACCACGGGCATGGATTTTATCAGTCGAAATCCCAATTTCTGCACCTAGTCCATATTCAAAGCCGTCGGCAAATCGAGTTGAAGCATTGACCATAACTGAACTTGAATCTACTTGAGTTAAGAATTTTCGTGCCAGTGTAAAGTTTTCAGTAATAATCGCATCGGTATGATGTGAGCCATATTTATTGATGTGCTCAATCGCTTCATCTATACCGCTGACAATTTTTACAGCCAGAATTGGGCCGAGGTATTCGGTATACCAATCTTCTTCTGTAGCAGGCTTTACTGATGCACCTAAAATACGTTGGACATCTGGGCAACCACGTAGCTCAACTTGCTTTTCTGCATATAGTTCTGCAATGTGAGGTAAAAAAGCTTCAGCGACTTTTTCATCGACCAAAAGTGTTTCCATGGCATTGCATACACCATAACGATGTGTTTTTGCATTGAGCGCGATAGGCAATGCTTTATGCAAATCTGCTTGTGCTTCCACAAAGATGTGACAGTTTCCGTCTAAATGCTTGATTACAGGAATGGTCGCTTCGTTGGTAATCCTTTCGATTAAACTTTTACCACCGCGAGGAACAATCACATCGACAAACTCATTTAATGTAATGAGTTGTCCAACTGCTGCACGATCAGTCGTATTGATGACTTGAACCGTATCTTCAGGCATACCTGCGACTTTTAAGCCATGTTGGATGGCTGTGGCAATCGCTTGATTCGACTCAAGGGCTTCTGATCCACCTCGTAAAATGATCGCGTTACCTGATTTAATGGCTAAGGATGCAGCTTCCAAAGTGACGTTCGGGCGCGATTCATAAATCATGCCGACCACACCTAAAGGCACACGCATTTTACCAATTTGAATACCTGTTGGGCGGTAAGCTAAATCAGTAATCTCACCAATCGGATCAACCAAGCTGATCACATCTTTAAGGCCTTGCAACATGCCTTTAAAGCGGGTGGGGGTAAGTTCAAGACGATCAAGTAAAGCGCTGTCTAAATTACGTTCACGACCTTTGGTCATGTCTAATTGATTGGCAGCTAAAATTTGAGGCTCGCTATTTTGTAAAGCCGAATAAATAGCGGACAAAGCGTTATTTTTGTCTAAAGTAGATGCACCAGCCAAGTAACGCGAAGCTTTACGCGCATTTTGACCTACACGGTGCATATACTGTTCGATAGAATCTTGCATAGCGGTTTAAATGATCATCTAAAAATCTCTATTTGATAGTAGCAGTCAGCGTTACAACAATCTATGAATTTTTTAAACTAAAACAATCATGCTGATAAAACTTGTAACTATTTTTTGCCATTATTTTTCAATAAAAACGACAAACAACCCTATCAGAGATTGCACATAAATCGTTCATCTGTATAGAATGCATTTAGAATGTGCCAATTGTTACATAATTTATAATTATAGAGATGTGTTTCAACATAATGAGCTTTCTAACGAATTAAAACAAAAAAGCCAGGACGGAGAAGAACGGAAATGAATTCCCAAATACAGATAGATTCGGAAGCATACCCAGAAAAAATGCCAACAAGCTTTTTTGATCTTTATGATAAAAATAGTTTTAAACAGCCAGCCAGAGTCACGTGGATAAGAGGGTGGAAGATCGAGTATATGGCCATTGCCGATCCGAAAACGTTAAACAAAACCCCAATTGTGATCGTAGGTGGTGCTTTTCAAAATTTTAATTCTTATAAATACTGTGTTGAGCAACTTTTTGAATCGGGTCCTGTGATTTTAATTGACTTGCCGTCATTGGGTGCAAATCAACAAATTCGTAACCGAGATACAGGCGAATCTGCTGCGATTTTAGAACTTCCTGAATTGTCAAAAATGTTAGGTGAGTGGTTAGATTTGGTCGAGATTCGCAAAGTTTCTGTCATGGGTATGTCACTAGGTTCGGTTGTCGCGTCTTGTTTTGCACATGAACGTCCAGATCTCATTGAACGTATGATTTTGATGGGAGTGATGCAAAAAACCCGAAAAAGCTGGCGTATGTTGCTTGAGGAATCACTCATGCTCATGAAAGAACAGCGCATGGATGAGTTTGGACAAGCCGTGATTTTGTATTTGGTCAATCATGCAAAACTCCATAAAACCAGAATGTCTCCTACAGCAAAACGTCTTTTCTTTAAACAAATGGCAGAGTTTTCCGACACTGAAAAAGAGCGTTATGAAATTAACTGTAATCGATTATTAAGCCTTGAGCATGTACCAGTACCCAGCTGTAAAACTTTGGTGGCTTGTGGGCAATATGACAGTTTTACTTTGCCTCATGAAAATGCCAATTTTGCTTTGCAATGTCCTGATGTTCAATTTGCTCTTATAGCCAATGCAGACCATGTACCACAATTACAACGCCGTAAAGAAACCTTAAATTTATTCAGCCATTTTTTACAAGCGAAACCATTGAATCAAGTCGAAGGTATAATCGAATTAAATCGTGAACAAATGAGCCAGTTACAACAGCGCGGTGAAGACCGCATTGAAATTGAGCACTCTCATAGTTTTTTGACTCATCGAGAACAACAGCTTCAGATCGATGTAGATATTATCAATATCAATTATTTCGGCGTATTGATGGAAATGGGTGATATGCAAAGCTTAAAGCGTGTTACTGAATATCCACGAGATCTGGCTTTGCATCTACAAGATGAAGAAGGTGATTTTAAAGTTGAATGCTTAATTTTTGAAACGCAAGGTACCCAAGTTCGAGCATTATTTAAACATGGATCTTTTGATGTAGCTGAGCGATTATTTAATTTTTTAGAAGCAAATCGTACGCAACAAGCGCAACCTATTTCGAGTCTGAGCTTATGTTAAATGGGGGATCATTAGGTCACCAGATCATTAGCCACTCTATATTTAAAAATGCTAGAGGATGTTCTAAACCGTTAATCCAGCAGCTCAGCATGAATCACCCAAACCAAATCGCCTAAATGTTCATGGTGATTTGGACCAATCTCGTCATGACTTGGATATTGGTTCAAGTATTGTTGTGGTTGTAAGACTTTGACTTGATCGAACCCTGCGTCTAAAAAGAATGTTTGCACTTCCTTGGGACTTTGAAAATGAAAAGTAAAAGCACTTCTCGACATCAGTTTTAATAATTTGCTGCTCGACCAAATTACTTTAGCCAGTTTGTTTTTGACCGGTTCTGGATAGATATCGGTTAAATAATGTAATGCCTGAAACGGCTCGCCATATTTGACAATGGATTGTAACAGTTGTTTTAAAAGCGCTAAGTCGAAATAGTTAATAAACCCTTCACTGATCACAACCAATGGACGATTTTGATCAAAAACATGAAACGCATTTTGAAAATCTTCCGTAAATAGATCTGCGGAAAGTACATCAGGCTGATTGGTATCAATTTGTTTTAATGCAGCTTGTTTGGTTGCGGCCATGTCGGGCAAATCAAGCTCACGATACTCAATTGCAGGATAGTGTTCTCTAAACCACCAACCTCGTGGTGACAGTCCAGCGGCAATTTCTAATACTTGTAAATCGGGATAGCGCTCAATTAACGCTTTTAATTGGTCATCGAGTAAAGTATGGCGTGCTTTTAGGGTGGTGCGCATACTGCCACCCACATATTTTTCAGCCAGACTTTCAACAGGATTGATCAACATGGCCAATGATCTTCCTTGTTTGGTTGCAAAAGCAGGGTGTGAAATACCCATTTGATACCAAATATAGCCAGTATAGTGTGCGGTAAAGGAAATATGACGATGTTTGGATAAATGTGATTTTGACATGCACGGTCCTGTGAAGTTTTTATTGTTTATTTTAGGTCATGATGGAAATGTCGATTTAAAATTTACCATCAGAAAAAGAAGGAGGAACATTGCAATGTTCCTCCTTAGTTTTAAAGGGTATTTTTAAAATCTTCAATGATCTTTTTGACAGATTGCCATTCTTCGCCTAAATCGAGTTGCTCACCTACAGTAATATTTGGAATTTTTCCACGCATACGCTCCAAACGTGCTTTATTTGGTAATGGGTAATCTTGAATACCCTTTAATGCGGTACATGCGGATTCACGGTTATTACACACTAAGCCCATATCACAGCCCGCATCTAATGCCGCTTGAATACGTGTATCAGCACCACCTGCAACACAAGCAGCTTGCATGGTTAAATCATCAGAGAACAGTACGCCATCGAACTTGAGTTTTTCTCGTAAAATCTTTTGAATCCAAAACGGTGAAAAACCTGCTGGGTTTGGATCGACATTTTCATAAATCACATGTGCAGGCATGAGTGCATCGAGCTGTGGTTGCAATTCAATAAAGCTTTGCATGTCATTTTGTTCAATCTCTTCATAACTGCGTGTATCAATAGCAGCAGCTACATGCGAATCTGCTTTAACAGAACCATGACCAGGGAAATGTTTGCCTGTATTTGCCATGCCTGCACGTTTCATACCACGCATAAATGCACTTGCTAATGGAATAATGTCAGATACATTTTGGGCAAAAGCACGATCACCAATCACATCACTAATGTCATTGATATCAAGAACAGGCGCAAAGCTAAAGTCGATTCCGACTGCTAAAACTTCAGTTGCCATCAGCCAACCACATTTTTCTGCCAGATCGATTGCACGTTCGGGTTCTGAGGTATAAAGTTCTCCAAAGCGACCCATAGCAGGCAGTAAAGTAAAGCCATTTTTCAGGCGTTGTACTCGACCACCTTCTTGATCAACCGCAATTAATATGTCGGGGCGTATTTGACGCATATGATCGGTAAGCGCACGAACTTGGGCTGGGGAAATGATATTTCTTGAAAATAAAATGACTCCACCGACTTGCGGAGATTGTAATAGTTCAATATCTTCTTGATTAAGTTCTGTGCCTGCAACATCAAGCATCAATGCGCCAATCATAATGGAGTCCGTGGTTGTGTTTTTTAAAGAGAAAACAATACCCGAATTCTGCAATGATTTGCTACATTTTGTCAGTACAGATTATGATAAAACTACACGACATAAACATAAAAAGTTGTTTAAGATTTTGAATATGAAGCATTCATCTCAAAAAGCAGCATTAAATTGGTTAAACCAAGGAAAGACATATTATTTATGAAACTACAAACATTAGCGTGTGCAGTTGCCGTTGCAACGGGTGGTTTATTTTTCTCTCATGTCATGAACGAAGCGATTGCAGCCAATGAGCCGGTAACTGCTGTTGCACAAAAGCTTCAGCCTACGCAAGAGCAAGCCTTGGTTTCTCGTCAATTGGCAACGCTGGTCGATCGTCAACATTATTTAAATATGCGTTTAGATGCCAATACATCAAATCGTGTTTTAGATATGTATTTAGATAGTTTAGATCCTGATCATAGTCTTTTCTTGGCAAATGAAGTCGAGCAATATAAGCAAAAATATGGTTCAAACTTTGGTGCGGCACTTAAAGCAGGGGATTTGAGTGGGCCGTATTTAATTCATGAACAATATCGTGTGCGTTTAAAAGCGTTCTATGAATTTATGTTAGCTGAGTTGAAAAAACCACAAAGCTTAAAACAACCGAATACCTATATCGAAACTGATCGTGAAAAAGCGCCATTTTTCAAAACCCAAGCTGAGCAACAAGCACAGTGGAGAAAAATGCTGGTTTCTCAATTGATCAATCTTACAATTTCGAAAGAAGAAGATTTAGCCAAACAAAAAGCCTTAAAGGATGATCCGACTTTAGCGGATGGTCAGGATTTGGCTGCGGGTGAAGATTTGACTCCTGTTCAGACTTTGACCAAACGTTATACCCGTCAGCTTGAGCGTATTTCACGTATTAAAAGTGATGATGTGTTAGAAAAAACACTCAATGCTATGCTTGCGACCTATGATCCACACAGTAATTATTTCCCACCTGTGGATGCAATGGAATTAAACCGTCAAACCACATTACAGTTGGAAGGCATTGGGGTTTCCATTCGTCCAGAACGTGGTAATGAAGATTACACCAAAATTGAAACCATTGTAGATGGCGGACCTGCAAGTAAAACAGGTCAAGTGAAATCTGGTGACCGTATTATTGGGGTTGCTCAAGATGGCGAAAAGATGGTCGATGTCATTGGTTGGCCAAGCGGTGAAATCGTAGGATTAATTCGTGGTAAGCGTGGCACCAAAGTTACAGTGAAGTTGCTCGGACCGGGTGCTTCAATGAGCCAAGCACGTAATGTAATGATTGTTCGTGATGTTATTCAAGAAGAAGATGCCGGTGTGCGAACACGTACTGTAGAAGTGACTCGTGAAGGTAAAAAACATGTCTTTGGTGTCGTTGAAATTCCATCATTCTATTTGAACTATCGTGCACGTCGTGCAGGAACGGAATATCGTTCTGTATCTGAAGACACCAATAATGCATTGAAATCGTTGGCGCAGAAAAATGTAGAAGGCATTATCATTGATCTTCGAAATAACCCAGGTGGGTCATTAGAAGAGGTCTCGAAAATGATTGGTCAGGTGGTGAAATCAGGACCAGTGGTTCAAATTCGTGATGGTAATGGCAATGTCAGTGTATTTGAAGACAATGACGGTGGCGCACAAACTTATGCAGGTCCATTGGCTGTACTGATTAATCTGGCTTCTGCTTCAGCAAGTGAGATTTACTCAGCAGCGATTCAGGATTATGGCCGCGGTATCGTGATTGGAAGTACCACGACAGGTAAAGGAACAGCGCAAGTTCAACTGGACAATTTAGCTTATGGTCAAGCGACATTAACGCAACGTAAGTTTTATCGAATCACGGGTGGAAGTACACAAAATAAAGGTGTGATTCCTGACATCAAGCTGGTCGATATTTACGATGAAGAGTTTGGTGAGCGTAAAGCGAAAAATGCCTTGGTTTGGGATACTATTCCAACAGCACCGTTTAAACGTGAAGGTGAGATTCAGCCTTATCTCGATGCATTGCAAACAAAATCAAAACAACGTGTTGAGGCGGACTCTCAATTTAAATACCTTCAAACACGTAAAGAAATCGCGCAAGTCACCAAAGATCAGAAAAAAGTGGTCTTAGATATTGATCAGCGTAAAGCAGAACTTATCGCATTAGAGCAGAAAACATTGACGGCTGAGAATAAACGTCGCCAAGAAACAGGCAAAAAACCTTATGCGAATTGGGAAAGTTATCAAGCATCCATCGATGCTTTAAACGAAGCTCGCGCGAAGATGAAAGCGACTCAACGACCACCTTTGGATGAAGAGCAGACTTTTGTCACTGAAGCGGCCAATATTTTGCTGGATTTCTCAAATTTAAAAAAGAATTAAAGTTATTGCTCAATTGATGTGCAAAATGGTGTATTTCGATACGCCATTTTTGCATATAGTGCTGAAAATAACTTGACCTTCAATGATATGGTGATATTGTTGTAGGCATCATATGTGCACTAAAAAAGATGAATCTTATTACGTATTTATATAAGGTTTTTGGGGTCTAGTAAAATAAAAATGAGTTTAGAATTGGAATAATTTTTGTATGATTCATATGAGTTATGATAATGCATGGGTCTTGGGTTCTGCACTTGTTGCAGTGGTAACCTGCTATGTAGCCATTTCATTAGAACAACTCATTAGCAATATTAAGAGTTCAACATACAAAAAAATAATTCTGGGCATTAGCGGTTTAGTTCTGGGTTTTTCTATTTGGGCAATGCATTTTATAGCGATGCTTGCTTGTCATTTACCGCAAGGTTATAGCTTTAATACAAGCCTGACCTTTATATCCTATGTGATTGCTGCCATTTCTTCTACCTTTGTGATTTGGTTAACCACGCGTGCAAGTTTTCCGATTACTCGATTGATTAGTGGTTCAATTTTAATGGGGATTGGTATTGCTGGAATGCATTATACGGGCATGATGGGAATCGTTTTACCGCATCATCTGGTCGAATATAATTTAATTCTAGTCATTTTATCTGTTGTGATAGCAGTTGCAGGTTCAGGTTTATCATTTTGGCTCATTTTTAAGTTCAAACAAAATGCCTATAGCAAACCCATTTTTAGGGTGATTGTCTCTTGTATGATCGCCCTGAGTATTGTGGGAATGCATTATACAGGCATGGCAGCTGCAACCTTTCAACATATAGAAAGTCATTTGGTGTCATGGGAAGCATATAAACATAGTGAAAATTTAGAATTATTCATCTTGGTGTTTATTGCTTGTTTGGTGTTGCTTGCTGTTTTTTCTGTCGCGATTTTAGAACTCAGATTGGAAGAGCAAAATTTACAGTTACTTCGAGCAAATAAAGAACTTGAAACGCTTGCTTTACAAGACAATCTGACCAAATTGCCAAATCGATTATTTTTGCTTGATTATACAAATTCACTGTTTAAAGAACATACATCGAAGAATAATAAAATTGCCTTTATCTATATTGATTTAGATCGTTTTAAGGCAGTAAATGATGCTTTTGGGCATCAATTAGGCGATGAGCTTTTGGTGCAACTGGCTCAAAGACTCTATGCGACCTTGGAGCTTGATCAAAAATTGGTTCGAATTGGTGGAGATGAATTTTTACTGATTTTAGAGAATTTTTCTCCAGAACATTTGGACAGTGTGGCAGATTTAATTTTAAGTAAGATTCAAGAATCATTCATGATCGAATCCAAAGAGATTAATATATCAGCCAGTCTGGGCGTGGTGTATTTCCCAGATCATGGCAATAACTTACAAGATTTATTGATCAATGCCGATGCAGCAATGATGATGTCTAAAGAACAAGGGCGGAATACCTTTAGTGTATTTAACTATTCTTTAGATCAACAAGAAAATGCACGTAGTAAATCAAAACTGATTAATGACTTGTATAAAGCGGTCGAAGAGCAACAGTTTGTATTGTTCTATCAACCGAAATTTACCACTGATTTTGAAATCTGTGGGGTTGAAGCATTGATCCGTTGGAAGCATCCGGCATTAGGATTGCTGGCACCGAATATGTTTATTGAAGGTGCAGAGCAAACTGGCTTGATTATCAAAATGGGATATTGGGCTTTAGAACAAGCATGTATGCAAATTCGTGATTGGTCAGATAAAAATAAAGCTTTTTGTCCAATTGCAGTGAATTTGTCAGCTGTTCAATTTGAACACAAGCATTTAATTGAAACCTTAAAAAGTTTGATCGACAAATATCAAATACAGCCACAATGTTTAATTATTGAGATTACAGAATCTACGGCAATGCATCATATTGATGTCAGTATCCGTACTTTCGAAAAGTTACGTCAATTGGGTATTCGCTTAGCGATTGATGATTTTGGTACAGGGCATTCGAGTTTCTTATATTTGAAAGATTTACCTGTCGATGAACTGAAAATCGATCGTGAGTTTATTCGTAATCTTGCTCCTGGTTCTAAAGAAGAAATTATTTTACAAAGCATTATTCAACTGTCGAACCGCCTTGGTTTAACTGTGACAGCTGAAGGGGTAGAAACTCAAAATCAAGCGGATATTCTTAAACGTTTAGGTTGTCAGCAGTTACAAGGCTATTTACTCGGAATGCCTTTACCTGTGGATCGTTTAGAATCGACGTTTAATAGCGAAAATTACAATTTTCAAGCGCATAAGTTTAAAGAGAATCACAGCGAAGATTAACGGACTACATTGATTGAGCACCAAGCGTCAGCCTTTCAATCCATATTTAGCTTTGGTGCTTTGTCATTCCCTTCATTCACATTCTGCTTTGATCTGCTACAATACCGCCAATTTTTAAATTTGATCAGCACTTGATCTTTGCACTGTGATTCTGCAGTAGGTATTTTCCATGAGTTTTAAAGATGAGTTAGCGGCCCAAGTCGCTCAAAGACGTACTTTTGCCATCATTTCCCACCCCGATGCGGGTAAAACCACAATGACAGAAAAGCTGTTGTTATGGGGGCAAGCGATTCAGGTTGCGGGTATGGTCAAAAGCCGTAAGTCTGATCGTGCTGCAACATCTGACTGGATGGAAATGGAAAAAGAGCGTGGAATTTCGATTACCACCTCAGTCATGCAGTTCCCGTTCAAAGACAAAATGATTAACCTGCTCGATACCCCGGGACATGAAGACTTCTCAGAAGATACTTATCGTACATTAACGGCTGTAGACTCAGCGTTGATGGTGATTGATGGTGCAAAAGGTGTCGAGGAACGTACCATTAAACTGATGGAAGTGTGTCGTATGCGTGACACACCAATCATCTCTTTCGTGAACAAAATGGACCGTGAAATTCGTGAGCCTTTAGAGCTTTTGGATGAAATTGAAAACGTTCTTAAAATTAAATGTGTTCCAATCACTTGGCCACTGGGTACAGGACGAGACTTTGCAGGTGTTTTTAACCTGATTGAAGAGAAATTCTATGTCTACAAAGCTGGCTTTGGTTCAACCATTACCGATATTGAAGTACGTGATGGCTATGATCATGCTGACCTGCGTGAAAAGGTGGGTGATTTGGCTTGGGCTGCCTTTGAAGAATCTTTAGAACTTGTTCAAATGGCGAATGAGCCACTGGATCGTGAAGAATTTTTAGCGGGTCGCCAAACACCTGTATTGTTCGGTACAGCACTGGGTAACTTTGGTGTCGATCATGTACTTGATACCTTCTCACAATATGCACCAGAACCTAAAGCGCATCCAACAGCAGCACGTAAAGTGGATGCAACTGAAGAAGGTTTCACTGGCTTTGTCTTTAAAATTCAAGCCAATATGGATCCTAAACACCGTGACCGTATTGCCTTCATGCGTATTTGCTCAGGTAAATATGAAAAAGGTTTGAAAATGAAACATGTGCGTATCGATAAAGATGTACGTATTTCAGATGCCTTAACTTTCTTGGCGGGTGATCGTCAACATCTAGAAGAAGCATGGCCGGGTGACATCATTGGTTTGCATAACCACGGTACGATTCAAATTGGCGATACCTTCACTTCAGGTGAAAAGCTACAATTTACGGGTATTCCTCACTTTGCACCTGAAATGTTCCGTCGTGTACGCTTGAAAGATCCTTTAAAATCTAAACAACTACAGAAAGGACTTAAAGAGCTTTCTGAAGAAGGTGCAACTCAGGTATTTATGCCACAAAACAGCAATGATTTGATTGTTGGTGCTGTGGGTGTGCTTCAGTTTGAAGTTGTGGCATATCGTTTGAAAGAAGAATATAAAGTCGATTGTATTTATGAGCCTGTAAGTATTAATACGGTTCGTTGGGTATCATGTGATGATGAGAAAAAATTCAACGAATTTAAGAAAAAAGCGCATGATCAATTGTCGGTTGATGGTGGTGGTCACCTAACTTATCTTGCTCCAAGTCGTGTCAATTTACAGCTTATGCAAGAACGTTATCCTGATATCGTCTTCCGTGCGACACGTGAACATTAATATTTACTTTCATTTTTATCGATCAGAAAAATCAAAAACAGCTTCCTCGTGAAGCTGTTTTTAGATCAGAATAGAAATTTTAGCTTTAGGGGAAACTCAAGTGAAAGATGTGATGCGCACCTTACAACAACACAAAATGAAAGTGATCGCATTTGCTATAACGATATTGAGTTTTTGTGGCGTGAGTTTGTTAACTTATTGCTCATTACACGAAAATGATACTGATCAAAATAGCGCACATCCAACTGAAAGCGCAGACATCCTGCCTTATTTAGACATTAAAGAAATTAAACCGAACTATGCTTTACCTTTTTGTGAAAAGAAAAATTGTATTGAAATTGATATTCAGTCTTTAAACACACAAGAAGGTTGGGTCAATCAGTGGATTGCAGACAGTCAGTCACGTGTGATTCAAGATCAAATTGGTTTGAAGCAAGTGATGACCTTACAACAAGCAATCGATGCTTATGTGAGAAAGTCTGATCTATGGCAAGAAAAACTGACGCAATACTTACCTTATGAACTCCATATGCAGACCCGCATTGCAGCACAGCGCAATCAATATGTGCTTTTGCAAATCATTGTGAATTCCAAACAAGAAGAAGTGATTGTTAAAGATCGAGGTTACTTTTTTGTCGCTGATCGTAAGACACAGAAAAAAGTCAGCATTTTAGATGTGATCAATCCCAAACAACAAAATGAGATGAATCGAATTGTGCAGGAGCATTATAGTCAATGGTTATCTCAACAAAGTGCTGAAGTGAAAAAAAAGGCACCTAAAAAACTCTATTGGGGACAAAACGATTGGTTTTTTGACAATGAAGGTCTTGGTATCCATTACCGCGCCAGTGAAATTACCGAGAAAGGGACGCAGCTCGATATCTACTTAACCAAAGCGCAAACTCAAAAAATTTTAAAACCTGAGGTATATCAAAAAATGTTTTGATGCTTGGAGTACGACGATTTCAAGTAATTTATACGAAAGCGTAGATATACAAAGAAACTGAAATGCTCTAATCCGATACAAATAGGGGTTGAGCATTATCAAGGACAGCGTTAGTCTTGATAAATCAATCTACTAACAGTCTGATCAAGGCGTGTGAGATGTTAAAAAACAAAACAATAGGGTCAATTTCAATGCTTGCTTTGGCACTCGTACTCAGTGCGTGCCAACCGAAATCTGATCAAGAAAAAAAAGATCCAACTGTCGATACGCAAAGTAGCTCGGAAGCCCAAGCACCTGTTTTAACCTTGGAAGGCACACCAGAAGCTGTACCATTTAATCTACCAGGCTGTAGTGGAAACAGTTGCCCTGAATTTTCAATCGATCGTTTGCATACCAACCAATTTGTTTTAGACAATATGATTGATCAGGCCATCATGAGCCGTTTGCAACAAATTTTAGAAATTACAGATCAAGCCAAAGCCAAAGAGATGAGCAATAAAGCCACTCAATCGGCAGATCAATCACAGACGGCCAGCGATGCTGTTGCAAATTTAACTCCAGCGCAGCTTCTAGGACTACAAGTTCAACCTTATGTCGATCAGTTTATTGCATTGGATAAAGAGCTGAAAAACTTAGGTGCAAGTTCGCAAATCAGTTTAAGTATTAGTCCAAAGATTTTAAACTCCCAAGAACCGTTGGCTACAGTGGTGCTCAATACCAGTAGTTACTTGGGTGGGGCACATGGTTCATCATCACAGACCTATTATAATTTTGATTTAAAACATCAAAAACAAGTGCAATTGGATGAAATTATTCAACCGAATCAAAAACAAAAACTGTTCTCTTTGGCACATGACCAGTTTAAAACTTGGGTTAAAGATGCCAAATTGGCAGAAAATATTGATGAATATGAACAGGCTTGGAAGTTTAGCTTAAGTAATAATTATTATTTGGGTAAAAAAGGCTTAATCCTTCAATATGCTGAATATGAAATTGGTCCCTACGTTGTGGGTTTACCACGTTTGACTATTCCATATGAGCAGTTAAATGGCATTATCAAATCTGAATATTTACCGAAGGATGTTCAGCTGACTCAACAAGGCGCATCTGCTCCAGTTGCTCATCAGGCTTCAAAATAGAAGACGTGTTCATGTCTAAATTGGCTTTGTTTGATACGCATACACATTTTGATGTTTCTGACTTCGATCATGATCGAGAGTCATTGGCGTATCAAGCCAAAGCCGTTGGCGTAGAGAAACTGATTTTAATTGGTTTTACACAGGATCGTTTTAAAACGCTGATTGACACGCATCATGTTTTAAATGCGTTGCACAACGCACCACAAAGTTATTTAGCCCCTGGCTTACATCCGTTTTATATTGAACAACATCAAGAGCAGCATTTAGCGGATCTTGAGCAGATTTTAAAAACTGAGCACTGTGTGGCCATAGGTGAAATTGGTTTAGATACTTTTTTAAAAGTACATAAACAACCTGAACTTTTACAAAAGCAAAAACAATTTTTTTCCGCTCAAATTGAACTTGCTACGCATTATCAGCGTCCAATTTTATTACATATTCGAAAATCGCATGCAGACGTTTTAGCGCTATTGAAAAAACATCATTTTCAGCAGGGTGGAATTGCACATGCATTTAGTGGAGGCGTTGAAGAAGCGCGAGCTTTTATTAAGCTTGGTTTTAAAATTGGTATTACTGGGCAAATCACCAATCCTCAAGCAAAAAAGTTGCATGCGGTGGTTCAAGCTGTAGGGGCTGAACATTTAGTTTTGGAAACTGATTGTCCAGATATGACACCATTATGTTGCCAAACCTCACATGAACATCGTACGCGTAATACCCCTGTGAATTTGCCCTATGTGTTAGAAGGTCTGGCGCAGAGCTTAAATCAAGATCAATGCATACTTGCACAACTACTTTGGCAAAACTCCTTGGATGCTTTACATTTAAATGCTTAATCAATAGGTCATGTGGAGATTACTCCAATAGTAAGAATATGATCATTCCATAAGGCGATGATCGAGTACTATAAAAAATAAAGTTAGAAATTAACCAATTCATAACATTCAAAAAAATAATTCAGCATAGAGTAATTAAAGACTCACTTCATAATAATTTGATGACGCCGGAGGATTTACCTATGGCCCAGTACAGTCAACTCAATCGTTTTAACAGTTTGAAAACATTACAGACATCATCTAACCGCTATCAAATATTTAGTTTGAAAGACGCTCAGAATCACTTAGGTGATCTTTCTAAATTGCCAAAATCTTTGAAGGTGTTATTGGAAAACCTACTGCGTTTTGAAGATGATCTCACTGTTAAGACTGATCATATTCAAGCCCTGGTTGAATGGCAAAAGACGAGAAGGTCCGATCAAGAAATTCAGTATCGTCCTGCACGCGTGCTCATGCAGGATTTTACGGGCGTGCCAGCTGTTGTGGATTTAGCCGCAATGCGAGCAGCCGTTGCCAAAGCAGGGGGGGACCCTGAAAGGATTAATCCTTTATCACCTGTAGATCTTGTGATTGACCATTCGGTGATGGTTGATCATTTTGCGACTTCTCAGGCATTTGGTGAAAATGTCGAAATTGAAATGCATCGTAATGGTGAGCGTTACCAATTCCTCCGATGGGGGCAGTCGGCATTTGATAATTTTAGTGTCGTTCCACCTGGAACAGGGATTTGTCATCAGGTCAATCTGGAATATTTAGCACAAGCAGTCTGGCTCGGTGAAAGTGATGGTCAAACTTTTGCTTTTCCAGATACCTTAGTTGGTACAGATTCGCACACAACCATGATCAATGGCTTGGGTGTTCTAGGTTGGGGTGTTGGTGGCATTGAAGCTGAAGCGGCTATGCTGGGACAGCCGATTTCGATGCTGATTCCTGAAGTGATTGGTTTTAAATTGACAGGTGCATTACGTCCAGGAATTACTGCTACAGATTTGGTACTCACCATTACCCAGATGCTTCGACAGAAGGGTGTAGTGGGTAAATTTGTCGAATTTTATGGCGATGGTTTATCGTCTTTACCTCTTGCAGATCGGGCAACCATTGCCAATATGGCACCAGAATATGGTGCAACCTGTGGCTTTTTCCCTGTTGATGACATTACCTTGGGATATTTAAGGCTCACTGGACGACAACCAGAACGTATTGAATTGGTTGAGGCCTATTGCAAAGAGCAAGGTCTATGGCGAAACGCAGGCGATGAACCTGTTTTTACCGATACTTTAAGTCTAGATATGGACAGTGTTGTGGCGAGTGTGGCTGGTCCGAAACGCCCGCAAGACCGTGTTAACTTAGAAGATGTACCTAAAACGTTTCAAGCCTTGATAGAACTTGATTTAAAACCAGCAAAATCAGAGCAAGAGCGTTTGATCAATGAAGGTGGTGCAGGTGCGGCAGTGGATTCAAAACAATCTACGATTCGAAACAACGAGCCGCATTGTGTAATTGACGGAAAACACTATCCATTGGTTCATGGTGATGTGGTGATTTCAGCCATTACCTCGTGTACCAATACGTCGAATCCAAGTGTAATGTTAGCCGCAGGTTTGCTGGCGAAAAAGGCGGTTGAAAAAGGACTTAAGCGTAAACCTTGGGTGAAAAGCTCACTTGCGCCAGGTTCTAAAGTGGTGACCGATTATTTACTGAAGGCAGGTTTAACGCCGTATCTAGATGAATTGGGTTATAACCTCGTCGGTTATGGTTGTACCACCTGTATTGGTAACTCAGGACCACTGCCAGAACCTGTGGAGGATGCCATTCAAAGCTATGATTTAAATGTGGCATCGGTGCTATCAGGTAACCGCAACTTTGAAGGTCGAGTGCATCCCTTGGTTAAAACGAACTGGCTGGCTTCACCGCCTTTGGTGATTGCTTTTGGTTTAGTCGGGTCAATTCGAGTCGATATTACATCTGAGCCTTTAGGTATGGATCCGCATGGACATCCTGTTTATTTAAGTGATATTTGGCCAAGTCCTGAAGAAATTCAGCAGGCTTTAACGAGTGTTCAGACCTCGATGTTTAATCGTGAATATGCATCGGTGTTTGATGGTGATGCCACTTGGCAAGCCATTCAAATTCCACAAAGTCAGACTTATGAATGGGATGAGCATTCGACCTATATTCGTCACCCACCATTTTTTGATGAAATTGATCAACCTGAAAAGCCTATTCGCCCAATTATTGATGCCAATATTTTGGCGGTACTGGGTGATTCAGTGACCACTGATCATATTTCACCAGCAGGGAATATTAAGGCCAATAGTCCAGCAGGACGTTACTTGCAAGAAAAAGGTGTTCAACCTGAAGAATTTAACTCTTATGGTTCACGCCGTGGTAATCATGAAGTGATGATGCGTGGGACTTTCGCCAATATTCGTATTAAGAATGAAATGTTGGGTGGCGAAGAAGGGGGCAACACGATTTACATTCCAAGTGGCGAGAAGTTATCGATCTACGATGCCTCAATGCTGTATCAAAAAGATCAGACGCCATTGGTGATTGTGGCAGGTAAGGAATATGGTACGGGCTCTTCACGAGATTGGGCGGCAAAAGGGACCAATCTACTGGGTATTAAAGCGGTCATTGCTGAAAGCTTTGAGCGAATTCATCGTTCGAATTTGGTCGGTATGGGCGTGTTGCCGCTTCAATTTATAGATGGTCAAAATCGTCAAAGTTTAAATTTGACGGGGCATGAGCAGCTTTCCATTTTAGGTTTATCGGATGATATTCGACCATTACAGACTTTGGATGTTGAAGTGAAACGTCAAGATGGAAGCGTTGATCAATTTAAAGTGTTATGCCGAATTGATACTTTAAACGAAATCGAATATTTCAAAGCAGGTGGTATTTTGCATTATGTGCTTCGGAATTTAATTCGTCATTAAGATCGAACAATGTCAGTATAAATTTGCTTGAGTCTAAATGAATATTGAGAAAGTCTTACCTTTGTGTAAGGCTTTTTCATGTAAAATAAAAAAATAAGTACGGATAACCATAACACATGAAAATAAAAATTCCGCTGATCAGTTTAATATTATGTTTGCCTAGTTTAGTCTGGGCTGTGCCACAAGCATTAACATTTAAAAAACAAGAAATGACCACGAAAAAACGCACAGTTTTATGCAATTTAATTCCAGATCAATGTCGTGATAAACCCACTTGGGCTTTATATCAAGTTCCTCAACATGCAAATCAATACTATTTAATTTCCAATTTAAAACTGTATCAACTTGAACAATACAAGCAAAGCTATAAAGTTTTAAATCAGTGGGATTTTTCAAGCTATACGCCCAAGAAAGTCAGTACCAATTGGACAGTGGATGAAGAAGTTAACCCACCAGATAAAAAATTTATATATCCAGCCTTATTTCCAATTACTGAAAAAAATTATGCGATTGCAATGATCCAACGCTTTTATGAAACCTATTCGGGTGGTGGGATGCATGAGGAGGTTGCAGATTTCTTTGAATTGATTCCTCAACAAAAACCAAAATTGATATTTCAAAATATTCCATTTTCGGTCTATCGCATGATTCGAGCATGCTTCTCTGAAGAAGATTATAAAAAGAGCGGTGAAGGAAAATGCCACGATGAAGAAAATTTAGTACTCAATATTCGTTATAAGAAACCTTATAAATGGGAGATGCAATATCACTATTCTACTGTTTCAGATCAGCAACACATAAATGATGTAAAGACTTTCATGTTGGAAAAAGGGAAACCACTGTCTATACCCATTCCCTGATTTTAAAGCATCGATTAATCATCCTTTGATGATCTGAATTTGTTAAAATAACCATTCTGTTTTCGATTTAGATGTTAAGCAATGACCGAACTTCTCCAAGATGATGAATATGACCGCCGTTTCGCAGGTGTAGCTAAAATTTATGGGGAAGACTCGTTTAATTATTATGAAAAAAGCCATGTGATGGTGATCGGAATTGGTGGTGTCGGCTCTTGGGCGGTTGAAGCTTTGGCACGATCAGGTATAGGTGAGCTGACTTTGGTGGATATGGATGTGGTTGCTGCCTCTAATATTAACCGTCAATTACCTGCGATGACCTCAACTTTAGGTCATGAAAAAATTGAGGTGATGGCTGAACGTTGTCGTCAGATTAATCCTCGAATTAAAATCAATTTAATTGATGATTATTTAACACCAGACAATGTCGCTGAAATTTTAGAACCTCGTCCAGATCTTATTTTAGATTGCATTGATGATGTAAAAGCAAAATTCGCACTGATGTTGCATTGCCGTTTTAATAAGATTCCTTTGATTGTATCTGGTGGGGCAGGTGGAAAATTAGATCCTTTAAAAATTCGAGTGGCAGATTTATCTAAAACTGAACAAGATCCGATGCTGGCAAAATTACGAACTCAGTTACGTTCAAAAGGTATCTGTAAAAAGCCAAAAGAGAAGTTTGGGATTACGTGTGTATATTCAATTGATAACCCATTTTCCAGTGCGGAAGTTTGTCCAAGCGCAGGCTTGCGCTGTGGTGGCTATGGTTCAGCCGTGGTTGTTACATCGAGCTTTGCAATGGTGGCTGTTTCGGAAGTTTTGAAGAAATTAGATTTGCTCGCTCATAAAGCCGCTCTTTCAAAATAAAAGTACCAACACCCCTGACTACGGGGCATTGGTAAATGTTACTAAGTTAAAGTAAATCCATTGTTCATAGTTCATTGGCTTTAAATAAGTGCGTTGTTTTGCTTTTGAAAGATTATCGAAGATGTTGTCGATATAATGGTGGCGTAGGCAATGAAAAAACAATAACAATGAAAGCAGTTCATATTATTTTATTCCCAATTTATATTATTAAATTGTTTCAACTCAATAAAAAGCCCCCAAAATAGGGGCTTTAAAATTTACAGAAATCTTAAATATGCGAGCAAATTGTCAACGACCAACAAGCAAATATTGATTTGAATGAGTGCGTGGATTGATTTAAATCATTTCCCATTTGCTTTACGGAAAAAGTCCCATTCATCGACTTGTTGACCATTGGCAAGTGTACAAATACCACGTTCACCTCCATCAGCATCTTTTTTAATACTGAGCGTACCACCTTGTTCAACACAATAAGCGCTCGCTGGATTGGGCATACCAATACGTGGTTTTAATTCTTCTTGATTTTGTTTTGTTGTCTCACATGCCGTTAAACCAGCAACAGAACATATCACAGAGATAAGCAATAGATTATTTTTCAAAGTAGTCTCTTCATTTTTCCTTATTGAATTTTAATTATAAACTTATATGAATTAGAGATAAGTCTGATTGAGCTTAGAAATGATTCTTTTTGTGAATAACGGATGCGATTGTACTTGTGTAGCAGTCGAGCAATATTCGTCATGATATGTCGGTATGATTTTAGAGATTTCTTAGCGTATACATAAAAAAAAGCCCCAAAATTTAGGGCTTTATTGATTTAGTTAAATTTAATCTGTTTGTTCTAAACTGGCTTTAAGCTGACTTTCTCTTAAATAATCTTCTGTGCGTTGCATCGCGTCTTTAATATTGCTAATGGCATTTTCAACATCTGAGAAGGTTTTGGCATTACCACCACTCAACGCCTGACGCCATTTACGTGCACCGGGTAAGTTTTGGAATAAGCCCAAAATATGACGTGTGATAATCGACAGTGGCGCGCCTTCTTGCATACGTTTCGCAATATACGGCATCATCTGATCCATAATATCAAAACGATTCGGTGCTTCTAAATTCCAAAGTTGACCCAGTTCAGCCAACAAATACGGATTATGATAAGCCTCACGACCAATCATCACACCATCGACATGTTTTAAATGTTCTTGAGTTTCCGCAAAAGTTTTAATACCACCATTCATCTCAATCAATAAATTTGGTCGTTCTTGTTTGAGACGATATACATCTTCATAACGGAGGGGTGGCACATCACGGTTTTCTTTAGGGGACAAACCTTGGAGCAATGCAATTCGGGCATGTACGATAAAATTGTTGCAACCTGTTTTTGCCACAGTATCGACAAAATGCAGCATCTCTTCATAAGATTGCATGTCATCAATGCCAATGCGGTGTTTTACGGTGACTGGAATATCCACAGCATGACGCATCTCGCTAATACATTCAGCGACCAAATCGGGTTCTGCCATCAAGCATGCGCCAATTTTATTGTTTTGTACGCGATCACTTGGACAGCCAACATTTAAGTTGACTTCGTCATAGCCCCAATCTTGTGCCATTTTGCTACAAGTGGCTAAGTCTTTAGGATTTGAACCACCCAGTTGTAACACGATCGGATGTTCTTCGTTGTTGTAGTCCAAATGTCGATTTGCACCGCCATGAATAATGGCGCCAGTGGTCACCATTTCGGTATAGAGAATGACATTTGGATTAAATAAGCGGGCAAAAAAACGGTAGTCGCGCGTTGTCCAATCCATCATCGGTGCAACGCTGATTCTCGGAGATTGAGTGTTTTCAATGTTTTTGTTGATAGTCATTAAAAATCATACCTTTAATCTATATTCTGCAATCTGCGAGAATCTGTTTGAATCTATATTTAGGTGGGTTAATCAATTTGCATTTACACCAAATTTTACACCATAATGAAAAAAATATCTTTTGGTGTAAATTATGGGGTCAATTACAGCAAGGAAGGGGGCAGATGGTAAAGTTAACTATCGTGCTGCAATTCGAATAAATCGAAAGGGCTTTCCTACTTTTTCTGAAAGTAAAACATTTCATTCAAAAAAGATGGCTGAGAATTGGCTTAAGAAGAGAGAAGTCGAAATCCAAGAAAATCCAGATATTTTGCTTGGCAAGGAAAAGCTGATTGATCTCACCTTATCCGATGCTATAGATAAATATTTGGATGAAGTCGGGAGTGAATACGGAAGAACGAAACACTATTCTCTGCTCTTAATCAAGAAGCTGCCAATCGCGCGCAATATTATCACAAAAATAAAATCAGTACATTTAGCTGAGCATGTTGCGTTGAGAAGGGCAGGACTCCCATATCTTAAGCTCGAACCTATCTCAAGTAGTACTCAACAACATGAACTCTTACACATTCGTGGTGTACTTTCTCATGCAGCTGTAATGTGGGAAATGGATATTGATTTAAATGGATTTGATAAGGCTACAGCTCAGTTAAGAAAAACACGTCAAATATCCTCTAGTCAAAAAAGGGATAGATTGCCGTCAAGAGAAGAATTGATTGCTTTGACGAAGTATTTCTCAGAACGCTGGAAGTTAAATCGTTACGGTTCTAAGTATCCAATGCATTTGATTATGTGGTTTGCTATTTTTTCATGTAGACGCGAAGCTGAGTTAACGAGACTTTTTTTACGTGATTATGATCGGCATCATTCCACATGGAAAGTGCATGATTTAAAGAACCCAAATGGTTCAAAAGGCAACCATAAATTGTTTGAAGTTCTTGACCCTTGTAAGGAAATTATTAAGAGATTAATGCTTCCAGATGTTCGAGAGCGGATGCTAAAGCTTGGGCATGATGAAAATTTATTATTGCCTTTGAATCCCAAGAGTTTGGGTAAAGAATTTAGAGAAGCCTGCAAAATGTTGGGGATTGAAGATTTACGATTTCATGATTTGAGACATGAAGGCTGTACACGATTAGCTGAACAAAGTATGACTATTCCTGAAATTCAGAAAGTGAGTTTGCATGATTCCTGGAGTAGTTTACAGCGATATGTATCAGTGAAGGCAAGAAGAGATGTTATACAGTTTGAAGAGGTGCTACGCCTCATTGATGAAACGTAGCATAATCTTTGGAAGCTTCGGAATACTTTTTGTCTAGAACATCTGCCAGATCTTTAACGTGTACTAGAAAGGGTGCACGTTTACTTTGATCTATTTTAAATACAGAGAAGGGGTAATCTTGATTATTTGCCTTTCTTAATGCTTCAGCTTTACTAAGGTGAGGATAATAGTCTGCGATGACGGTCATCAGCTCTACTGTCATAGAGCGATACCTCATAAATAAGTAGTCGGATGTGGAAATTTTTAAAGCGATATTCATGGGTGGAATCTAACTGCTATCTCGATGGATTCAGTTTAGGTTCAAAATAATTATAAAATTAGAGTAATACTTCTGTTTAAAAATACATTAGTATTATGCTATTCAAATTATTGTATTTTAATGATTTATGGTTTCTATAAAAATATTAGACTTGGATTTGTTTGAACACGATGTGTGGTTAAATTTTTGCTATTACTATCAGTGTGATTTGGTCAATGAGTCAATTAAAGCTGAAAATTCATTGTTTACAGCAGATGCAGAAAAACTCATAAAAAGAATGCAACAGAATGATTTCACATTCAATGAGGAGAGGATTGCTTTTGCTGAAATGATGGGGGAGGTTGTTTCAGTTCCTTTTAATCCGTCTCAAATTTCTGAGCTTTTAATAAAGATTAATAAGTTAAGGCTGAGTGTGGATGGTATGTCTACTCACCTTTTTAAAAGACAATATTCTGATCTTTTAATTTTGTATGTGGGTACTTTAGGTGCAATTGATTTTATACAAAATAAAAAACTAGCTCGAAGTGCAAAGGGAATTCTGGCAGTTAAAGCACGCTATGAAAGACATTTATATCCAAGGAGAGAAATTCTATATCGTATTTTAAAGGAGAATGTGGCTCAGAATGGTAAATGGAGTAACTTGAATCAGGCTATTAATTTTATTCTTGATGATTTAGTCAAAGCCTTTGAGGTCTACGATGTTCAATGGCTAGAGTCTGAACTTGCAATTAAGCAAGTAAAGTTAAAGGATTTAGAGCAAAGTAATCCATCGGAGACAGTGGTAGAGAATGATGAACGAAAAATTGTCAGAAGAAAAACCCCACCTGCATCAATGGTTAAAAAAATCGAAAAATTACATCAGGAAATTAAAAACTTAAATCAGATCGTTAAGGCAAAATATCCATCTAAAGAGATGGAAAAATTTGGTTATAAAATGCCGTAT
This sequence comes from Acinetobacter shaoyimingii, assembly GCF_011578045.1. Lineage (NCBI taxonomy): Bacteria > Pseudomonadati > Pseudomonadota > Gammaproteobacteria > Moraxellales > Moraxellaceae > Acinetobacter > Acinetobacter shaoyimingii. Next base: position 645,724 of record NZ_CP049801.1, read on the forward strand.
AGCGGTGGGTATATCGCTGAAACTATTATCCATGAGTTAAGAACCCAGCCTGAGTTGTTGAGTGAAATTTTATTCTGAATACATTATCACTGTATTTATAAATATAGGTTTTTTAAGCTTATACTTAGGTATTATATTCTACAAATTCAATCTTAATTTAAGTATAAAACAAAGGTAATTCAATGGGTTTGGTTTCTTTCTCTGATAAAATAATTAAAAATATATTTATAAGTCTCGATCAGGACCTGACTCGAAATGGACTACTTGAGCGAAGACAAGAGCTCGATCTGAGGATTTTGCTGGAATTAATATTGTTCATTAGATCGTTGGATAAAATTAAAGGACAGTATTTTATAGTGACTTGGAATAAGTTTTATCCCCCAATTTATGCGTATAAATTTTATCCTTTCGAGTTTTTGACTTATGATTTTGGTTTGAAAAATACGAAGTATATGAACATTGATGGGGAGAGTAGAAAAGTAAATTTATTTGAGTCGACGCCCCGAGTTGAGTTATTTTACGATGTTCTCGATCTACATATAAAAAATGAAAAATTAGAGAGTCTGTGCGAAAAACTGCAACCAACTTTGAATCAGAGGAATAAGCCTGTTGAGTTTAAGCTATTGCCAGCAAGTTTCTTTTCTTCAAAATTCAGCGAAATTTCAGTTGAAAATGTTGCATATCTAAATGAGTTTTTATATAGGTTTAGAGGACATGATGAATTCACAAAAAGAAAAAACGATGAAAATAAGGCTGTTAAAAAATATCATGAATATTGTGATTATTTTAATGAAGTAATGAGTTTGAGTGCTAAAAGCTTTATTTTTGTCATTGAATTCCTTGTTCACGGTCAGCAGAAATTAAAAGATATTACTTTCATCAATCTAAAAAAAGACTTTATGAATTCGATAAGGGGGTACAGACAGCTCGCTCAGATTTCGGGATATATGGGTTTTTGGGATTTAGCAGAAAATAATCGTTTATGTTTCAGAATTATGTTTATTGTGCCTGATATTGGCATTGAAGCAGAAGAATGGATTGAGGATATTAGTTATTACTGGGAGAATATTTATTTCAGTAAAATTAGAGATAAAGATATTTATCAATTTAAAGGAACAGATGCGATTAGATTTGAAACAGTTCAGTTGCCTGTTGCTTGGTCACATAAAAAATTGAACTCTCGATTTTTAGAGGTTGGTAAAAATAATCAAAATATGAAAAAGCTCATTTGTGAGCATGCTATCTCTTATATTGTACTGTCTGAATTTTATTATTGTCCGTTTGAGCTGCAGCTTTACCTTAAAGCTATAGCGATGATTTCGGAGGAGCAATCTAGGGGCGATCCAGAGATGCAAGCTAAAGGAAAACGAATATATAGGGTGTTTAGAGGAAGTCTTTCTAAAAAACAAAGTCTGGCGTAACTTTAGCTTCTGCACCATTACCATATTTTGGTTGTTATCGTTGTATGGTCTTATGGTGCAATCGTTAGATCGTAGGAACTCGCTTAACAGGTAATATATATTATTAACTAAAGAGTAATATATTAATTAGAAACAAAACCTTATATAACTGAGTAGATGTATGATTCACCTAACATGGTATAGCCCATACTCAAATGGGCTATAGACCATGTATCAATGACATAGTGTTAAAATATTCAGAACTAACCCTATAGTATGTTCCAAAGTCTATAAACATATTCAGCTAAGCAGGATGATCACAACATCCTGTTAGAGAATCATGATCAGTATAAATTTACATCTATCTCTTAGATATGAACCTTAACATGTCAAGAGAAACCAAATGTACCAGAATATTCAATACGATCAGCTTTACCATGAAGCAGAAGTGCTGGCAGCAGTAGATCATTTCATTCAAGAGGTTTGCTTAGGTAGTTATGATTTATATCATCAAAACCTGATGATAGACCTACAAAAATTAGTTCCGTCGTTTAAGCCAATCTACAATGCAGATTTTTCCTATTGTAATTCAGTACTGATATTTATTGAGGTTGTGAAGATCATTGATTACACCTTAAGTCTGATGCCACAGGGAAATTATGGCTCTATCACCAATTTTGATGAGATGATTGTTTGGCATATTTTGACTTACATCCAGTCATTATCTGGTTGTATACAACAACAATTGATGAACTATCAACAACGTGAATTAAAGAATCAGCAAAGCCTATTCGACTATACATATACACTTATTCATCATTATGCGAGAACACTGGTTGTTCGAGTGGATTTGTCTATCAAGAAAGAATATCAAGCCTTATATAACATTCAGGCATTTAATCTAGCCTTAGACATAATGCTTCGTCGAATTGCAGATCAGGACACTTGCTTTAGTCATTTATATGGTTATGCATGGGCTTTAGAGCATGGGATAACTAAAGGTTATCACTGCCATTTATTGCTTATGTACGATGGAAATGAACATCACAGAGATTATGCATTAGGGGAGTGGGTAGGTCAGTGCTGGGAGCAGATTACTCATGGGTGTGGTTATATTTTTAACTGTAATCATTCAGATTATAAGGCTAAATTTGAAGCAATGGGGACATTGGGAGTAGGTATGATTCATCGTAATAATGCGAATGAAGTCTATAACTTTCTTAACTATATTGTCCCTTATCTCGTCAATGAAGAAAAAGAACAACAACATCCGAGGGTGAAGGATTCAACCAATATGCGTAGTTTTGGTACAGGGCAGTTTAATTCTAAAAACCGTAGAAGAATAGAGTTCTCTAGTAATGATTCTAAATAATTTCAGATACATAACATCCTCATGAGAATCATGAAGCTCTTTTCAGGGCACATGGAAACAAGGTCTACATTCGTGTAGGCCTTTTTTATTATCTGAATGAGGAGTTTGGCGATGAGCTTGAAATGCCCCTTTTGCCAATCAGCAGAAATCGTAGTGATTGAAATGAATCAGCAGTCTAGTACAGCCCTTGCACAAGTAGTGTCTCCTGCAACCTTAGGCGCACTTGGTGCGACAGTGGCAAAGTCTTTTAACTTGCCTCCATTGGTTGGTGGCGTAGCAGGCACAGTAATCGGTGGGCTGATCAATGCTGTCACTGAGCAACCCACACTGCCACAGCAGTCTTTGTGTTATTGCCAAAGCTGTACTCAGAAATTCCCATCAAGCTTGCTTCATGCAGGTTGAAGTACATTAAAAGGAATACCATCATGGCACATCAATTAGAACAAATGGCGTATGTCGGGGAAACCCCTTGGCATGGGCTCGGCAACCAACTCACCCAAAACCAACCGATAGAAGTCTGGGCACAACAAGCAGGTATGGACTGGCGGATCGAATCATCCAATGTCAGTTATATGGCTCAAAATGAACGAGGGCAAAGCATTATCATGCCTTATGAAGAACAACGAGTTTTGTATCGTTCTGATACTCATGCACCACTGTCCGTCGTCAGTCAACGCTTTCAGGAAGTCCAACCCAGAGAGATTTTAGAATTTTATCGTGACCTTACCGAGCAATCAGGTTTTGAACTAGAAACCGCAGGCGTACTCAAAGGTGGCAAGAAATTC